>CAMJJO010000071.1 GCA_946406095.1 uncultured Bacteroidales bacterium | reverse complement strand
TCCGAGTTCCTCACAAACAACAAGATCAAACTCTTCGGTACCATCATCCAGGAGAATATCAACAACTCGATGTGGAACTATGGTGCAGCCTTGTCGCTCATCATGCTGTTGATCATAGGTATTACAACGTTCCTCCAGGGAAGTGATTCCGAGGAGGCTGTCAGCGGAGGGGCAATATGATGAAGAACAGTACGAAGATACTCTCCAGAATCTATATCTGGCTGATACTGATCATCCTGTACGCACCCATCGTATTCATCGCGGTGTTCTCCTTCACCGAGGCCAAGAGCCTTGGCAACTGGACCGGCTTCTCATTCAGCCTCTACAAGAATCTGTTCTCGGGAAGCATGCAGAATTCGTCCGCCCTGCTCTCGGCAGTGGAGAACACATTGCTGATTGCGCTGATAGCGTCTCTCCTTGCCACCATGCTCGGAACCGTTGCAGCCATTGGAATCCATAACATGAAAGGCCGTGCGAAGAACGTGATGACATTCCTTAACAATATCCCGATGATCAATCCGGATATCATCACGGGTGTCAGCCTCTTCCTGCTGTTCGTGTTCCTGCACATCTCCCAGGGTTATACGACGGTCGTGCTTGCCCACATCACTTTCTGCACCCCCTATGTGGTGCTCAACGTGCTTCCCAAGCTCAGCCAGATGAATCCCAACATCTACGAAGCCGCGCTGGATCTCGGGGCGACTCCCACACAGGCACTGCGCAAGGTGATGATTCCTGCCCTGAGGCCCGGAATGATATCCGGATTCATATTGTCCTTCACCATGAGCCTGGACGACTTCGCAGTCACCTTCTTCACCCGTGGCACCATAGGGCTGGACACGCTTTCCACCTATATCTATGCGGACGCCCGCAAGGGTGGCCTTACCCCTGAACTCAAGCCACTCATGACCATACTTTTCCTGGTCATTCTTGTAGTGCTCCTTGTTATCAACATCCGTCAATCAAAGAATAACGATAAGAAATGAAAAAAATGCTGATTGCCGTGGCTGCTCTTGTCGCCGCGGTCGCCTGCTCTTCCAACCGTGAAGAAATCCTCAAGGTTTACAACTGGTCCGACTACATCGACGAATCGGTTATCCCCGAATTCGAGGAGTGGTACAAAACCCAGACCGGTGAGGAAATCCAAGTGGTTTACCAGACTTTCGACATCAACGAGACAATGCTCTCCAAGATCGAGAAGGGCCACGAGGATTATGACGTTGTCTGTCCTTCGGACTATATCATCGAGAGGATGCTCAATAACAATCTTCTCCTCCCCCTGGATTTTGCATCCATTCCGGATTCCATCAATTACATAGCCCTGAACAAGTCTCCGTACATGCAGAAGATGTTCAAGGAGATCAACCCTGCAATCGATGCCAACGATTACTCGGTTCCCTATATGTGGGGCACTACCGGAATCATCTACAACACCAAGGAAGTCACTGCCGAAGAAGCAA
Organism: uncultured Bacteroidales bacterium; assembly: GCA_946406095.1. GTDB lineage: Bacteria > Bacteroidota > Bacteroidia > Bacteroidales > UBA932 > Cryptobacteroides. Next base: position 8,074 of record CAMJJO010000071.1, on the reverse strand, counting down.
GCACGTGGGATGTCATCCGTAATCCTAAGTTTGCCGGACAGATTCTTATAAAGGATGCCCCCCGCGATGTCTACGGGCCTGTGCTCATCTATCTAAAGCAGAAGGAGCTTTCTGAGGGCAAGGTTACCCTGCAGGAACTTATGTGGGATTCTTCCGATGAGTCCATCGCCGCAGTGGAAGCATACCTGAAACAGGTCAAGGACGGCGTTCTTGGATGGGAGGCCGATTTCGGCAAAGACCAGATGACAAAGGGACGCGGCGTCATCTCCCTTAACTGGAGCGGAGATGCTGTCTGGGCGATGGAAGAAGCAGCCGAAGTCGGCGTTTCGCTGGATTATGCGGTTCCCGTAGAGGGCAGCACCGTTTGGTTCGACGGTTGGGTTATCCCCAAGTATGCCAAGAACATCAAGGCTGCCAGCTATTTCATCGACTTCATGTGCCGTCCGGACATTGCCATCCGCAATATGGAAGAGACCGGCTATGTTTCTGCCAATGGTGCACGCGAAGTTCTGGAAAGCCAGATCGACGAGGAATACGACCCTATCGACCTCAGCTACTTTTTCGGGCCCGATGCCGACAGCGTGCATGTGAACCCTGTCCTCTATCCCGAACAGGAAGTTATCGACCGCTGCGCTCTTGAGCACGACTGGGGCAAGGATACCGACAAACTCCTTGCAATGTGGTCGCGCGTAAAGGGAGACAACGCAAACTCGATGACCTACATCATCATCGCTGTAGCGATCATCGCCCTTGCCGCCGGCTACTATGTTTCCAAGAAGAAAAAGAAACATGGCCGCAAGTCTCACGGAAGAAAGTAACATTTAGAATAATCAGATATGCTAGACACCACACGCGGGCTCTATGTCGCCCACTGCGAACAAGGCCCTATCTCCATTTGCGGTAAGATGGCCAACCGCCACGGACTTATCGCCGGTGCCACCGGTACGGGTAAGACCGTATCCCTCCAGGTTCTTGCCGAGACCTTCAGCCAGGCAGGTGTCCCCTGCTTCATGGCAGATATGAAGGGCGACCTCAGCGGCGTCAGCCAGCCCGGTGCCCTGAGCGGCTTCATCGAGAAGCGCATGCCCGAGTTCGAGATCGAGAATCCCCAGTTCGCAGGCTGCCCCGTGCGCGTCTACGACGTGTTCGGCGAGCAGGGACATCCCATGCGCACGACCATTTCCAACATGGGACCCATGCTCCTCAGCCGTCTGCTCGGCCTGAACGAGGTGCAGAGCGGAGTCATGGATATCATCTTCCGTGTCGCGGACGACAAAGGCCTGCTTCTGCTCGACCTTAAGGACCTTCGCGCAATGGTTGCCTATGTTTCCGACCATGCCGCCGAATACAAGGTGGTGTACGGCAACGTGAGCGACGGCAGCATCGGTGCCATCCAGCGTGCCCTCCTGAGCCTGGAGAGCCAGGGTGCCGAAAAATTCTTCGGCGAGCCCGCTTTCGATATCTACGACCTTCTCCAGACCAACTGCGGAAAAGGCATCCTGAGTGTTCTGGCGGCCGACAAGCTTATGCAGAACCCCAAGCTGTACTCCACTTTCCTGCTGTGGCTGCTGTCGGAAATCTATTCCAAGCTGCCCGAGGTTGGAGATCTGGAACTGCCCAAATTCGTATTCTTCTTCGACGAGGCTCACACCCTCTTCGACGAGACTCCCAAGGCACTCGTAGACAAGATCGAGCAGGTAGTACGTCTGATTCGCTCCAAGGGCGTCGGCGTATACTTTATCACGCAGTCCCCTACAGATATCCCCGAGAACATCCTCGGCCAGCTTGGCAACCGCGTGCAGCATGCCCTGCGCGCCTATACTCCCAAAGACCAGAAGGCAGTCCGCACTGCGGCAGAAACCTTCCGTCCGAATCCCGCTTTCAAGACTGCGGATGCCATCATGGAGCTCGGTACTGGCGAGGCTCTGGTTTCGTTCCTCGATGAAAAAGGCGCACCCCAGATCGTGCAGCGCGCCAAGATACTCTTCCCTTTGAGTCAGATAGGTGCAATTACGGAGGCTCAGCGCAGGCAGCTGATAAACAGCTCGATGATTGCCGGCAAATACGACACTCCCATCGACCGCGAAAGTGCATTCGAAGTTCTGCTTGCAGATGCGCAGCGTGCCGAGGAAGAGCAGGAAGCCCAGGCCGCCGCAGTGGAGGAGCAGAAAGCGAAATCCGAGAAGGCTGCCAAGGAAAACGGCAATTCCAAGGGCACCAAGAGCATTTTCAGCAAGATAGCCAAGGCTGCCGCAGGCGCTGTCATCACCAGCGTTACAACTTCCGTGGGCACCGCCGTCGCGAATTCCGTAACCGGCAAGAAGTCCAGCACTACCAGCGGCAAGAATATCGCCAACAAAGCGATAAAGAGTGCCACCAGCACCGCAACCAGGACTCTTACCCGTTCGATACTAGGTAATTTACTGAAGTAGTCTCGCCGGCGAACCAAACCCTGTCCCCTTCTTCGAAAACAAGGCTGGCACGGGGATTGGTTATCATCTCATCGTTGCGCAATACACTTATAACCATGCAGTTGGACTTGCGCAGCTCCAAAGATTCAAGACTCTTGCCACAAAGGTAGGAGTCTTTCTTTATGTCCAGAGTGGCGATGTCGAACTTATCCTCGTCGCCTTTTTCGGCAAGATCGATAGAATTGGCCACCATTGCCTTCAGGGCATCCAGCTGCTTGGTAGTCCCTACCGCAAGGAGGACATCCCCGGGGAATACTGTCTCATTTCCGGAAGGCACAAGGATACTGTGGGATCCACGGCTGATTTTGATTATGTTCGCTCCAGACTCATCCCTGATGGGGAGTTCTTTCAGCTTCATGCCGGCAAAAGAAGAATCAGCGCTGAGTTTGATTCGGTCGAGCTTCACATCGTAGCCGCTCATCTTGGCCATGATGGAACTGGTCACCGGCGCCTTTCTTCTGGCTTCCTGTTCCTTCTGATTGAGATTGTTGAAGAATCTGCTTTCCAGAAAGGTCATGCGGGTGCGTATGTTCCTGCGAGCGAAGAAAAAGAATATCAAGCCTCCGACGATTATCAGCACGGCGGCCCATCCGGCCAGTTGGAAATGGGTGCTGATCACAGCCATAACTATGCCGATGGCAATGAAGAAACGGGCAAGCAGAAGCCCCAGCACCGGCCAAACGTTGCTTTGCTTGGCATTGATGAGGTTCTGGGCGTAGGTGTTGGCCGTGCCGGAACTGACCGCGAAACCATACAGGAAAGGAGACATCAGCGCCAAAGTAATGACAACGGAAAGGATGTTCCTTCCAAGCTCACTCCAACTGCTTAATAATTTTCCGATTCCGGGTTCGATAAGCGTGCGGGAGACAATCATTATTGCAAAGAGAATGACTCCATAGAGCAGTATACGGGTGAAATAGGCAGACAGCAGTTTGTGCCAGTCGCTCTTTTCCGCAGCCGATCGCTCATCCTTGCGTTCCATCTGCGATATACGGTCCAGCAACTTGGGAGAAGCCTTTCTGAGCAGATATGAGTAGGCCGGTCCTGCCAGTTTAATAATATAAGGGGTGGTGAAGGTAGTGATTACAGAAACGGCAACTATTACAGGATAGATGAAATCCCTCATCACGCCCAGACTGACGCCGACTCCGGCGATGATGAAGCCGAATTCACCCAACTGGGCCAGGCTGAACCCCGTATGAACCGAATTCTCCAGGCCTTTTCCCGTCATCAGGATTCCGGCTGCGCTGAAGAATATATGTGTGAGGATGACTATAACGGCCAGCAGCAGGATAACAGGGAGATACTTAAGGATCACAGCCGGTGCCACCATCATACCTACAGAGACGAAGAAGATGGCGCCGAACAGGTCTTTGATCGGCCTGACCAGATGCTCGATATTCTCGCTTTCAAGGGTTTCGGCCAGGATGGAACCCATTACAAATGCACCGAGAGCGGATGAAAAACCAGCCGCAGATGCAATCGTTACCATCGCAAAGCAAAGGCCGATGCTCACCAGAAGAAGGATTTCGTCGTTAAGATATTTGCGGGCGCGTTTAAACAACGTCGGGATCAGATATATGCCCACGATGAATACCAGCACGATGAAGAACACCAGTTTTGCGATAGCAAGCACCAGCTCCCCTCCAGCGAAACTGTTGGATACGGCCATTGTAGACAGCAATACCATCAAGATGATCGCTATCAGGTCTTCAACCACCAGAGTGCCGAATACAAGTGGTGCATAAGGCTTCTCTTTCAGCCCCATGTCCTCGTAGGATTTGAGCACCACGGCCGTGGACGACATACTTAGAAGACCAGCCAGGAAAATGCTCTCCATCACAGTCCACGAGAGAGCCTGCCCGATGATGAAACCTATGACGAACACACCCAGGAATTTGGTCCCGGCAGTCACAAGGGCGCCGCTGCCCACTTTCAGCAGTTTCTTGAAACTGAATTCCAGGCCCAGACCGAACATCATGAAAATCAATCCGATCTCGGACCATTGCTCCACCACCTCCGCGCTGGAGATATTGAAAAAGAACTTGACATTGGGGCCTATCAGGAAACCGGCAATGATGTAGCCCAGTATCAGCGGTTGCTTAAGGGCTTTGGATATTATGGTAAATACGCCTGCCGAGATCAGGATTACGGCTAGATCGCGCACAAGGTTCAGTTCTTCAGTCATCGTTCGGAATAACCTATCAGTTTAACAGGGCCAAGCAGGCCGGAAGGGAGGAGTTTGTCGCCGGCATTGTAGAAACGACGCACGTTGGTCACGGGTTTTTCCCCACGCTGGCGGTCCCCTATCATTCGGTTGACCCAGAGGTTGGTCACATTCACTTCTATCGTATTCTCACCTTCTTTCAGCCAAGGAAGAATATCTGCGCTGATATATGGCTCTCTCCAAAGCACTCCGGCATTATGGCCGTTGACGATTAGCTCCGCCATCACATTCACCGTGCCGAGATCCAGACGGACCTGCTCCTGTTTGTCCAGAGCGCCAGCAGGGATACAGAAGGCCGATTTATAGTTTGCAGTGCCGGAGAAATACTTCACCACGGGGTCGCTGTTGGTGGTCCAGTCATTAAGTGTGGAGAATGTTTCCACAGCATGCTCTCCCCCCTTCTGGCAGAATTCCACATCCCACCAGCGCTCTAGGGTAAGGATTTCCTTTTCTTTATATTCGGGCTTTGCGGCCGGGATGTCCAGCGGCTGGTCAGTAAACATCACGAACACCGCATCTCCCGCCTTGAGCTTGAGGCTGATGGCGTTTCCGCCCTTCGGCAGGCGTACCGCGCTGCCATCCTCCGCATTCAGCAGGGCCGCGTACTCTCCGCCGTCTCGCACCTTGATCTCCCCTTCCCAGGGCTTCTGCGTGAAGTTGCAGAACCAGTAGACCTGGCTACCGGGGATCTCCCGATGAACAAATTGTACGCCGGTCAGGCTGCAATCGTGCCCACGCTGGTTCTTTGGAGCGTCCCCTCCATAAATAAATCCTTGCGAAGTGATATCCACATCCGGTCCTATGCCGTTGACTTTCAGGCACTCCGCCAACTCATCCTCGTAACAAACCGGAACCCCCGCCGCCTTAATCGCCTCTATCCTCCCCATAATCTCCTTTGAAACATAGTTCCTGCAGTTGCCGCCGAGCACCAGCACCTTGTAGCGCTGGCTGCTGCCGGTCACCAGGCACTTCCCTTCCGTCCGCACCACGTTCAGCAGCACGTCCGGATTCGCGTAGTCGAAGTTGTAGCCCGCCGGAATCACTGGCAGGTACTTGAGCTTCTCGCCGCCGTACTGGGCCGTGGCGTTGGTATCCTCTCCATAATAGAGAAGGATGTCGGCCACGTTCCGGCCCTGCTGCATCATCTGGCAGCTGCGTGCGAGGTAATCTGTCCAGACCCTCGCGTAGGGGGCCCAGGTCTCGTTGCGGTGGAACCATTGGCCATATTTGAACAGCCCGAGACCGGGCAGATAGTCGTCCGAGGGCTGGCTGGCGCTGTCGTGGATCACAAAGCGGTTCAGGCCGCTCGCCAGGGCTATGTCAGCCACCATCTTGATGTTGCCGGGATGGTAGGTGTAGGCGTGCTTGCCATCGCCGTTGGCCGTGAAGGATTCGGCCGCGGCTATATTCTGACCGTAGATATGCGCGACCGAAGCGCTTTCGCGGATATCGCTGATGGCTGACGGGATCATGGAGCCAGAAGGGGAATTCTGCACCCAGATGGCGGACATGGGCACGGTGGCCTTTTTCTTTACCGCCATTCCGTCCCCTACGAAGGCACGGCCTGTCTCGTGGGATTCGATGTAGCTGCCCTTCATGCCATACTCCGCGATAATTTCATTTATGCGATTGTAGTTCTCTTCGAAGAGTTCGGCGAGAGTCTTGCGCCAGTCGCGGAGGAACTGCTCGCTTTCGTTATAGCTATTGATTATCTCGCCGGCCAGAACGGGCATCCACGGCCTGAGGTCATATCCTCTCCGGGCTTTGAATTCTTTTTCCATGCCGGGGGTCCAGGTCTCGCCATTGGCCTCGTAACTATCTACAAGTAAGTGTGTTATGCCTTTTTCTCCGAGCATACCTCCGGCCGCCTCCTTATACATCTCCAGGTACTTCTGGAAGTAACGGGTCCAGGCCTCTTTGTTGAGTTTGTCCACCTCCAGGCCGGTGGCATTCGGGGATGCCGGATGGTTCATCTTGCCGGTGAGGGACGCGCCGAAGCGGTAGATGCGCCAGCGGCCATTTGGCAATTCGCACTTGAGGGTGCCGTCCGGGTTGAGTTTGTCGGTGAGGTCGATGACCTCTGTATTGCGGCTAAAAATTTCAGCTATCCAAAATGATTGTTTGTTGAAATCGTAAGGGAAACAATAACCGGCCTTTTCCTCGAACTGCTGGATTTTTTTTGTTGTAAATAGCTCAAGATCAATCAGTTTTTCGCCAATTGCACGGAAGAAGCGTGCTTTTGCGCTGGCATTCACCGTCACATAATCCAGGGGGGATTTAATTACCTTGGTGAGGGTTTGCCACTTCTTGCCGTCGTTGCTATACTGAATCTCATTTTTGCTGTAGGCATCTCCTTCCCTGGGGCGGAACCCGCCGGCGGATGCGCGAAGGGTGAAGGCTCTTATCTGCTGTTTGCGGGGGAATTCTATGGTGATGGTTTTGTAGCCTTCTTTGTCGGCGCTTTCTTTGGTGACCTTGGCGCCGAGTTCTTCCATCGTGCGGTTATCGTTTGAGAGTTTGACGGCAACCACCGCGACGTCGTATCCGTAGGGTTCTACGTCAATGTGTTCCGCTTTGCGGGGAATGTCTCTGTAGGGGCCTACGACTTTTGGCAATTCAGGTAGTTGTATATCGATTTGGCCGCCCTGGATGTCGATGGTTTGCCACTCGAGCTTCTTCATTGCATCTTCCGGGGTGACCCAGGGGCCGCCGGTGCTGCTCCAGCCAGGTGCGCTTGCGATGGTCATCTCCATATTCAGCGAATCGGCTTTCTGTACGGCATAGCGAAACGCCTCCTTCCAGCTTTCGGAGAGGTAAGGGCGCTTGAACGGCGCCGCTTTGGGCATATTCACTCCCCCGGCATCGAACTGGTGGAATCCCGCTATTCCCACTGCATCCATCCACTCCAGGTCCTTCTTGATACCATCCAGGGACACCTCACCATCCATCCAGTGCCACCACACATATGGCCTCGCCGCCCTCGTCGGGCTCTGGAATTGTTCGACTATTCTGTCATTGCCATCAGGCGCAGCCGCCAGCACGGCCAAAAGCATTGTCAAGATCATCTTCATATCCTACAAATTTAATAAAATTCAAGCAAAATCACTATCTTCGCGATATGATGCGAAAGAACACGATCCTTATACTCTGCGCGCTGGCAATATGCGCCTGCAAAACAAAACAATCCACTCAGGAAGAAGAAAAAGTCTGGCCCCTCGGTTTCCGCACCGACACGCTTACCGTAAAAGAAAGCAAGGTGCAGTCCGGAGAGGTTTTCTATAAGTTGTTCACCCGTTTGGGAATGCCAGGAAGCGAAGTCGTCAAACTCTCCAAAGCATGCGAGGGGCAGTTCGATGTCACGAAACTCCGCGCCGGC
>CAMJJO010000070.1 GCA_946406095.1 uncultured Bacteroidales bacterium | reverse complement strand
CTTCTGTTAAACTTTTATTATCGGCATAAATTTACTACTTTTGTCGTACAAACCTTGGAACAGAAAACTACGCTGCAAATCTAAGGTTTGCCAAAGTATGGGTCGTTTCTTTTTCAAACATATTTCTTTGTTCCTTTGTTTCGTAGGTATTGCTCTGTCTTGCGGGTATAGGCAGGGCTCGCTGGAGGGATTCAAGGATGAACCACAGGATTCCATCGTTTTCGACTTAGAAGATTATGTGAGGCCGGCATCAGATATCGAATTATGGGATGTTGTAAAAGTGAATGACAGGTATTATTGCCTTTTTGATGAAAGGAGTCGTAACAGTGCACTTTGGGAACACAGACCCGACATCCTTATGTGTTATACCATAAGCAAAAAGAAACCATATCGTATTCCTTTGCCGGAGAGCTGTAGGAATCCTATGGGCATATTCCAGAGGGGGGACACGCTGTTTTTGGAAATGGGTCATAGTGGATTTGAGCAGAAGTACTTCTTCCTCAATCAAAAGGATAATATCTGGAAACCATTCACTGCATCGGCCTCTTTTATTGATTATAAATATGATGATAAGGATTGGGCAGTGAGATATGTTGAGCACGGGGAGTTTGGTGACGCTATGTGGTTTATTGATAAAGCGTCTTTCAAAGAATATGCTTTCGTGGGCTTGAGAGGTAAAGTCCACAGAATCGATACCACTTTCTATATTGTCGGAAGGACGAGGTTGTTCGAGTTGGCGAATCCTTCTGATGGTTTTCAGTGTGATTCCTCCACTGTTTATACCAATGCAAGGGACGAGGACCTTTTGGCGAGTCGTTTTTTCAAGGCGGGTTATTATTCTAAGGCAATTAGTTTGACGCCCGTGGTCAAGTATGATAATGAAGATTATCCGGAGTATTTGGGCGTTTCTGATTGGGCAGAGGCTGATACCTTGATTCTTGGCTCTTTCCAGGCCGATGGTAGGCTGCATTGCCTGCTGGATACGCCGTCTTCAACTGTGATCGCCCGCTGGGATGGGCAACAAATGGCTGCACTTCATGAGTTTTCGAAGTACGGAGAAACGAACACTTCTTCAAAATACATCTGGCGACCAACAAATATGGTTTGCCATACCTATACAGACGCTTTGCTTGCTTTAGGAAAGAGAGGGAAGGGACGATATGATCTGTATGAAATCGGTAAGGCCGGGAATTCGATACTCCGGCTGTGCTATGAGCATGGTTTAGAATCTGTTGAGCAAGATAGCTTTGAAACACTGTTGTCCTATATTCTGGAGCATTGGGGAAGCCTGAATTATAATGACGTTGTTGAGGTTGAAAACAACTTAGGAGCAAAGGAGAGTTCAAAGAATCAAAATTCCTCTATGAACAATTATCCTCCGCAAGAAGCTTTTGCTCAGAATGACACATACCACATTGATGTTCTGACCAAACAAGTCAAGGATGCATTTACGATGGATTCAGAATACTGGGTCTCCGATTCTGATTCCAGTATACCTGCCGCGTTCTTTGCATGGGAGAATATGGGGTCTTATTTGGAACCATCTTTCGATAAGAAAGTCAAATCTGCGGAACTGGAGAGTATTATTACCCGGCTTTGTGGCCCCGGGACCATAATTACTCAAACAGATCGTAAACAAGGATATACGGAGTGGTCCTCTGAGTCTTTGACCATAAGGCTATACAGCAAATATGACCTTCGATTAGTCCTTTTCCGCTCCGGTAATGCATCTGGGAATTAGAGCATTTCCGGAACTAGCGAGTGGATTCAGTAAGCTTCCGGCAGAAGTCACTGAAACTATACTGAAACATTTCTGTCAGTCTGTGCCTTTTTATTGCGTATATAACAATATAAATATTGTACAATACTGATATTGTTCTTATCTTTGCAAAAAAGAGTATTATGACGTTTGATAAGATACTTGATGACAGGCGGCTATGGGCTGTGAGATATGCAGGAGAGGAGATTAATTGTTTTGATCAATTGTTCTCCAGTTGGTACGACATGAGTTGGCTGCGGTCTTTCTTTCAGGCAAACCTCGCAGATCTATCATCATACTTTCATATCACGGATGTTTATGAGGCCGTAATGGAAACTATGGATGAGGCAAAGAGGTTGGAGTGTGTGATGATGGATATATCCCCAGATGCGAATTTGGATATCCTTTTCAAACACCTGGAGAATAGCCGATTTTCAGAAATGACGTTAGGCCGTGAAAAGGCATATGGTTCTGGTGGTTACCGGCATCAATCTTGGCTTAGAATCTATGCCATCAAGATAGAACCTGGTGTATATCTTGTTACGGGTGGTGCTATAAAACTTACCGCAAAGATGGAAGAGCGTAGCCATACTCTTGAAGAATTGGCAAAGTTGGAGCGCGTAAGAAACTATTTGCTGGATAACGGCGTATATGATTTGGATGGTTTTAACGATTACATAGACAATGGGCAGGGCAATTGAATTCCTGGAGGCACATCAGTCTCCTACACCTTCACGCTGGCGCGAAGATGCGCAGTGGCGCAGAGACAACGAATATTGGCTCAAGTACGCTCGCTACATTACACTTCAGGTACTACGTGCAATGGAAGAGCAGTCTATTACACAAGTTGAGCTGGCAAAGCGGATGGGCTGTACGCAGCAGTATGTTTCCAACTTGCTTAAAGGCAGTTCCAATATGACGCTTGAAACCATCGCCCGTCTGGAGAATGCCTTGGGTATAGATTTGGTCAAATCGGCCCTTACTTACGTCAGCGGCTACGGTTCATCTGTACCCTCCCGTCCCCAATACCTGAGCGATTCGGCAGGGGAAACACTTGATCCGGATATGAAGACAAGCGATTTTGTTGATGGTTACAAGCATAGAAAGAATGCTAAAAAGAAATAGTATTAGATAGTTTGGCGCTATGGCAAAGATAGATGTAAACGGCGTCGCCGTAACTGTTCTTTCACAACTGGCTTCGTAACAGGAACACCGTCGAGTTCCTGGGTACTTGGGTGAAGGTTTTCAATCCCGAGTTTAATTCTGCCGAATTCGACATAATTAAAAGTAAAGCGGGACTCAACAATTTCCGCCTCAGCGCTAAAGAATGGCGAGATGCCAACCCGGAACTCAAAGGTAATATCCGCGACTACGCTACCATCAACCAACTCATCTGCCTTTCCAACATGGAAAGCCTGAATGCCATTTTCATCAACGAAGGGCTTCCTCAAGCAGAAAGGCTCCGCAGACTTAATGCTATCGCAATTCAGCAGATGTCCGTACTGGAAGGATACGAAACCAATCGAAATTTTCTGAAATAATCTTCGAATTTTTCGGTCTCCTTTAAATAGAATAATAGTGTTTGTTCCGAATATCGCTGTTTTTTCGGAACAAACCTGTCTTTTTGAAGAATTTGTTCCCGTTTTCGGTCTATTTTCGGAACAAATCTCCCCCTGCCCGGATATAACGCAGGCGCCCCGCAAAGGAGCGCCTCATGTGCCTCGGCTGGACATATAACTTATTTATTATTAGTTGATTTAATCCGGCGTGCCCGACCCCTGTAGTAGTCGGTTTGGGCATGGCAATTTGGACAAAGCAGTTGTAAATTCTCAATTCGATTATCTGTATTGTTGCCGTTAAGGTGATGTATTTCCAGTGGAATAGGTTTGCCGAGCCACTCCGAAAGCCCACATTTTTCGCACGATGAAATACCGGTTATTCTTTTATACCGTTCTCTTAATCGCCATGAGCAGCGATAATTCGAATTCTCTTTGAATATATCAGAATCTTTAAGGCTCGTTTTAGGTTTAAATGCCAAACCTACATTCCACCCTTGTCCAGTAAAGTGTCTTGTGTCTAGGCTATACTTCTCAATAAGGTGTTTTATTGTTTTATAATTACCGCCAACAGGGCGCAAATTCAGCAATCTAAGGACTCCCGCTATGGACTTGCTGTTGGCAACAGCCTTCCTGACATCCTGCTCATTATAGTTCTGTCTCATAGTAGAGACGAATATAAATATAAACTTCGTCTCTACCAAATATAAGGCCAACCAATATTCAATTGATTGGCCTTAACGTGCCTCGGATGAGACTCGAACTCACACGGACATTGCTGCCCAAGGGATTTTCTTGCTGCTATGGCTTTCGCCACCGGGGGCAAATGCCTGCCCGTTCGTAGTCTGGACTATTCCTTCACCATAGAGCGTGGCTCTTTAGGTGTGCCGTGTCTAGTCTCTGCACCTTCCTCTTTTCAGAGGCTTGGCTCAAGATCGCCATCAGCATTACCTGTTAAGGTTTCCTTGAATTTACGGCATTCTACATCTCCCTTTTCAGGAAGTGCACTCAAATATGTATAAGTCCCTCGTGTCTACCATTCCACCACCAAGGCTTTGGAGCCGGATGAGGCCGGGGCCGCCGGTTCCGGCTGCAAAGATAACAATTTCCGGAGAATCGCTTTACAATTCCTCGGCAAACTCTTCCATAGTCTTGCGATCGGTGTGGCGCGGGGATGGCCCGGCGGCGGGATAGCCGGTAGGGAACAGTGCAACCAGGTCCCAGCCTTCCATCTCCTTGGGGAACATCGCCTTCACCGCGGCGGCATCGAAAGAGCCGACCCAGCAGCTCCCGAGCCCCAGGTCCTGGATTTCCATCATCAGATGCGTGGCAGCGATGCAGGCATCGGTCTCCGCCCTGTTCTTTCCGTCGATTTTGCTGACCCAGGCCTGCGAGGGGCTGCCGGCCACCACGAACACCAGCGGCGCATCGAACAGGTACTTGGTAGTGGTTGCCAGCTTCTCCAGCACCTCCGGGCGGCGGGCGACCCATATCTTCACGGGCTGCCTGTTAACTGCCGAAGGAGCGAGCCTTGCGGCCTCCAGAATCTTCTGCACCAGTTCTTCCGGAACCGGTTTCTTCTCAAACGCCCGGCAGGAGTAACGCTCCTCCGCGAGTTTCAAAAATCCAGTGTTTGCCATAATATCAGAAGTATTTTTTCTCTTGTCTGTTAAGTGCGATAAAGATAAACAACATCACCGTAAATCCCCACAGCGAAGACCCGCCGTAACTCAGGAACGGCAGCGGGATGCCTATCACCGGCATCAGCCCTATGGTCATCCCCACGTTAATGAAGAGATGCATGAACAGGCACGCCGCCACGCAGTATCCATAAATTCTCGTGAATGCTTCCCGGGCGCGCTCGGCATCCCGGATAATCCTCGCTATCAGAATTCCATACAGCACCAGCACCATCAGGCATCCGAAGAATCCCCACTCCTCTCCAACCGTGCAGAAGATGAAGTCGGTGCTCTGCTCCGGCACGAAGCCTCCGGTGTTCTGCGTGCCGTGGGTGAAGCCCTTGCCGAAGAAGCCTCCGGAGCCGATGGCAATCATCGACTGCCGCACATTGTAGCCCACTCCGTGCGGGTCGTCTTTCATCCCCAGCAGCACCTCGATGCGAAGCCGCTGATGGTCCTGAAGCACCTTGTTGAAAGCGAAATCCGTCGAGAACACCAGCCCCGCGAATACCACGACCCCCAGCAGCAGCATCCTTAAAGAAAATCTCCTCTCCCGCGAGAGCGGACGGGTCTGCCTCAAGGTGTACCATAGATACAGCAGTCCTATCACTCCCAGCACGGCGAGCGATACCCAGACGGAGGTCTTCAGAGTGAGGATGAACATCACTATCGCCAAGCCTATCAGCAGCAGGAACACCCCGGGAAGGCCCTCGCGGTACAGCACGAAAAGCATGCCCACATACACCAGCGCCGAGCCCGTCTCATTCTCTGCCAGGATGATCAGCATCGGCAGGCCCAGCACCACCGCCACCTGCCAGAAATCCTTCCACTTGCCCATGGAAAAGCCCTGCCGGCTCATCAGCGCGGCCAGCAGCAGCGAGGTCGTAATCTTCGATATTTCAGCAGGTTGGAAGCTTATCGGGCCGACCGAGAACCAGGAATGGGACCCCTTGTGTTCGGAGCCCAGGAAGATGACCGCTACCAGCAGCACCACCACAATCAGGTAGCCCGGAGTGGCCAGCACCTCCCACAGGCGCGGATTCACCACGAAGAGGATGACCGCCGCCAGCGCAAACGCCGTGAGTATCCATACGAACTGCTTGCCGCTGCGGAGCGAAAAGTCCAGCGGCGAACCCATGTCCGGGGTATGGATGGAGGCATACACGTTCAGCCAGCCTATGAAGACCAGCACCAGGTAGATGGCAATCAGAGTCCAGTCTACCGAACCACGTAAACCCCTGTCAGTTCCCTGCAACATTGAACCTTGCCTCCAACATTCGTTTTTCCAGATCCGGCCGCACGGTGCCGCCGGTCAGGTATTTCTCTATCAGCAGCGATGCCAGCGGGCAGGCCCAGGAGCCACCCCATCCGGCATTCTCTATATAACCCACCACCGCGATCTTCGGATTCTCCCGCGGTGCGAAGCAGATGAAGACGGAATTGTCCGCTCCGTGGGGATTCTGGGCGGTGCCAGTCTTGCCGCAGATGTCCAGCCCGGGCACAGCCGCAAGACTCGCGGTTCCGCCGGCTCCGGGGGCGGCATTCACCGCCATCCACATCCCTCCTATCACCTTCGAAAAGTGAGATGTATCCACCATCGTATAATGCTTCTCGCGGAATCGTTCGTCTATCTCCAGCCCTTCTGAATCCTTCACTATGTGCGGGATCCTGTACCAGCCGCGGTTGGCCATGATTGCCGCGAGATTCGCGATCTGTAGGGGCGTGGCCCCGATTTCTCCCTGCCCGATGGAGAGCGATATCACGTTCGAAGTGCGCCAGCGGCCCTTGCCGTAGCGCTTGTCGTAGAGTTTCGAGGTGGGGATGTTGCCGCCGAGTTCGGAAGGGAAGTCGCTGCCCAGTTTCTGCCCGAAGCCGAAACTCAGCACGTAGTCCCGCCACTTGTCGAACTCCTCGTTCACGGTGCCATCCTCCGGCCGCTCCAGCAGGTTCTTCAGCACATAGCAGAAGTAGGCGTTGCAGCTCATCATCACCGCCTCCTCGAGCCTCAGCGGGCTGCGGTGCCCGTGGCAGCCAAGCTTGCGGGTCTTGGTATAGGCATAACCATGGTTGCAGGGATACTGATACCAGGGCTCCAGCACCCCTTCCTGAAGGCCTATCAGCCCGTTCACGAGCTTGAACACCGAACCCGGAGGGTAGGACGCCTGCACCGTGCGGTTGAACATAGGCCGTCCGGGATCCGCAGCCAGGCGGGAGTAGTTCGCACCCATGTCGGAAAGCACGTCAACGTCGATTCCCGGGCTGGACACCATCGCCAGAATCTCTCCGCTGGAGGGCTCCAGGGCAATCAGGCTGCCCTTCTTCCCCTTCATCAGTTCCTGACCGTACTGCTGCAGGTGCGCGTCGATCGTGGTCACTATGTTCTTGCCGGGCACCGCCTCCTTGTCGAACTCCCCGTCCTTGTAGGAAGACTGCACCTTGTTGCGGGAATCGCGAAGGAACACGTGGTAGCCCTTCTCTCCCCTCAGATCCTTTTCCCGCGCAGCCTCGAGTCCTGTCTTGCCTATGTAGTCCCCGCTCTTGTAGGCTTCTGGGTCCTTCTCGATGTCCCGGTCGTTAACCTCCGACACATATCCCAGCAGGTTGCCGCCGGCGTTGAACGGGTATTCCCTCACCGTACGCACCTGCCCGCGGAAACCCGGGAAGTCGTAGGCCCTTTCCGCGAATTTCATATACTGCTCGATGCTCACGCGCTTGGCAAACTGAAGCGTCTGCCAGCCGATGCGGGAGCGGTATTTCTTGTAATAGGCCATCTGCTCCCGGATCCAGAGAGTGTCCAGGTCCAGGGCCTTGGCAAGGGCGAGGGTATCGAAGGCGGTCACCTCCCTCGGAGTCACCAGGATATCGTAGCAGATGCGGTTCCCCACCAGCACCTCTCCGTTGCGGTCGTAGATTATGCCGCGGGGAGGATATATGGTGTGGTAGACCATCGAATTGTTGGCCGCGTCCCTCTTGTAGGAATCGTCCAGTATCTGGATGGAGAAGAGGCGGATGAGCAGCAGCAGGATCACCGCCCACAGCCCTATGACAAGCTTGTCGCTGCGTTTTATCTCCATCTGTCGGCCTCCCTCGGAGCAAGCACTCCGGCAGCATAATAAGAAACAGGAGTGCTCAGGGCAATGGATAGCAGCATCCGGAGGGCGACGAACCCGGCGGGACGGGTGCCGGCGCAGTCGACCGGGGTGTAGATGAGGAAGAAGAGGGTGGTGGCCAGAAGTATGGCCAGCAGCACCTTCGCGGGCCCTTGCTTATGTATGGAGATATCCTCCTGCCTCGAGAGCAGTTCGGTGCCGAACACGAGGCGGATGAGGGAATTGCGCGCCAGCGCGACGGGAAGCAATGCGCAGGTAGTGAGCCCCAGCACCCCGTTGGTGAAGAAGTCCACGGCCAGCCCGCTGACGAAGGCTATCAACAGCAGCCTGGGCGTGCTGTGGGTGATGGGAAGGCTCAGGATCATCACCGGCAGGAAGACTACGACCACGTACTGCGAAAGGTTCAGCAGCCCGCCGAGGACGATCTGGATGGCCAGCAGCACCAGGTATGTGAAGATGTAACGCTGCCTCATTTCTGCCCCTCCTTTTCTATTTCGGCAATCTGCTCGCGGTCGAGATTCTCGGTGATTATGACATAGCGCAGGGCTCCGAAATCCTGGAACAGCCGCACTGCCACCTCGTTGGTGCTTCCGTCCACCTGGCGTATCTTCCCGGTGACGCCTATCGGGATGTCCGGAGGGAAAACGGAGGAAAAGCCGCTGGTCCAGACCGTATCCCCGGGAGCGACGCTGTAGTGAAGCGGCAGCCCTTTCATCAAGGCCCCGTTGCTGCGGCGCCCGTCCCATTCCAGAGGCCCTACCAGCCCCGTCCTGCCTATCCTGGCGCTGACGCTGATCTTGGCGTTCATCAGCGTCAGACCATAAGAGAAGCGCTTGCCGACTGTGTTCACCACTCCCACGATTCCGTTGGTGGTGATGATTCCGGTCTGTGGTTTGACGCCGTCTTCGCTGCCCTTGTTCAGCACGATGTAGTTATGCTGGGAGTTGCGGCTGGCCTTGACAATGGTCGCCGGCACCAGGCGGAAATTGGCCACCCGGTCGTCGTACAGATGGTTCTCCCGGTAAGAAAGATCCTTCTGGGCGAAATCCCTCACCATGGCGGAGAGTTCGAAATTGTCTTTTGCCAGTTTCTTGTTCTCCTGCCCGAGGGTGAAGTAGTTCCGGACTTTCTCGCCCCCGCCCCAGATGCTGGCATGCACCCTGTGCGAGGCGCGGCTGATCCAGATATCCTGGAGGGAGGAAGTGCGGCTCAGCATAAGGATAGCGGCAATCTCCAAAACAACGAAGACTGCCGCGCTCCAGATAACGCTGTATGGCCTTTTTCCCCCCGCCATAGGCTATCTCATCAGGAAGGGATAGCTGTCGGTGTTCTTGAGGGCGAGGCAGGTGCCGCGGCCCACTGCGTGCAGCGGATCGTCCGCCACGTGGAAGGGGATGTTGACTTTGTCGGTGAGGCGCTTGTCCAATCCGCGCAGCAATGCGCCGCCGCCGGAGAGGAAGATGCCGTTCTCGACTATATCCGAATAGAG
>CAMJJO010000069.1 GCA_946406095.1 uncultured Bacteroidales bacterium | reverse complement strand
GGTGCCCTCGAGGCCAAGGGATTTGCGCTTGGCGTGCGGGTGGAGCATCCTCAGGAGAAGATAAACTGGGCGCAGTACCACGGAGCCTGGAAGCCTGGAGTGCCCGCGGCGGAGTATTCTTTCGTGGAGCAGCAGGACGGGCGCGGAGTGTTCTCGTTCTGCATGTGCCCCGGAGGCATCCTTGTGCCGTCTTCCACCGAGCCCGGGACTGTCGTTTTGAACGGGATGAGCAATTCTTCCCGCAACGGAAAATTTGCCAACGCCGGCGTGGTGGTGCAGGTGGAGCCGGAGGATGTGCCTGGCACGGATGCCTTCCGGCTGATGGACTGGCAGCATTTGGTGGAGAAGAAAATGTTCGAGTACTGCGCGCAGTTCAATCCTTCCAACTTCATGGCTGCTCCGGCGCAGCGGATGGAGGATTTCGTGGTGGGGCGTCTGAGCAAGAAGATGCCGGAGACCTCGTATCATCCGGGGGTGATTTCCGCCCCTCTGCATGAGCTGCTGCCTCCTTTCGTGGCAGACCGCCTGCGCAAGGTGTTCCCGCGGGTGAAGATCCGCAATTACTATACTAACTCCGCGCTGCTCCTGGGAGTCGAGTCCCGCACTTCTTCGCCGGTGCGCATTCCGCGTGATCCGGGGACGCTGGAGTATGTGTCCGCTCCTGGGATCTATCCTTGCGGAGAGGGTGCAGGGTATTCCGGCGGCATAGTTTCGTCGGCCATAGATGGCATTCGCTGTGCGGAGGCAGCTGCAAATGGCAGATAATTATCTGGAGAAGAAGATGGAGGAGTTCCGTGAAGGCCGGACGGTGGTTCACCGCCAGTCGGCTTCGCTGGAAACGCTGCTGCAAAGTGCTGGAGGTGTGGTCTCCTCTCCGGACGCCATACCGCCGATGCCGGCACAACTGGAGGCAGTGATTCGAGCGGCGAAACACCTTCCGGAAGCGGCCGGGTTCAGGTTCGAGACGGACGAAAAGGAGGGAGTGATACGGCTTCTGGGGCCGACTTCCCCCAGACGGTATCTGCTGGAGGCGGGCGAAGTCATAATGGCCATGCGCCTGAAAGCTGCTGAATTGCACCTTCATTGCTCAATTGAAATAAGGCAAGAATCGACCACACCGGCAGACCCTTTGATTGCAACACTTAAACTATATAAATAAATAACCAATCTTAATGGACAAGAAAATAGCTCTGAATCCTAACGAGGTGGTGTCTTTCCTGGAAAAAGCTCCGGAAACCTTCACTCGTGAGGATATGCTCAATTTCATCTGCGAGAAGAACATCCGGATGATAGACTTCATGTACCCGGCAGAAGACGGGCGCGTAAAAACACTCAATTTCACAATCAATAATCTTGAATATGCGGAAACCATCCTCACCGAAGGCGAACGCGTGGACGGATCCAGCCTTTTCCCTTCCTTCATAGAAGCGGGAAACAGCGACCTTTACGTGATTCCCCGTTACCGCACCGCCTTCGTGGATCCTTTCAACGAGATTCCCACTCTCTGCTTCCTCTGCAGTTTCTTCGACAAGGCAGGGGAGCCTTTCGACTGCGCTCCGCATGCTACTCTGATGAGAGCGGAGAAGGCTTTCGAGGAATCCACTGGCCTGCAGTTCGAGGCTATGGGAGAGCTGGAGTACTACGTTATCTGCAACGAAGATCCGCTCTTTCCGGCCACCGACCAGAAGGGCTATCACGAGAGCGAACCCTTTGCCAAGCTGAACGATTTCCGCCGCGCCTGCATGGATCATGTGGCCAAGACGGGCGGTCAGATCAAGTATGGCCACAGCGAAGTGGGCAACTTCACCCTGGACGGCAAGGTATACGAGCAGAACGAGATAGAGTTCCTGCCGAATCCCGTAGTGACGGCCGCGGACCAGCTTCTGCTGGCAAAGTGGGTTATCCGCAATCTTGCGTTCAAGTATGGGCTGGACGTCAGCTTTGCGCCCAAGATCACTACCGGTAAGGCCGGCTCCGGCATGCATATCCATATGCGTCTGATGAAGGATGGCCGCAACGTCACTCTCGGCACCGACGGCCGCCTTTCCGAGGAGGCCCGCCGTGCAATCGCCGGGCTTATGGTGATGGCTCCGTCCATTACCGCATTCGGTAACAAAAATCCTACTTCCTATTTCCGTCTTGTCCCTCATCAGGAGGCTCCTACCAACGTCTGCTGGGGAGATTGCAACCGTTCCGCCCTGGTGCGAGTGCCTCTGGGCTGGAGCTCCGGCACGGATATGTGCTCCAAGGCCAATCCCATTGAAAAGCAGGCAGACCATGACACTACTGCCAAGCAGACTTTCGAGATGCGCAGCCCCGACTGCTCCGCGGATATCTACCAGCTGATGGCCGGTCTGTGCGTTGCCGCCCGCAAGGGGCTGGAGATGCCCCGCGAGGAGGCTCTGCGCATTGCAGAAGAGAAGTATGTGGACATGGATATCCACAAGAGCGAGAATGCGGCGCGCCTTGCGACCCTGGAGCAACTGCCCACCTGCTGCATGGAGAGTGCCGATTGCCTGGAGAAGGCGCGTGGCGTCTATGAAGAGGCTGACGTATTCCGCCCTCGCATGATCGACGGCATCATCAAGGCCCTGCGTTCCTACAATGATGCATCGCTTCATCATGAGGCCCGCAACGACACCAAGCTGATGCGGCGGCTCGTCGCGCAGTTCTTCTACTGCGGATAGGAATAGTATAGGTATCTGCCAAGTGGCGAAAAAGGGAGGCTGAGCCTCCCTTCGAGCCACTTGGCAGATTTGAACTCCCGACCTGCGCGTTACGAATGCGCTGCTCTACCGCTGAGCTAAAGTGGCGTGCCGTCCACGAGGAACGGGGCTGCAAATATAATTATTTTTTTCGAGAAACCACACTGACCAGAAGCGACCCCAGAATGCCGGCGCACAAGGACCCCAGCAAGACCGCAATCTTGCCCGCATCCCGCAGGTGCGTGACGGTTGCAGTGTCGAAGCCTCCGAAGGAAAGAGTATCTACGAAAATGGACATCGTAAACCCAATGCCGCCCAGGCAGGCAACTGCGAAAAACATCGCCCAGGTGGCTCCGGAAGGCATTTCGCCGACTTTTAACTTGATTGCAAGCCAGCTGAACAGGGTGATGCCTACGGGCTTTCCGAGCAGCAGTCCGAGGAAAATTCCCATGCTCGCGCTACCCAGGACAGGATCGTAGTTGAAAACGTTGAAATAGCTGACATCCGTAATCTCGACTCCTGCGTTTGCGAGTGCGAACACCGGCATGATCAGGAAGTTGACCCAGGGCGAGAGCGCTACCTCCAGACGGTAGGTCATATCCATCGAACCGCGTGCTATCTGGCGGAGTTTCTTGAGGCAGTGCCTCTGGGGGCCGTTAGGGAAGGCATTAGAGGGCACATCCGCAAACTCGGCGAAGCGCCTTGTGTACTTTGCCCATTTATGCTCGAACTGAGATTTGTTGTATCTGGGCTGGGACGGAATCAGGAAAGCCATCACCACGCCGGACATGGTTGCGTGGATGCCGGAATAGTAGAACAGCACCCACACTATGAAAGCCAGCATCAAGTAGGGGAAGAGGGATTTCTCGCCGACCTTCTTCAACAGGTGGATGAAGATGATGACGGCAAGCGCTATCCCCAGCAGATGGAAATTCAATGAACCTCCATAGAATATCGCCACCACGAGTATGGCGATCAGGTCGTCCGCTATGGCCAGGGCCGTCAGGAAGACCTTCAGCGAAACCGGGACCTTATCTCCCAGCACGGACAGAATACACACTGCAAATGCGATATCGGTTGCGGTGGGGATGCCCCAGCCGGAGGAAGCCACGGTGCCGTGGTTTATCAGGGTATAGATCAGCGCCGGGGCAATCACACCGCCGAAAGCGGCGATTACCGGCAGCAGTGCCTTCTTTGGCGAAGACAGCTCCCCGTAGGATATCTCCCGCCTGATTTCCAGACCGACGGTGAAGAAGAAAACCATCATCAGCACGTCGTTGATGAGTTTCTCTACGGTCAGGTCTCTGGGGAAATGCAGGTTGATGGATCCGTCCGGGCTGACCATGTTAAGGGTAAGGCCGGTATGAAGGAAGCTGTGATACAGGTGTTTGGTGGCAGGCAGGTTCGCAAGCAGCATTGCCAGCAGCACGCACGCAAGGAGAATCACCCCTTGTGCCCAGGGCTGCTTGGAAAAACGTTTGCTGCGTAAATCGAAATTGCGAATGCCTTTATTCCAAGTGTAAATTGGAATCAGTCTCATTTCAAATCAAAAAAGTTTTCCGTTGAATTTGTCTTTCAGGCCCTGAAGTTCGTCCTGGGTGGCAGGGCGCTTCATGGCGCTGTCTTTCTCTGTCTTGAACTGCTCGGCGAGCCTTGCGAACTGGGCCTTGGTATCCAGGGTGAAAGTGCCGTCCTGGATCCACTTGAAATAGGATGCCTCGGTTTTCCACACATCGCGTGCAAGACGGCCCTTATGCTTGCCGAAATTGATATACACCTCGCCGTCGTCCCCGAGAATCAGATGCCCGGAGAAGTCCACGTATTTCTTGCCCACGAAAGCGGAAAGGGCCTGGACATCGTTCTTGAGCACCTGCTCGCGGTATTTGTCGGGCTCCTTGTAGCGGTCCAACTGCGCCTTCAGCACCTCGTAGGTGGCCAGGGTATCGGCCTCGGCGGCGTGGGCATTCTCGAAATCCTCGCCACCGCAGTAGAAACGGTAGGCTGCGCGGAGATTGCGCGGCTCCATGGCGTGGTAGATGTTCTGCACGTCCACCATGAGAGGGGCGTGGAGGTCTACGCCCGAAATCTTGTCCAGCAGCTGCTGCGCTTCTTCTTTCTTGGCGGCAGGTGTGGAAAGGGCGGCAATCCTGGAACGGCAGTACTGCTTTGCACGCTCGAACTCTTCGGCCAGCATGGGAAGGTCGAACTTGGCGGAATTGAATCCGGCCAGGTCGCTGTCTTTCAGCCAGTCGGCGATCTCGCCCGCCACTTTCAGGAAGAGGGGGCAGTCCTTGAGCATGTCGTCGGTGACTCCGTTCACTTTGGAGGCGTCTTCGCTGATATGGCGCTGGCAGTTCCTTTCGTAATCCCAGGGCTTTATCTTCCAGGTCTTGATTTCCGGATCGGGCTTGCCGGGGAAAGCCTTCACGAAACTGAGTTCGATGATCGAGTCAGTCGGAATGTTAAGCCCCGTACTTTCGATGTCGAAGAAAAGCAGAGGCCTCTTAAGGTTCAGATCCATAGCTGATTGCGTTTATGAAACCATGATCGGCATCAGGATGCCGCAGACCTTCTCGCTTTCGCTCTCCTCTTCGGAAGGAACGATAAGGGCAGCCCTGCGTGCATCGGCGAACTTCATCACCACTGTCTCGCAGCTCATGTTGCCGAGGATCTCGATGAGGAAGGAAGATTTGAAACCGATGGTAAGGTCTGCTCCGCTATAGTCGCAGTCCAGCTTCTCGTAGGCTTCTGTGGCGAAACCGAGGTCCTGGGCGGTGATTTCCAGCTGCCCGGGCTTGAGCTCGAACTTGATATGGTTGGATGCCTTGTTGGCGCAGACGGCCACGCGGCGCACCGTGTTCAGGAGCTGGGCGCGGTCGATGCGGAGCACGTTTGCATTGTTCTGGGGGATGACATCGCGGTAGCGGGGATACTTGCCCACTACCAGACGGCTCACCAGCATGGTTTCTCCGAAGGTGAATACCGCGGTGGCGTTGTCGAAACTGATGGTGACATCTCCGCCTTCCCTGTCCACGATGGCCTTCAGCACTGCTGCGGGCTTCTTGTGGAGGATGAAGGATGCGGCGGCCTCTGCCTGCACTCCGTCTGTGGTGTAGCAGATGAGCTTATGGGAATCCGACGCTACCAGGGTGCTGGATTCAGGGGCGATGTCGAAGAAGATGCCGTTCATCGCAGGGCGCATCTCGTCATCTGCCGTGGCGTAGATGGTGCTGCTGATGCCATCCACCAGGTTTGCGGCGGGGATGGTGATGGTGCTTGCGCCGGCATCGGTTCCTTTGATGGCCGGGAAGTCCTCTGCCGGGAAGAAAGGCAGCGCGGAATTACCATTGGACCAGACGCATTCGAAAGAAGAATCCGAACTGGTGCGGATGTTGACCGGCTGGTCCGGCAGGGCCTTGAACAGATCGATCATCTGCCTTGCAGGCACGCAGATGCTGCCTTCTTCCTTCACATTGTCTACCGGCACGGCTGTGCGGAGGGTGAGCTCCTGGTCGGAAGCGGTGATCTCGAGCTTGCCCTCCTTCAACACGAAGAGGAAGTTCTCGAGGATGGTCAGGGTAGTCTTGGCGGGGATGGCTTTGGATACATCCACCAGGGCTTTGAGCAGTTCTGCGCTAGAAACGTTGAATTCCATATGTCAATTATCTGTTTTTCCTATATATCTCCCTCGCGCGAGGGTAACTGCAAATATAAGAATTATAGATGAATATTTTGGCATATCTTTTGATTTTTTAAGTTCCCGGCAAAAGACAATAAATACAAAAGATATGAGCAAGAATATGATTACCGTAATTGCATCCGTACTTCTGAGCGGTCTGACCGCATTTGGCATCGTAAAAGCCAATCAGCCCGAGTCTGAACCGCTTCAGGCAAAGACATCCTATTCCATTGACGGATCGGCATACCGTACTGTCAATCTGTCACAAGACAACTATCCCGACTTCACTTATGCTGCAGAATCCGCGGTCGACGCGGTGGTCTTCGTCAAGGTGACCGTAAAGACCAATCAGGAATACAATATCGACCCCTTCTTCCGCTTCTTCTTCGGGGACATCCCCCAGGAGCGTGAGCAGCAGGGGAGCGGCTCCGGCGTCATCATCCGCGAAGATGGTTATATAGTGACCAACAATCACGTGGTGCAGGGCGCAACCAAGATCGAGGTTACCCTCAATAACAATATGACCTACGAGGCAAGCCTGGTCGGCACGGATCCCGCCACCGACGTCGCTCTGATCAAGATCGATGCTACCGGCCTGCCAATAGTGCCTATCGGAGATTCCGACAAGCTCCGCCTCGGCGAGTGGGTGCTTGCCATCGGATCCCCTCTGGGCGAGCAGCTCCGCGGCACCATCACCGCAGGTATCGTGAGTGCAAAGGGCCGTTCGATGCCCAGCAATTCCCGCGAATTCAAGATCGAGTCTTTCATCCAGACCGATGCTGCGGTGAACCCCGGCAATTCCGGCGGAGCACTGGTGAACAAGGCTGGTGAGCTGGTGGGCATCAACACCGCAATAGTGAGCCAGACCGGCGCCTATTCGGGTTATTCCTTCGCAGTCCCTTCCAACATAGTGAAGAAGATCGTGGGCGACCTCATCGACTTCGGTTCAGTGAAGCGTGCGAAACTCGGAGTGACGATGAGCCCGGTTACTCAGGAAATTGCAGATAAAATGAAACTTTCTTCACTTGACGGCGTATATATTAACGAGGTTTCGAAGGGAAGCGCTGCCGACAAGGCCGGAGTGAAGGAGGGAGACATCCTTCTTGCAATAGATTCCACGGTCATCAAATCGACGTCAGCTCTTCAGGAAAAGGTCAACAGTTTCCATCCTGGCGACAAGGCGGTCCTCAAGATAGTGCGTGACGGCAAGGTGAAGGAATTCCCCGTAGAGTTCCAGGGCACCGAGCAGATCACCGGCACCGTGAACGAAGAGGGACAGACCGCGTTCTACGGCGGCTACATCAAGGAGGCCGACAAAGACAAGCTCGCCCGCCTGGGTCTGAAGAACGGAGTTGAAATCGTATCTGCCGGCAACGGAGCACTCGCAAAGGCGGGTGCAGTGGACGGAACGATCATACTTTATGTCAACGACCAGCCTGTTTCCAAACCTCGGGAAGTGATTGATATCGCGTACCGCAGCAAGAGGGCTGTCTATATAGAGGGTGTCAACTCCAATGGAAGGCCCGTCTACTTCGGCTTCGCGAAAGACGAATAGACGTATAAATGAGACAACTAAAGATTACAAAATCGATTACCAACCGCGAGAGCGCCTCGCTGGACAAGTATCTCCAGGAGATCGGACGCGAAGAGTTGGTATCACCGGAAGAGGAAGTAGAACTTGCCCAGCGCATTCGCAAAGGCGACCAGGTCGCGCTGGAAAAACTCACGAGGGCTAATCTCCGTTTCGTGGTGTCTGTTGCAAAGCAGTACCAGAATCAGGGGCTTAGCCTTCCTGATTTGATCAACGAGGGCAACCTCGGCCTCATCAAGGCCGCCGAGAAATTCGACGAGACCAGGGGCTTCAAATTCATCTCCTATGCTGTGTGGTGGATCCGTCAGAGCATACTCCAGGCCCTGGCTGAGCAGAGCCGTATCGTGCGTCTGCCTCTGAACCAGGTGGGTTCCCTGAACAAGATCAACAAGGCCCTCGGCAAGTTCGAGCAGGAGCACGAGCGTCAGCCTTCCACCGACGAATTGGCAGAGATGATCGACATTCCCCAGGACAAGATTGCGGACACTCTCCGCGTGAGCGGACGCCACGTCAGCGTGGATGCCCCCTTCGTCGAGGGAGAAGACAACAGCCTGCTGGACGTGCTGCCCAACGACGACAGCCCGATGGCGGACAAGGGCCTCACCAACGAGAGCCTGAGCATCGAGATCGAACGCGCCCTTCAGATCCTGACCGGCCGCGAGCGCGAGATCATCAAGAGTTTCTTCGGCATAGGCTGCCAGGAGATGACCCTGGAAGAGATTGGCGAACGCCTGGACCTCACCCGCGAGCGTGTGCGCCAGATTAAGGAGAAGGCCATCCGCAAGCTCAAGAAACCATCTGCAAGCAAACTTCTGAAATCTTATCTGGGATAAAAGATGAATCCGGAACTGTTCATTGCCTCGGAGGCCGCGAAGGCCGTCAAGGACCTATACAATGCCGAAGTCGACGCTTCCACCCTGCAGGTGCAGGTGACGCGCAAAGAATTCGAGGGAGACTACACGCTTGTAGTCTTTCCTCTTTTAAGGATATCCCATGCCGCTCCGGATGCAACCGGCTCTGCAATAGGGGAATGGCTGGTGGCCAACTGCCCCGAGATCAGCGCTTTCAATAGCGTCAAGGGCTTCCTGAACCTCAGCCTCAGCAACCTCTACTGGCGGGAGACCCTGACCGAAATCGTCTCTTCCGGCGAGGATTATTTCACCCTGCCTTCCACCGGCAAGAAGATAATGGTGGAGTTCTCGTCTCCCAATACCAACAAGCCCCTTCACCTCGGCCACATACGCAACAATCTGCTGGGGGATTCCGTCAGCAGGCTGCTCGCGGCAGGCGGCAACGATGTGATCAAGGCCACCCTGGTGAACGACCGCGGCGTGCATATCTGCAAGAGCATGTATGCGTGGGAGAAGCTCTTCAACGGAGCCACTCCGGAAAGCACAGGCATCAAGGGGGACCATCTGGTGGGCGACTGCTATGTGGCATACGCCAAGATGGAGAAGGAGCATCCCGAAGTCATCGACGACGTGCACGAGATGCTGGTGAAATGGGAGCAGGGGGATCCCGAGGTCCGCGCGCTTTGGGAGAAAATGAACGGCTGGGTGTTCGACGGATTCGACCAGACCTACCGTGCCCTGGGCATCAGTTTCGACAAGACCTACTATGAGCATGAGACCTATCTGCTGGGCAAGAGCCTGGTGCAGAAGGGTTTGGATATGGG
>CAMJJO010000068.1 GCA_946406095.1 uncultured Bacteroidales bacterium | reverse complement strand
CTCTTGGCCAGGTCGGCCGGATCCTCACTCATGCACACCCAGCGGAACGGGCCGAAGCCGTAGTCGAAGTACATCGGGCCCATGATGTCTTGCACGTAGGACGGATAGCGGAAGCTGCCGTCTTTCTTGAGGATATCTGCGCCCGCACGAGAGCTTTCCAGGAGGAAGGCGTTGCCATAGTCGAAGAAATACATTCCCTTGGCAGCCAGCTTGTTGATGGCAGCCACGTGTCTGCGGAGCGATGCCTGCACCGCTTCCTTGAATTGTGCGGGTTCCTCCGCCATCATTCGCTTGGATTCCTCGAGGCTGTAGCCGACGGGATAGTATCCTCCCGCCCAGGGGTTGTGGAGCGATGTCTGGTCGGAGCCGAGATCCACGTGCATATCCTCCTTCGCCAAGCGTTCCCAGAGATCCACCACATTGCCCACATATGCCAGGGATACCGGTTTGCGTGCCGCCACTGCTTCGCGGATGCGGGGGATGAGTTCGTCCAGATCGCTGTGGAGTTCATCCACCCAGCCCTGCTGGAAGCGTTTTTCGGCTGCCTTGGGGTTGATTTCGGCGGTAACGCTCACCACTCCGGCGATGTTGCCCGCCTTGGGTTGCGCGCCGGACATCCCGCCCAGGCCAGCGGTGACAAATAGTTTGCCGGCTGGGCTTCCGCCCTGCTTTCTCGCGGCATTCATCACTGTGATGGTGGTGCCATGCACTATCCCCTGCGGACCTATGTACATGTAGGACCCTGCCGTCATCTGCCCGTACTGGCTCACGCCCATCGCGTTGAAACGCTCCCAGTCATCCGGTTTGGAATAATTGGGGATGACCATTCCGTTGGTAACTATCACGCGCGGCGCATCCTTGTGGCTCGGGAACAGCCCGAGCGGATGCCCGGAATACATCACCAGCGTCTGCTCGTCAGTCATCGTGGCCAGATACTGCATCACCAGACGGTACTGCGCCCAGTTCTGGAAGATGGCCCCGTTGCCACCATAGATTATGAGTTCGTGAGGATGCTGGGCCACACGCTCGTCCAGATTGTTCTGGATCATGGCCATGATGGCCGCAGCCTGCCGACTCTCAGCCGGATACTCGTCTATCGGACGCGCATATATCTTATAGGAAGGACGATAACGGTACATGTAGATGCGGCCGTAGGCCTTAAGTTCCGCAGCAAACTCGGGTGCGAGCGTTGCATGAAGGCCCTCCGGAAAGTAGCGCAGGGCGTTTTTAAGTGCCAGCACTTTCTGTTCTTCCGTGAGGATGTCCTTGCGCTTGGGTGCGTGGTTTATTTCCTTATCGTATGGTTTTGGCTCCGGAAGTCCCGCCGGAATGCCGGCCAGTATTTCTTCTTGAAAGGTCATCCTATGTTATTGTTTACGGCTTTCAACACTTCGTCCTGCAACTTTTCAGCCTCTGCGATAATGGCCTCCGCCCGCTTCAGCAGCGGTTCGGCAGGAGCCTTGTCGGTCAGGCCGGCGGCGTTGATGCGCACGTTCAGCGCGGCTCCGCGGATGGCAGCGGTTGCGGCCAGGGCGGCCACTCCGGCATCGGATGCGGAAGCGGGATTTCCCTTCTCCGCCATCTCCAGCGCCAGCGGCAGTGCCTTGAGCGAAGCTTCCATAGTCTTCAGCGGCACGGATGCGGCATAGAGAGTCGCCTCCTCCATCGCCTTATCGCGTGCGGCCTTCTCTTCCGGAGTGCCCTTGGGCATCGCGAACACATCCATTATCCTATTGAACGCGGCCGTATCTTCATCTACCAGGGCGATAAGCTCCTTCATGATGGCCTGGCCCTTCTCGGCAACGTCCGAGAATTCCTTCCAGCGCTCGTCCCATCCGCGCTTGTGGGCGGACAGATTGGCCACCATCGTGGCGAGGGCGGCACCGAATGCGCCCATGCAGGCGGATACCGATCCGCCGCCGGGAGCAGGAGATTCGGATGCGGTCTCCTTCGCGAAGTCCTTCACGCTGAGGCGTACCAGATGCTCTTTTTTAGCCATCTCAGCAGGATCTTCCATCAGGTATTCTATAACCTTCTCGCGCGGATCAAAGGGCTTGAGGTCATCCAGCGACATACTCTTGACGGCGATGCGGATGATTTCTTCTTCGGGGATACCGAGAGATCTCTGCTGGCGTTCGAGATAGAACTTTCCAGCCTCGACCAGCACCTTCTTCGGCACCAGGCCGACTATCTCGGCTCCGGTTACTCTGAGGCCTCTGGCCGCTGCGGCACGGGAGACCTCTTCGAATGCTACGTGGAGCGGAGTGGCATCGATATCGGTGATGTTCATGGACACCTGCGCGATGCCGTATTCATCTATGTACCAGCCTATTGCCTTGCAGCCCTTCAGGGTGCCGGGAGTCCAGATCTGGTTGCCGTTTTCATCCTTCAGCAGCTTGCCGGTGAGCTTTCCGCCTTCCCTGGCCTTACGGCCTTTTTCCCGCACGTCGAAGGCGATTGCCATGGCACGGCGGGTGGAGGTGGTGTTCAAGTTGTAGTTCACCGCCACCAGGAAGTTGCGCGCACCCACATTGGTTGCTCCGGTGCGAGCGACGGTGTCGTCGTATTCTCCCCCGAAATCCGGCTTGCGGTCAGGATCCGCCATCTTCTCAGGCAGAGCCTCGTACTCGCCTGCACGGCATACCGCCAGATTCTTGCGTTCCGGCTTGAATGCCGCCGCTTCATAGCAGTAGCAGGGAATGCCGAGCTCCTTGTAGAGCCGTTCTGCCAGTTTGCGTGCAAGTGCCGCGCATTCTTCAAGGGTTATGCCGGATATGGGGATGAGAGGAAGCACGTCGGTGGCGCCGCTGCGGGGATGGGCCCCGTGGTGCCGGCGCATATCTATCCTTTCCTTGGCCATGGCGGATCCGCGGAACGCAGCTTCGGTTACCGCCTCCGGAGAACCCACGAATGTGACCACCGTACGGTTGGTGGCCTCCCCGGGATCAACGTTGAGCACTTTTACTCCTTCGACCGATGAAATGGCGGAGACAATAGCCTCAATCACCGCCCTGTCGCGACCTTCGCTGTAGTTCGGAACACATTCAATTATTTGTTGCATATGCAGGTTTATTTAAACCAGGATGTCAGTTTGTCCTTGGCGTAGAGATAATAGACTGCCAAACCTATCCAGCTGGTGCAGAGCACTATGACTGAGCAGATAATCTTGCCGACGATGCCGATGGGCTTCTTGAAAATGTCTATCACTGCGATGATTGCCAGGACGAGACCGATAAAGTAGATGATCTTCATTGCTATTGGTTTTTTAACTCTCAAATATAGTGTTTTTGTCGTAAATATCATACATTTGCAATATGAGAGTATTCTGTATTTTCCTTCTGTTTTTATTGAGCCAGAGCATATCTGCCCAAGACAAGAGTTCCATAACCTTCAAAGTGGATGTGGTTTCCAAGCCCGAAAACCACCTTTCAGGTTGGGACGGGAAGAAGGTTGCCGAAGGGCTTCACACTGGCGAGGGCTTTTCCGTTTACGTTCCGCCTATTCTCGCGTGCAGTTTTGCAGACGAGAAGATTATCAATCTTGGGGAGGACGTGCTGTTCCAGATGCTTCTACGGGCCTGGTGCCAGCATCGCCCCGTGGTTCTGACCCCAGATGCCATCTGGATGGTCATTTCGCAGGGATTCAGCTACTATGTGAACAAGAATCCGGAGAAGATGCGTAAGTTGCTCGTCGATCACGAAGGGAAAAAGGATCTTGATGTCTGGACAAACGTCGATCCCTTCTCCGAGCAGGCAGACTGGGCCAGAATTATCAGCAACTGGACATCACAGATAGACAAATACTCTTCCAAGGGACTTGCTTCCACCTTGGTGGCCGATTTCTCAACCACCGGGGTTAATGAACGCATCGCCTCGGAGGTGACGCTGATGGATACCGTCAAGCCCTATTTCGATTATAATCTTTTTTATATTGTCTGCGGCATTCCTTCCATTACACTCACCGGCACGCCCCAGGACTGGCAGAAGGTACTGGATAAGACACTCGCGCTGAAAGAGTTCGGAATGGGCTGGTGGGTTTCCGATCTGGAGCCTATCCTGAAGCAGTTCATCAAAGCCTCGGAAGGTTCGCCGGATCTGTCATTCTGGAAAGATATCGTAAAAAAAACACGCCCTCAGACAATCCAGGGCCCGACCTGCAGCAAAAAACCCGTGACGCTGACTGAGTTTGACGGTTGGTTCCTGAAGCTGTTCCCCTATGACGGCAAGGGGCGGACTCCCGGGAAGGTTACAATCGGGAGTAACATGCTCCGGGAGACCGTCTGCGTCCCTTTCAAATGCAAGACAGTCACCCCTTCCGGAGATATCGTCAGCGAAAGCGATTTGGAATTGATTGCAGGGCTGGTCGGAATCACAGAAGACACGGAGACCTTCGCCCTGACCCCGAAAATCGGATGGTTCGTGCGCGTGCCGGAATCGAAGGAATCGAAAGAAAAAAATAATGCGGAGACCTTTCCGGAGATAACGATGGAGTCTTCTCTGAAATACTGGAGCGACGGACCCCTTACCCTTGAAGACTTCACATCCAGGAAAAGTGAGTGGCCAAAAGTGTCGAATCTCGAGTATGGGGTCTCTTATAATATGGAAAAGCATAGGAAGGGGAATACCGTTTTCTACTATCCTTCATTTGATGTCTATATGAACCCCTATACATCCTGGCTCCATCCGGATTTCAGGAATCAGTGGTCTCTGAAGTATATGCAAACCGCTTTCGATTATCTTGAGGTATGCGGTCGACGGGCTGAAAAAGAGGTTATGAATAGTGCACGTTTCAAGGATATCGGTGCGGTTGCCAAGTTCCATTTAGGAGTAGCGGACAGTTTCATCGAGGAGATGAAAGATAAGACCCATCAGGGCACTGATACGACTGCTTTGCGTTATTATTCGGAAAGAGTCTCCGCTGAACTCTCCAAGACGAAAGTTGATGGCGTTGAAGACTTCATGATCAATCCCGACGGTTTCGGTTTGGGAATGCACCTTGGCATAGGCGGCGAGTTTTATACCGGGGCCCTGGCCGAGTACGTTACCCCAATCGCCGGGCTGGATCTTGGTTTTGATTTCGATTTCGGACGGGTCAATGTATATTTGGGCGGATTATTGGGTTTTGGAGGGCATTACAAAAAGGATATCCAATTTGACGGATACAAATGGAATTCCGGCAAAAGGATGACAGGAGGCAATATGGAGCTGTCGCTTGGCTACAGCATATATAATTCGCAGTGGTGGAGAGTTTCTCCATTTGCCGGTATCGGAGTTGGTTTCATCGATTATCCTGAAAGCTCTTCCGAACCCAAACTTGACTCCTATGAGATCTCGGGATTCAGATACCAGGCCGGACTGTGTGCAGATTGGAAGTTCCTTCGTACCATAGAAAAAGGGTATCCCTTCGGTGGCCTGTCCGAGTATTCCATCCGTACAAGATTGTACGTTGCCCACACTTCATTCCCCACCCCCGCTCCCGCGTGGTCGGTCAACTTCGGAATCAGCGTGAATGGCCTCGGCTGGCTTATGCAGCGCTGAGCCGGCAGGCGAACCGCCGGAGGCCAGTGGAAGTCTGCGCACATCCCTCTTCCTCATGGATTCCGGCTTTGCCGGCATCCCTCCCGCCTGCGGCGGGCTTTGCAGAATAAAAGAGAAACGGCGTTCAAGCAAGCTTGGCGCCGTTTCTCTTTTATTCTGCGGAGGAAGAGGGATTCGAACCCCCGGAACGTTGCCGTTCAACAGTTTTCAAGACTGCCGCCATCGACCACTCGGCCATTCCTCCATTATTAACGCGGTGCAGCACTCCAGGCTGCAAGGCGTGCCTGCCGGGCATTGTGCCGAAACAGGACTGCAAATGTAGAGATTTTCTTTTATTTTGACAAATGCGAGAAAAAAGTTACATTTGTAGATAAACTAAAACCGCAAATATGAAAAAAGCCTTATTCTGCATCGCGCTGGTTCTCTGCACGGCAGTCACCGTAATTTCCGGCTGCAAAAAAGGAGAACAGACTCTCAAGGTCATATCCTATAACATACGCGTAGGATCCGCTCCCGACGGGGATCACAAATGGGATATCCGCAAGCCCGCTTCCCCGGCAATGATCGCAGATCAGCAGCCTGACATCTTTGGTCTCCAGGAAGCCCTCAAGATGCAGCTCGACTATCTCGAAGAAACCTGCCCCGATTACGACCATGTGGGCGTGCACCGCGACGACGGCAAGCAGAAGGGCGAAGTAATGGCCATCTTCTGGAACACAAAGACCCAGGAAATGCTCAAGTGGGGCAACTTCTGGCTTTCCGAAACTCCCGAAGTGCCCTCGAAAGGCTGGGATGCCGCATGCTTCCGCACTGCCACATGGGCCTTGCTCAAAGACAAGCGCTACAATAAGAAATACTACTATGTCAACACGCACCTGGACCACCTCGGCCAGGAAGCCCGCGCCAATGGCCTCAAGCTCATCGTGGACCGCATCGATGACATCAACCCCGAAGGCTATCCTATGATCCTTACCGGGGACTTCAACGTGGACCTGGGAGACCCTTGCCTCAACTCGCTGAAAGGCCGCATGGAATCAGTTCGCGACATCGCTCCCGTCACCGACAGTCTGGATACCTTCCAGGGCTTCGGCACCGGGCAGTACGGCAACCGCGTCATCGACTATATCTATGAGTCCGGCTTCAGCGCCGCTCCTTCATTCGAGACCATAACCAAAACTTACGAAAACATTCCTTTCATCTCCGACCACTATCCTGTGGCGGCCGTCCTGGTATTCTAATTAAAAACAACAAATATGAAAGAGACTTACAATTGGAAGTATGCCTCCGTGGGAGGTTCCGTGAGGGTAAAACTCGAGAGCGGCGCCGACATTGCCAATCTCGCAGATCTGGACCGCAAAAAGTGGACGGTGCTTAGCTGCCCTACCACTGGTCTTGAGTTCGATGCCAATACGCTCAAGCTCCTGGATGCCGATGGCGACGGCCGCATCCATGTAGATGAGGTGATTGCAGCCTCCAAATGGGTGACCGGCGTGATCAAGGATCCCGACCTGCTCCTCAAAGGGCAGGATTGCCTGAAATTCACCGACTTCAACACCGAGAACGAGGAAGGTGCCAAACTGGAGAAATCCGCCCGACAGATACTCTCCAACCTGAAGATCGAGGCTGAGGGCATCTCCCTCGCCGAGACCTCCGA
Organism: uncultured Bacteroidales bacterium; assembly: GCA_946406095.1. Classification (GTDB taxonomy): domain Bacteria; phylum Bacteroidota; class Bacteroidia; order Bacteroidales; family UBA932; genus Cryptobacteroides. The sequence continues at coordinate 2,562 of CAMJJO010000068.1, read as the reverse complement.
CAACGAGAAGATCTTCGCGGAGACCCAGTTCAACGGCGACGGCATCATCACCGAGGCCAGCGCCGACGACGAAGCCCTCAAAGAGACAATCAAGAATATCATCGCCACCACCGCTCCCGCGAAAGACCGCAGCGGAGCGGACGGCATCACCGCCGACCAGATAGAGGCATTCTACACCGCCTGCGCAGACTTCAGCGCCTGGAAGGCCGCCGAAGAGAAGGGCCCCTTCGCCGAGAACACCGAGGCAGCCCTCGCCGCCTGCGATGCACTCAAGGAGAAGATTGCCGACTACTTCATGCGCTGCAAGCTCATCTCCTTCAACGATGCAGTCGCCGGCGTGGTGGATGTATCGGTAGATAAGGTAGGATCCATCAGCGACGGAGACCTGGCGGCAGCGGCCGACCAGATCGCCACCTATCCCCTCGCCCGTCCTTCAGCCGACGGCAAGCTCCCCCTGAACGGCGGCATCAACCCCGCATGGAAGGGCGCTTTCGCCTCCCTGAAGGCCCTGGTGCTGGACGCTGAATTCCCCAAGAAGGATGCGATCACCGAAGAGGAATGGCTTGGCGTGCTCGCAAAGTTCGACGCATACACTGCTTGGAAGGCCGCCAAGAAGGGTGCTGAAGTAGAAGCCCTCGGCATCGACGTGGTGAACGCCACCCTCAAGGCAGACAAGAAGGCTGCCCTGCTCGATCTCATCGAGAAAGACAAGGCCCTCGAGCCCGAAGCCCTCAGCATCGAGGCGGTGGACAAACTCCTCCACTACGTGCGCGACTTCTACAAGTTCCTCAAGAACTATGTGGTGTTCGAAGATTTCTATTCCAAGAAAGACAAAGCCATCTTCCAGGCCGGGCGCCTCTACATCGACCAGCGCAGCACCGACCTTTGCGTGAAGGTGATAGATGCCGGCAAGGCCGGGGATATCTCCAGCCTCAGCGGGATGTATATCCTCTACTGCAACTGCATCAACAAGGTTACCGGCAAGGGCTTCCCCATCGCTGCAGTGCTTACCGACGGCGACGTTGACGGCCTCCGCCCCGGCAAGAACGCCATCTTCTACGACCGCGACGGCGTGCAGTACGACGCCACCGTCACCAGTATCGTTGATAATCCCATCTCCCTGCGCCAGGCATTCTGGGCACCTTATAAGAAGGTTGCGAAGTGGATTTCCGACAAGGTGGACAAGTCCGCTGCGGAAAAGAATGACAAGAGCATGGCCGGTCTCACCGCATCTGCCGATAAGGCAACCTCCGGCACCGCTCCAGCAGCCGCCATCCAGAGCAACTTCGACATTGCCAAGTTCGCCGGCATCTTTGCAGCTTTGGGAATGGCCCTCGGTCTCCTCGGGCAGTTCGTTGTATCTTTGGTAAAGGGCATCGCAGCCATCAAGTGGTGGGCTCTTATCCTTATTATTATAGGCCTGATGCTCGTCATCTCTCTGCCTTCCGTATTCATCACCTGGCGCAAGCTCCGCCGCCGCGACCTCGGTCCCGTACTCAACGCGAACGGCTGGGCAATCAACGCCGCTGCCTATGTGAAGCCCAAGTTCGGCAAGAGCCTCACCCAGATTGTGAAGTATCCCAAGATGAAGGATGTGGATCCCGCCGAGGCAAAGAAGGTCCGCAGGCGCAAATGCATCATCTGGGCCATAGTCATACTCCTCATTGCCGGTGGCGTTTACTGGGGTTACCCCAAGTATAAGGCTTGCAAAGCCGCCAAGGCAGAGGCTGCAGCAGTAGAGGCAGTCGACGAAAATGCAACAGAAAACGCCGAAACGGAAACCGTCCCGGCAGAAGAAGCTGCAACGGAGACGGCAGAATAGGCATCTTATTGAACGGAAAAATACTAAACCATTTTTTATAAAAAAATGAAAAAGATCATTCTTACCCTTGCACTCGCAGCTGTAGCAGCTCTTAGTGCAAATGCACAGATCGGCGTTGGTGTCGGTTATGCAACCAAGAACCTTGTCAACGGAGACAACACCGCCAGCTATGCCGGTTTCTATGTAGGTGGAAACTACAACATTGAACTCTCCAACGGTATCTGCGTTGCTCCTGGAATCGATGTTTCTTATGTAAGCAACAGCGGCACCCTCGCCACCATCGACTATAAGAACACCGAGATGTATCTTGGAATTCCCCTCCATTTCAACTACGCAATAGAGATTGCAAATGGATTCAAACTCACTCCTTTCGTTGGCCCCACCATCAGCTTCGGTCTTTCTTCAAAGCACGAAGATGAAGTTCTTGGCACCAGCGACAATTATGGCAACAATTCCAACTACGGACGCTTCGACATCCTCGTTGGCGGTGGTGTTGCCTTCGATGTTCAGGATCTCATTCGCGTAAGCTTCGGCTACAACCTTGGTCTCCTCGATCGCAACAGCAGCGACGATGTCACCACCAAGGCTAACGGCCTCCACTTCGGCGTAGCATATCTCTTCTAGAATTGTATCACATAAAAAGGCGGCTGGTCAATTGGCCAGCCTCTTTTTTTTGCGGTTGCGCCTGGAGCGTATTCTTCTAACACTCAAGCACTTACTTAAAATGCCTGCCGTGAAAA
>CAMJJO010000067.1 GCA_946406095.1 uncultured Bacteroidales bacterium | reverse complement strand
GACTCATCAACGGAGGTGGCGGTAGGGGTCTGATTCGCAGGTATCTCCAGATTCCAACTGTTATAAGTGGTATTGATTTTTGAAACCTGGTTGGGGCTAATGGCATAAAACACGTAAGGGCCGGAGCCATCTTTAGTAATACCCGGGTTAGCTGTAAGGTCCGCAGTCTTATTCGAGCCTGTCGGTGTGACGGAATACTTTACCGATGCCGCCCTATTCAAAGAGATGTACACATCTTCATTTCCAGTCCACAATGTAGGATAGTTATTACCTGCGGGAGTGCCGAATTCGGTCTTGGTCTTGATTTCAGTTGCATAGAAACGGACGGTGCCATCTTTGGAGGCCTCGATCATTTCTTCCTTGTTGCAGGAAACACTTGCGAGCACAGCTGCTGCGCCGACAAGAATCATTGTAAGGATCTTTTTCATAGCACTTCTAGATTAAAGTTCCCCAATCCTCAAGGAGGGCATCGTCAATATCAAGGGCAGAGATTTCTTCACTCTGGCAAATAAGAGCATCAGGTTTAACCTCGACGCTCACGCATTCCGGTGCGGCGTAGGCATCGCGAATACTGTGTAGTTGTTTTTGTTTAATCATAGTGTATAGTGTTTAATTATTCGTTGCGCGAATTTTCAAATTTAGTTATTCCCTCCTTGCAAAGCAAGGTGAGTTATCAACAAGTTATCAACAATAGCTTTATTCGCGGAAAATTGCTATCTTTGGGAGTTATAACGCTGAATTATGACCGAGAAAGAGATCAATATCAAGTTCCACGAGTATTCCTCGCTGGATGAACTCAATAAAGAAGACCGCGAGCTGGCGGATGCGGCGATCGATGCGATGAAGGGGTCCTATGCGCCCTATTCGCATTTCAACGTGGGTGCGGCGGTGCGTCTGAGCAACGGCACGATAGTGCAGGGGGCGAATCAGGAGAATGCCGCATTCCCTTCCGGGCTCTGTGCCGAGCGCACTGCGATGTTCCACGCCGGGGCCACCTATCCCGACAAGGCGATGGTCTCGCTCGCGATCGCCGGCGGAGTGATGGGGCGTCTTGCCAAAGCCCCAGCGACTCCCTGCGGAGCCTGCCGCCAGGTGATGGCGCAGTACCAGCTGAAGGGCGGCCGGCCGATGTCGGTGATCATGATCGGGGACGGCCAGATATGGAAGTTCGACCGCGTAGACGACATCCTTCCCCTCATCTTTGACAGTATTTAAGAAAGTTTTCGTATATTTGCCGACGGGAAAGTCGTACACGACCAGCTCCCTCCCAACTCCCCCAGGGCAGGAATGCAGCAAGGGTCAGAGGTTGTAGCGGTGCGATGTACTAAGCTTTCCCTTTTTTTGTGCGATGAAATCTGATATCATAATAATCGGCGGTGGTGCCGCGGGGCTGATGGCCGCCTACGGAGCAGCCTCGGCGCTGGTTTCTGCCGGCAGCGATGCTTCGGTGACCCTGCTGGAGAAGATGCCCAGGCCCGGGCGGAAGATAATGATCACCGGCAAGGGCCGCTGCAACTTCACTAACGTCAAGGACTGGAACGAGTTCAGCCAGCACATCCGCAGCAACGCCAACTTCCTTAAGCCGGCCTTCTTCAACCTCACCCCCGCAAAGCTGGTGGAATGGTTCGAGGCAGCCGGAATGCCCGCCGTCATCGAGCGCGGAGACAGGGCTTATCCCGCCTCCTATCACTCCACGGATGTCATCGATACACTGGTCCGCGCATGCCATGGAGTCGGGGTCAAAATTCAAAGTGAGGCGGAGGTTTCGGAGCTCGTCTGCCATAGCGATACGCCCTCTTTCACCATCTCCACGGCCACCGGCGAAACCTGGGCCTGCCAGCGCCTGATCATCGCCACCGGCGGCCTCTCCTACCCCGGCACCGGCTCCACCGGCGACGGCTACCGTTTCGCATCCGCCGCAGGCCACAGCATCACCCCCCTCTTCCCTTCGCTTACCGCCCTCGTACCCCGCGGCTACAAAATCGTCCGTTCCCAGCAAGCTGCTGATTCTCAGCAAATTGACGATTCAGGGATGCCGAAAATCCAGCATCCCATTATAAGCAATTCACTAACAGACAACAAGTTACAAGGAACGCCCCACCATATCGACCGGGCCACGCCGCTGACAGAACTGGGCGAAAAGCTGAAAGGAGTGCAACTGAAGAACGTCGGCGTGCAACTCCTGATCGAAGGCACGCAGGCCGGCAGCGAATTCGGGGATATCGACTTCACGGACGGCGGAATCGAGGGCCCCATCGGCTTCCAGCTCAGCCGCAAGGCAGTCAAAGCCCTGATGAACGGTTCCCGCGTCAAACTCGTGGTCGACCTAAAGGCCGGAGTGCCGCTGCCAGAACTCACCGCCCGCGTCAAGGAACTCTGGGCGCAGATAGACAAGGACCCCCGCAGCAAGGGCGTCCGCGAAAAGGAAAAATGCCGCATCCTCCTGGGCAAATTAATGCCTTGGGAGCTCATTCCCGGCTTCGTGGCCTGCAACCCGGGAATAATGACTCTGGAGCGCAAGGGCCGCACGGACACCAAGCTCTGGGTCAATCTCCCTACCATAGCCAAGTGCTTGAAGGAGTGGACTTTCGATATAGATGGATACGTGGGATACGAGCGCGCGGTGGTCACTGCCGGCGGCGTCTCGAACGACGATATCATCGCCAAGACGCTGGAGTCCCGGAAGGTCCCCGGGATGTATTTCTGCGGAGAAGTCCTGGATGCCGATTGCGACACCGGCGGCTACAACCTCCATATCGCCTTTGCCACCGGCCTCCTCGCCGGCCAGTCTGCAGCAAAATCTATCCTCTAGAAATCAGCAGTACGGGAAACGGGCGCAACGTCGAGGCCGGTGCGCTCACCGGCAAGATAGTGATAGTAACCGGCTATGGCAATCATAGCGGCATTGTCCGTAGTGAACTTGAACTCAGGCAGATAGGTCTTCCAGCCGCGCTTGCGACCCTCTTCCAGGACGCGCAAACGCAGGCCGCTGTTGGCCGATACGCCGCCGCCGATGGCAATCTCGTGTATGCCCGTCTGCTTGGCGGCCTTCACCAGCTTGTCCATCAGAATATCTATCAGAGTCTTTTGGAACGAGGCGCAGATGTCTTCCTTATTCTTTTCCATGAACTCCGGATCCTTGGCCAGCTCGTCCCGCACGAAATAGAGCAAAGAAGTCTTGACTCCGCTGAAGCTGTAGTCCAGCCCGGGGATGTGCGGTTTGGCGAACTTGAAACGGGTAGGATCCCCCAATTTCGCGAGCCTGTCGATCACCGGACCGCCTGGGTATCCGAGCCCCATCATCTTTGAGCATTTATCAAAGGCCTCGCCCACCGCGTCGTCTATCGTCTGCCCCAGTATCTCGAACTCGAGGGGAGAATTCACCCGCACTATCTGCGAGTTGCCGCCGGACACCAGCAGGCACAGATAAGGGAAGGAAGGCTGCACCACGGGCTTGTCTTTTTCTTTTACGAAACCCGCCAGTATGTGCCCCTGGAGATGGTTGACTTCGACTATGGGGATATCCAGCGCCAGCCCCAGGGCCTTTGCGAAGGAAGTACCCACCAGCAGCGATCCCAGCAGACCGGGCCCGCGGGTGAAGGCGATGGCGGTAAGGTCCGAAGCGGAAATCCCGGCACGGGACAGAGCCTCGCTCACCACCGGAACGATATTCTGCTCATGCGCACGCGATGCCAGCTCGGGCACCACACCGCCGTAGGCCTTGTGCACGTCCTGAGATGCTATCACGTTCGACAACAGCCAGCCATCGGCAATGACGGCGGCGGAAGTGTCGTCGCAAGAAGACTCGATTCCTAAAATAATATCCATTTCATCGATTTCAAACGTGCAAATTTAAGCATTATTTCTTATTTTTGTAGATTACTATAACTGCGCGCAAACGAAAAAGAATAGAGACATAACCGCCAGGATCTTCGGATTGATAGTGCTGCTGATTGCAACGGCACTGGCGGCGCTGCAGTCTCCCAACGTGCAGAAACGCCTGGTAGACAAACTGATCGACCGCGTGGCCGACAAGATGGAGGGCAAAATCACCTTCTCTTCGGTAGACTTCCAGATTCCGGGAACCATATCCCTCAAAGACGTGCTGGTCCTGGACTCCAACCCCTACACCGAAGACATCAACAACACCGGCGCCACCACCTGCGACACCGTCCTCTTCGCCCGCAACGTCAGCGCCACGGTGGCCACCAGGCAGCTCCTGAGCGGCAAAGGCATACATCTCAACAGAGTGGAAGTGCGCGGCGTGGAGACCTTCATGGCCATGGAGCCCTATCATCGGGGAGCGATGAACTACGGCCGCGTTTTCAGCTTCGGAGAGAAGGATACCACCAAGGCCGGCACTCCGATTTCGATAGGCAAGATCCACGGCGAGGACATCCGCTTCCGCATGTCCGATTTCCAGAAGAAACGCAAGCCCTGCACGCCGACATCCATCGACTACGCCGACCTCGATGCGCACATCAGCACCATCGACGCGCATAACCTCAACATCAGCGACGGCAACTTCAGCATCAGCGTCGACAACGCCGCCATCACCGAGAAATGCGGGGCGGATGTGACCATCAGCGCCAGCGTCAAGGCAGGCCCGGGCCAGACCGTCATCAAGGACATCCACCTGATAGACGGCGAAACCGACTTCCGCGCCCCCCTCTATTCGATGACCACCTACGAACCGCACGCCTACCGAGAGTACTGCCGCAAGGTGCGCATGAAGCTGAAAGTGGCAAAGGGCAGCACCATTTCCGCCAAGACCATCTCCATGTTCAGCCTCGGCCGCCTGGATGGGATGGACTTCCTCGCCAAGGTGGATGAGATCTGCGCCGAAGGGTACGTCAGCGACCTCAACATCAGCAAGTTCCGTTTCACCGACCTCTACGGTGGAGTGGATGCCGACCTGGCCCTGCGCCTGACCGGCATCACCGTCACCAGCGACTATATGCTGGATGCAAAGGTGAACAAGATGAAGTTCACCACCGCCCAGGCGGAGACCTTCGCCAGCCGCCTCACCGGCAAGGACATCAAGATCCGCCAGTTCGCCAAAGGGCAGACGCTGGAATTCAGCGGCGGGGCAAAGGGCTCGATGGACAATTTCGCGGCTAAGGGCAAGCTGAAGGCCAATTCCGGAAGTGCGGACGCCGATCTGCGCATCGCGCACCTGCTGGACTCCTCCAAAGGCACCGAGATCTCCGGCACCGTGGACACCCGCAAACTGGAACTCGGCCGCATAATCAACCAGGATTTCCTTGGGAAGGTCACCGCCAATACCGGCTTCAAGGCCACTCTGGACGATGGCAAGGTCGCCGTCCGGGTAGATTCCCTGCTGGTGGACCGCCTCGGCCTGCTGGGCTACGACTACACCGGCATCGCCGCGGCCGGCACCTACTCCAACAGCGCCTTCGACGGCAAGATCATCTGCGCGGACCCGAACCTCAACTTCATCTTCCAGGGAATATTCAACCTCTCCCCCAAGACGAAAAACGCCCTCTATAAGTTCTCGGCCAATGTCGGATACGCCGACCTCGAAGCCCTGAAACTGGACACCCGCGGCGGCACTTCGAAAGTTTCCGCCGAACTCAATGCCAACCTGATGAAGATTCCTCGCGGGGATCTGCTGGGAGACTTCAACATCTACGACCTCACCCTCGAAAACGACAACGGAGTCAAGTACATAGGCGATATCTATGCCGGCTCCCACACCAGCGGAGGCATCAGCCGCGCCCAGATCCGTTCGAGTTTCCTGGACGCCGGATACGTGGGCAACCGGAGCATCCTGGATTTCATCGACGACATCCAGACCGTAACCACCCGCCGGGAACTTCCCGCGATCTACAGCGTCAAAGACAAGGACAAGGGCGATCCGTACGCAGACTACGACATCAGCATCAACTTCCACGACAGCCGGGACCTGCTGTCGTTCATCAAGCCTGGCGTCTACATCTCCGATTCCACGCGCATCGACCTGCGCATGGTCGACGGCAAACTGAACGGCAAGCTGCAGTCCCCCCGTCTGGCATACCTTACCAACTACCTGAAGGGACTGGATGTCAGCCTGGACAACATGGACGGCAGTGCCAACGCCACGCTCCTTACCGAGGAATTGAACATGGGGCAGATCGGATTCACCAACAGCGCCTTGACCGCCTTCGCCCAGAACAACGAGTTCTTCCTCAGCTTCCACTACGACAACATAGTGGGAATGGACAACGTGGGCGAGCTCTATCTGGCTGGAAAGGTGGAGCGGGACAAGACCGACACCCTCATCGTCCATGCCAAGCCGCTGTCGTCCTACGTCCGTTTCGAGGAGTCCCAGTGGGATCTGGCGGAGTCTGACGTGATCATCCGCGCCAAGGAGGCGAAGTTCCGCAACTTCCTGATTTATAACGGAGACCAGTTCATCCGCATCAACGGAGGCATCTCCCCCACCCGTCCCGACACCCTTACGGTGGGCATCGACAAGGTGGATATGAGCATAGTCAATCACCTGACCGGAAAGGACTATGGCATCGCCGGCCTCACCAGCGGGCGGGCCATCATCTCTTCCCCCATCAAGGGCAGGGCCATGGGCCTGCTTAACCTGACCTGCGACTCCCTCGCCGTGGCGGGAGAGAATGCCGGATCGCTGCGGGCCGCCCTCGTATGGGACCAGACCATCGACCGCGTGAGCGGCTTCATCCGCGATGTTTCGGACGGGATGGATGCCCTCAACCTGCGGGGGACCTACGGCTTCTCCGACAAGAGGATCAACGCCACCGGCATTGCAGACGGCCTGAAACTGGGGATACTGTCCCCCTTGCTCCCGGATGCCATCACAAACCTCGGAGGCAGCCTGCACGGTGCCTTCACCGCCCGCGGGCCGGTGGACAGCCTGTCCGTCACCAGCACCAACGCCCGCATCGAAGGCGGCCGGATGAGGGTTGCCTACACCGGCGTGGACTATAAGCTGGGCGGGCCGTTCCGCATCGACGACACCGGCATCTATCTCGACAACTTCAGCATCACCGACCCTGAAGGCGGCCACGGCACGCTCAACGGAGGGCTGCTCTACAACCATCTTAAAGACTTCAGCCTCGACGCCTACATGAACCTGAGCAACCTGATGATATTCGGCAACAAGAGCGGAGATATCTACGGGGATCTCTTCACCAGCGGCGATGTCAGACTCAAAGGGCCGCTGGATGCCATCGACATCGATGCAGACATCTACACCAACAAAGCCGGCACCATGCACGTGGCCCTGGCTGGCGGCTCTTCTGCCAGCGTCGGAGACCTGCTGACCTTCACCGACCACAGCGTGGTGACCATCGATCCCTACGAGGAAATGCTCAGGGAGATACTCCAGCAGGTGGAAACCCGCAAGCAGACGGCCGCATCCAACCTGGTCGCCCATGCCCGCATCACCGCCACTCCGGACCTGGAGGCGGTGCTGGAACTGGATGCCACCGGCGACAACTACCTGACCGCCCGCGGCAACGGCATACTCAACCTCGAACTAAACCCTGCCCGCAAGATCTTCGACGTAGCGGGAGACTACAACATCTCCAGCGGAAAGTACCATTTCGCCATCCCTGGCATAGTCCGCAAGAGCTTCAACATCAACAACGGCAGCAGCATCAAGTTCGGAGGCGACATCAGCAACAGCGAACTGGACATCGACGCCACATATACCCTGCGCACTGCCATCAACAAGCTCATGGCCGACACATCCTCCGTCGCGACCCGGCGCGTGGTGAACTGCGGCATCAAGATTTCCGACAAGATCAGTTCGCCTAAACTGGCCTTCTCCATCGACATCCCCGACCTCGACCCGACCACCAAATCCGAGGTCGAGAGCGCCCTGAACACCGAAGACAAACTCCAGAAGCAGTTCCTTTCTCTGGTCATCACGGGAGGATTCCTCGAGAACGAGCAGTCCGGAATCGTCAACAATACCAACATGGTGTTCTCGAACGTGAGCGAGCTCGTGTCCGGCCAGCTGAGCAACCTGCTGAACCGGATGGACATCCCCGTCGACCTAGGCGTGGGCTACCAACAGAACTCCAGCGGCACCAATCTCTACGACGTGTCGGTGAGCACGGAGCTGTTCGACAACCGGGTGGAAGTGAGGGGCTCGTTCGGCAACCGGCAGTACACTACCACCACCAATCCGAACGGAGACATGGTCGGAGACCTGGACATCGACGTCAAGCTGGACCATACCGGCGAGCTGCGCCTGAATCTCTTCTCGCACTCCGCCGACGAGTACACCAGCTATCTGGACTACTCCCAGCGCAACGGCATAGGCATAACGTACCAGAAGGAATTCAACAAGTGGAAAGAGTTCTGGAAGGGCTTGTTCATGAGCAGGGCCAAGCGCCAGCAGATGAGCCGGGATGCCGCCTTGAACGAAGAGAAACAAACAATTACGATCGAAGCGGATGAGTAAAGGGAAACTATATCTGATTCCATCCCCGCTTGGGGAATATGATCCTGCGGAGGTTATACCCGAAGGCACTTTGAGAGTGCTGAAGGGCCTGCAGACCTTCGTGGTGGAGGAGACCCGCACGGCAAGGCGCTACCTCTCCGCCGCCGGCCTGAAGGGGCACATAGGCGAGCTGGAATTCCACGAGCTGAACGAGCACACCGCATCTGCCGAAGTGGAAGCCCTGCTGCCGCTGTTCGACAAGGGAGATGTGGGCCTGATTTCCGAAGCGGGACTGCCCGCCGTGGCGGATCCCGGAGCGGCATTGGTGGCCCTCTGCCATCGCCACGGCATCGGCGTGGTGCCCCTGGTGGGCCCGTCTTCCCTGATGCTGGCGCTGATGGCCTCCGGCCTGGACGGGCAGAGTTTCGCTTTCCGCGGCTATCTCCCCGCCAAGACGGATGAGCGGCGTGCGGCAATCCGCCGTTGCGAGAAAGACTCCGCCGCCCTTCACCAGAGCCAGATCTTCATCGAGACCCCTTACCGCAACGACTCTTTGCTGGGGGACCTTCTGGAGCAGCTCTCCCCCGCCACCAGACTGTGCCTGGCCGCGGATATCACCCTGCCGGATGCCTTCATCCGCACCGACAGCGTCGCCGGCTGGCGCAAGAATAAACCTTTAATCGGAAAAAGACCGTGTGTATTCATAATACTGGCAAAATAGAACTCCTGGGGATGCGTTTCCACGCTTTCCACGGCTGCCTTCCTTCCGAAAGGGAGAATGGCGGCGAGTATCTGGTGGATTTCCGCTGCAGCATCAATCCCGAAACTGCAATCCAGACCGACGAGCTTGAGTATACGCTGGACTACAGTGCTGTGTATAAGATCGTTGCAGAGCAGATGGCGCTTCCTTCCAATCTGCTGGAGAACGTGGCCGGTCGCATCCGGGATGCCATAGAAGAGGCCTTCCCGGAGCTTGAAGAATTCGAAATAAGCGTTGCCAAGCTGGCGCCTCCCGTGGGCGGGCCGGCCGACTGTGCACGCGTGACCTTGCAGGGAGGATCGGAGCGATGAAGATTGCTTTCATAACGCTGGGCTGCAAGTTGAATTTTGCAGAGACCGCCACCTACGAGCGCGGGTTCCGCGCTGCAGGGCTGGAGGTCGTTCCCTGGCGAGAAAAAGCTGATATTTACCTGATCAACACCTGCACTGTTACCGAAACTTCGAACAAGAAGTCCCGCGGTGAAATCCGCAAGGTGCACCGCATCAATCCCGATGCGCGTATCGTAGTCACCGGCTGTTATGCCCAGATGAAACCGGACGAAGTCCGCGCCATCGATGGCGTCTCCCGCGTTTTCCTCGCCTCCGAAAAATCGTTGGTGGTTCCGGAAACGCTAGGAGCCGTTCAGGGGCAGTCCCAGAACGGTGCTGTATTTGGAGCCTATTCGACCAGCGAACGGAC
>CAMJJO010000066.1 GCA_946406095.1 uncultured Bacteroidales bacterium | reverse complement strand
GGGTAGAAATAGGTCTTGTTGGCGCTGCCGCCGCCCTTCGCCACCATCACGAAGCGGTATTCGCTCCCGCGGGTGGCCTCGATGTCGATCTGTGCCGGGAGGTTGCACTTGGTGTTCACCTCGTCGTACATATTAAGAGGGGCGTTCTGGCTGTAGCGGAGATTCTCCTGGGTGTAGGTATTGAACACTCCGCGGCTGAGGGCCTCTTCATCCTCGAAATCGGTCCAGACCTGCTGGCCCTTTTCGCCGTGGATGATGGCGGTGCCGGTGTCCTGGCAGAAAGGCAGCACGCCCTTCACGGCGCACTCTGCATTGCGCAGGAACTGCAGGGCAACGTATTTGTCGTTCTCGCTGGCTTCCGGATCGTCCAGGATGGCGGCCACCTGCTCATTATGGGCGCGGCGGAGCATGAACTGGCAGTCGTGGAAGCTCTGCTGGGCCACCAGCGTGAGGGCTTCGGGAGAGACCTCCAGTATGGTTTTGTCTCCGAATTTGGCAGTCTTCACCAGTTTCTCGGAGCCGGGAATCTTGTAATACTCAGTCTTGTCTTCGCCGAGCTGGAACATCGGCGCATACTTGAATTCCATATTCTATTTCTGCATTAAAAAAACTTTCATGAATTCGTTCAGGTCCCCGTCCAGCACACCCTGGGTGTCGGCGGTTTCATAGCCAGTGCGGAGGTCCTTCACCATACGGTAGGGATGCAGCACGTAGGAGCGTATCTGCGAGCCCCACTCTATCTTCTTTTTCTGCCCTTCCAGTTCCGCCTGCTTCTCCTGGCGCTTCTTGAGTTCGATGTCGTAAAGGCGACTCTTGAGGATACGGAGGGCGTTCTGGCGGTTGTCCTGCTGGGAGCGGGTTTCGGTGTTCTCCACCATTATGCCCGTGGGGATGTGCCTCACGCGCACGCCGGTCTCCACCTTGTTGACGTTCTGCCCGCCATGGCCGCCGGAGCGGAAGGTATCCCACTCGATATCGGAGGGATTGATTTCTATGTTGATGGTGTCATCCACCAGAGGATAGACGAAAACGGAAGAGAAGGTGGTCTGGCGCTTGCCCTGGGCATTGAACGGGGAGATGCGCACCAGGCGGTGCACCCCGCTCTCGGCCTTGAGGTAGCCATAGGCATAGTCCCCTTCGAACTGGATGGTTGCGCTCTTGATGCCGGCTTCATCTCCCTCCACGAGTTCTGTGACGGTCATCTTGTAGCCGTTGCGCTCGCCCCAGCGCATGTACATACGCATCAGCATGGAGCTCCAGTCGTTGGATTCGGTGCCGCCGGCGCCGGAGTTGATGGTGAGCACGGCGCCCAGGTTGTCCCCCTCCTCGCCGAGCATATTCTTGAATTCCAGATCCTCCAGCTTGCGGACTGCATCCGCATAAGCGGCGTCGGTGTCCGGGCCTTCGGGATCCAGTTCGAGCAGCACTTCCACATCGTCGACGGCAGTATTCACCGCATCGAAGGCTGTGACCCATGCCTTGACACTGCTGACACTCTTCATGAAAGCTTCGGCCGCCTTGGGGTCGTCCCAGAATCCGGGAGCCTGGCTCTGCGCCTCCCTGTCGGCCACATCCGCCCTCTTTGCTGCTATATCGAGAGACTTCTCCAACGCTGCAAGGCGCTGGCGGAGTTCCTTTATCTGTTCTTGGTTAATCATCTTACAAATTTAATGATTTTTTCGGCAAAGGCAGCCCATGAATTCTCTTGTATGAAGTGCGCCAGCCTGCCGGCATCCACCTTCCACCCGGATTCAAGGATTTCCGGCAGTTCGGCAGGGTCGGAATAGACTCGGCAGAGACCCTGGGCGGCAAGGTCCCGGAAGGCTCCGGCATCCGGCCCGACAGGGTTGCCCCCGAAGCGCAAGGTATCCGTCAGCGCCCCCGATCCGGAAATGCTCCCGGGCAGATATGGGAAGAGCACGAAACGGCTCCCAGCCACCCTGGAGGCTATTTCATCCATCTCCGGCCTTCTGTTCTCGAAGCGGATGCTGCCGGTCGCGAGCGAAGATATCTTCTGCGCCAGCGCCCCATCCCGGCACTCCCCTACAATGTCTATCTTCAAGCCGGAAGCGGCTATCGCAGGGTCGGAAAGGAACTCCGCGACTCCCTTGTAAGGGAAGATGGCGCCCCAGATCAGCACGTCACATTCCGGGCCCTTGGCCTGGGGAGCGGCGGCCGCCTCGAAAGGAAGAGGGCACATCAGCACTCTGGCCTCCCCCACCTTTTCGCGGGCGATGGCGGCGGTGTTTCCGGAATGAGTCACCACCAGATCCGCATAGCGGAACAGGCGGCGCGTCAGCATCCGGGAAAGCGCATTCTCGCCCTTGTGGGGCCGTGGGTTATGGAAGAAGAAGACTATCTTGCGCCGGCGGAGTTTCATTATGTCCAGCGCCAGCAGCGCCATGCAGGTCTGGATCAAGGCAAGCGGATGGAAGGCAATGGTCTCCACGAAACTAAGGAGGAAGATGTCCCCCTTGACGCTGTTACGCAGAAGCGCACCGCCCTGCATCAGGCAAGGCCGGTTATCCGCCTCCAGCACGTCGAAACTCCCTGCGAGTTCCCGTTTCAAGTTGGGTACGTAGGGATTGGGATATCCAAGCTTCCGGCTGGCGGAAGGGGCAGCATAGACCTTCTGTCTCATAGGCCGAAGAGGGCTTTCAACGCATAAGTCAGGCGGGCGGCGGCAAACTTGAGGCCGCGTTCGCCCTTGTAGTTCTTATAATAGTAGATGTCGCTGTCCAGTTTCATGCGGCGGCGGCGCACCCTGCCGTAGTGGCTGATGATCGTGGCGCCATGCTCGTGAAGCACTTGCACCGACGGCTCGTACCAGACCTTCCTGCCTATCCTTTTCAGGCGCTCGGAGAGGATGGCTTCTTCGGAATAGAGGAAGGTGTTCGGATCCATCCCCCCGCAGGCGGTGAAATCTGCCGCCCGCATCATCATGAAGGAACCCATGATGCGATAGTGCCAGCCGGCCTGCGCCTTCTCTGCGTAATCTTTCTGCATCTTCGCATCCAGCGCCTTCCGCCCATAGACCAGCTTCCCCCAGTATGGCAGCAAGTGATTCTGGCAGAAGCTTTTATACGGCTCCGGGCTCTGCAGTTTCCCGTCCAGCCCTACCACTTTCGGGCCGATCATTCCCGCATCCGGCAAACTTTCCAGCTTGGCAGCCAGGCTGTCCACCACATCCGCATCGGTGAAGACCATGTCGTTGTTCACGAAGAGCAGCAGGTCCGCTCCCATGCCGATCGCATGCTCCGCACCGAGGTTGTTGCCACGGGCGAAACCCAGATTCTCCCCTGCCGGGATGATTTCGGCCTCCTGCCCCAGCGCCGCCTGCAATTCGGCCAACGCTTCCGGGCCGGAACCATTGTCCACCACGATGGTCCGGTGCTCCCCTTTCACTTTGGAACACTCCTCCCGCACAAAACGGATGGTCCGCCCGGGATTGCCGAAGTTGATGATGATGATTCCTATCATATTATGCCGGACCCCTGACACAGGGATGCGTAGAATTCTTTCAGTTTTGCATCATTTCCCGAAGCGAAGAGTTCCGTTCCGGGATTGCAGTCGACGGCCGATATGCCTCTCTCTTCCAGCACCTGCACCAGCCTTTTTGCCACCGCGGGCGCCGGGTCGATGAAATCGGCATCGCAGTGCCCGAGATCCGCAGCCACCTTCCGGAGAGTCTCCAGGAGGAAAGGATAGTGCGTGCAGCCGAGGACTATGCGGTCCGCCCCTTCAGCCAGGAGAGGCTCCAGCGCTGCTGCGACCGTAGCCTCCGCCTCGGGGCCCGTCAGCTTGCCGCTTTCCACCAGCTCCACGAATCCCTTGCCGACTCTTTCGACTATCTTCACATGGTCTTCGAAGCGGCCCTTCGTGTTCAGATATTTGCTGCCCTTGAGAGTGCCGGCGGTCGCCAGGACCCCGATCACTCCGGTTTCCGTGCCCAGAGCCGCCGGCTTTACAGCGGGCTCCATCCCCACGAAAGGAATCACGTATTCTTTACGCAGGCACTCTATGGCCGCGGCGGTGGCGGTATTGCAAGCCAGCACTACGGCCGCGGCGCCACGGGAGATGAAGAAGTCCGTTATGGCACGGAGGCGCCCCTGAATGTATTCCGGGGTCTTTTCCCCATAGGGGCAGTGGGCATTGTCGGCATAGTAGATATAGTGCTCCGAAGGCAGCAGTCTACGTATCTCCCGGAAAACCGAAAGACCGCCCACACCGGAATCCATTACGCCTATTACCGCCATATTGCAAATTTAACAAAATATATTGTGTAGAAAGAATGTTCCGTGTGCGAAATGCTATGTTTTCGCACACGGAACATCTAAAAGAGTTCTGAGATCTATGCGTCCTGGAGCTGTCCGAGAACCTCGAAGTAAGGCACTCCGTCGGCAACAGTCATACGATAGATGGTGTCATCCACCTTGTAGTATTCATTTCCATCGGCGAGGGTCACGGCCTCATAGTCTTCGGGCAGAGCCTTGATGAGGGCGCCTGCAGGAGGAACGATGGTCTTGAACTGGCCATTTGCGTCAGATACGAAGAAGACGCCGTCGTCGTAGTAGTATTCCTGACCGTTGGCTGCGAAGCTCTGCACGAGGCCGAGCCTGTTGGCAAGCTGGAAGGAAGCGTACGACTTGAGGGTGTTGACATCCACCGTAGGAGTGGAAGCAGCAGCCTGCTGGGTGGCGATCGTCGCGTTGTTCTGTGCGATGGCGGCGTTCTGGGCCGCGATGGTCGCATTGTTCTGTGCGATGATCTGGTTCTGCTCGTTGATGGTCGAGTAGTTGCTGTTCACCACATTGTAGGTGCGATACACATTATTGTAGTATGCGAACCTCAGCACGTCGAGCTCCAATTCGTAGAGCGCCCTGTTGAACAGGATGCCGTAAGGAGGACGGCAGATGTAGTAGACATTGTTCCAATAACGGTAGTAGATGCCGTTGTAGTAGTAATAGTATCTTCCCCAGTAGCGATATCTGTCGTAGTGAGGCAGATGATGCACCCTATATCCATAGTAGTGAGGATGGTGGCTGTAGAAGTAGCCGGGACGGTCGTAAGGCACGGGAGGACGATGCATAGGAGCTATGCGCTTGCCATGGTCGTCGAAGCGGACCTCATTGGGAGTTCCGGCGGTCTGACGGTCGTAGCTGTTGGTAGGATTCACGTTCCTGTTGGTGTTGGCATTGCCCACACCGCCCACGCTGCTGCGGGATCCGCCGCTCACGGTGGTAGTGGTGTTGTTGATCGCAGTGGAGCTGCGTCCGGTGTTGCTGGAGCTGCTGCTGCGGGAAGTGCCGCTGCTCACGGAAGAGCTGCGCGAAGTGCCGGTGCTGCTGGAACGCGAAGTGCTCGCGCTGCTGCGGCTGCTGGAACTGCTGGAGCGGGAAGTGCTGGCGCTGCTGCGGTTGCTGGAACTGCTGGAGCGGGAAGTACTTGCGCTGCTGCGGTTGCTCGAGCTGGAGCTGCTGGAGCGGCTCGCAGAACTGCCTGAACGGCTGCTGCTGGAGCTGCTTATCGTGCCACCCACTGCCCTGGAGACAGATGAAGATGACGAGCTGCGGCTTCCGCTGCTCACCGAAGAACTACGGGAGCTGCCCGAAGAAGAACGGGATGCGCTTGACGAAGACGACGATGAGCGGGACGAAGTCTGGCTCGAAGCAGAACGGCTGCTGCCTCCGCTCCGGGATTGGGCATTAACAGTGCAAGGCGTAAGTGCTATCGCGACAGCCGCTGCGGCTGAGAGTGCGAGTTTGTAGAACGTTTTCATAATGCTCAATTTTAGTGTCCGTAAATTAAAGTATTCAGTTAAACAATTGCATATATCGTACCAAGATTTACTTTTTCCCGTATCCGGGGTCTATGCGCGATGGCAAAAGTGCAGTCACGGCAACCGTCGCGAGGCAACAGACCATCACCAGAACGAAGAATCCGGAATACCCCAGGGCCTCCTGCAGCATCCCGGCGAAAAAACCCGGAATCATCATGCTCAGGGCCATGAAAGCGGTGCATACGGCATAATGCGAAGTGCTATATTCTCCCTGCGAAAACCACATCATATACAGCATATAGGCAGTGAATCCGAAGCCATAGCCGAACTGGTCCAGCGCCACGCAAAAATAAATCGTAAGAATGTTCGAAGGCTGGGCCAGAGCCATGTAAAGATACACCGAACAAGGCAGCGCGAGGGCCAGAGCCATCGGCCAGAGAGCCTTTCTGAGGCCGACTTTCGCACTCCATACTCCCCCGAGTATTCCACCTACGGTGAGAGCAATCACCCCGACGGTGCCATACACCAGGCCGGACTGTGCGGTACTCAACCCCAGTCCCCCGTCAGAAACAGGATCCAGCAGGAAGGGCGTCAACATCTTCACCGAAAGCGCTTCCGGAAGCCGATACAGCAGCATAAAAACCATTGCGAGCCACACCCCCGGCTTGCGGAAGAAGGTGGCGAAGGCTGACAAAAAACTGCGCGCGCGGGCTTTCGGAAAAGCAATGCCGGTACCGGGCTCCCCCTGCGGGACACGGACCGGCCCTTTGCTTTTCGCGGAGGGACTTTCTTCTGCCGGCAGGATGAAATGGTGCCAGACGGTGACTGCAAGGAAAAGCACCGAACTCGCCAGCAAAGTCACGACCCACGCCTTCGGGATATCCCCATAGCGGTTCTCAAGCAATCCTGCCACTACTACTATCACCCCCTGCCCGAAGACGGAGGCGATGCGGTAGAATGTGCTCCGTATGCCCACGAAAAGGCTTTGCCGATGCTCATCCAGCGCCAGCATATAATACCCGTCGGCCGCTATGTCGTGGGTGGCGGAAAGCATCGCGGTGATATAGAATATTATCAAGGAAAGCGAAAAGGCACTCACCGGCGCCCCGGTGCGGGACGGAAGGCTCAGTGCAAGTGCCGCGAAACAGACGGTCATCAGCGTCTGCATCGCAACGATCCACCAGCGTTTGGTGCGCACCACGTCCACCAGGGGACTCCAGAGAGGCTTTATCACCCAGGGGAGATATAGGAGGCTGGTGTACATCGCAAGGTCGGCATTGCTCATGCCGAGGCGCTTGAACATGGTCACCGACACCACATTCACGATGAAATAGGGTATCCCCTCCGCAAAATACAGCGTAGGGACCCAGAGCCAGGGAGTCTTGTCCTTATTCATTCTCCAGAGGAGTTATATCGGTACCGGTATAATAATGACGGAGGATATCGGCGCAGGAATAGCCCTTCGAAGCCATCACGGCCGCCCCGATCTGGCAGAGGCCCACTCCATGGCCCCATCCACGCCCGTGGAGTATGCATTCATCCCCTTTCCACTCCACCTCGAAGGCGGAACTCTTGAGGCAGCTGTCGCTGAGGGCCTTGCGGATGGCAAGCTCCTTGCCTATCACCCTGCGGCCCTTCTCATCTTCGATCTCGAGTTCATATATCCTGCCGGACGGGCCGCGTTTCAGGGGTTTCAGGTACTTGATTCTGCTGCCCGGGCGTTCGGTCCAGGAGAAGAAATCCCGTGTCTTGAGGTCGTAGTCGTTAAGCACCTTCCGGAGGATTTCCTCGTCGTCGGTGTCGCAGAACGGCTTCTCGCCGGGGGCGGGGGCATCCTCAACCGACTGAAGATAGGGGTAGTCCCTGTCTTCCCAGCAAGTGCTGAAGAGTTCAGTCTTGCCGCCGCAGCATTTGGAATAGCGGGCATCGCAAATTTCGCCTTTATAGGTCAGGACGCTGCCCCAGGTGCGGTCCACGGCGTCCCGCACATTCTGGCCGACGGCGCCGTCCAGGCCCTGATAACGCTGGCAGTGGTCATCTGCACAGACATCGAAATGCTCGTGAGTGCGCAGATTGGTCATCACCCAGGAACGGGAGATGATCGCGTGCGCCTTCAGGAACTCCAGAGGGGCGTCGGCGTGCATCTCGGAAGATATCACGCTCAGCAGGTAATCCTCCAGCCCTATGCGGTTCACCGCGCGTATCCTGTCCCCCTCCACTATGAAACGGAGGCGGCCGGCGAAACGGCGGGTAATCTTCTGCTCCCAGTGGAATCCTATCCCGATGGGCATGTCATATAATATGAAGGTAGGCTCGCTGAAGAGGGTGGAGCGGGTGACGGCCTCGAAGGTAAGCTCGTCGTAGAGCATGCCGTTGTAGTTGATCTTTCCGTCCACCCAGCTGACCCGCTGCGGACCCGCTCCGTCGGAGATGATCTCGAACACGATCTCGCGGGCGGCCATTATGCCCACGTCTATCTTGCGCTGGGTGCGGGTCAGACGCCAGACAACCAGCGCATCGTCCTCCTCGCTCACCGAAACCTCATCCACCATCTCGGAAAGCAGCCTGCAGTCGAGTTTCAGGAAGTCCTCATGCCGGGGGACGATGAAGAAACCGGCCATATCCGCGGCGCCGGGGCTCATCGTGAGATGGTCTTCGCCCTCCGCGAAATAGTGGTGCGAACGCAGATTGGAACGCAGCACGACGGCGGTGCGGAACTCTCCGTTCTTGTACCAGGAATAGAGATTGAAGCGAGGCTCCGACTCCCCTTCCCTGCGCGGAGAGCATTCCAGCAGGCGGTAGAAAAGCTTGGCCATGGACTTCTGGGTGGTCGCCTTCAGGATATATACTCCGCGGGTGAAGCCGTCGAACTTGTAGAGGCTGGCATCCTGCACGCGCTCGAGCTCGGGCCCGGGATTGTCCAGAGCCTTGTCGGCGGCTGTCTCCAGAGGCAGTATCCCTCTGGGGCAGGCCTGGAAATGCAGATGGTCCGGGGCGGATGCTCCGCTCATCGGGCCGTTGTAGAAGACCGTGAAGTCCTGATACATCTTCGTAAAGAGCAGCATGTCCGGGAAGTGATGCCAGATGGTCTGGGGAAGGTGCTGGTCCCTGGCGACAACCAGGTGGTTCTTGAAGATGGGGTATGGATTCACCTGCACGTTGTAGCCGCGGTGCTTCTTGCCCTCGTATTTGATGTGGAACTGCTCCTTGGGCCTGTTGGCCGGGCAGAGGAAGCAAGGCCTGGCGGCAATGGATTTTTCGTCTACCTCGGCAGTGGAGGAGATGATGCGGCAGGGATTGCTCTGGATCGTAACCTTCAGCCCGCCAATGTCCATAAAACGGTATTCCGCATTCTTCAGAGAGCGGAAATTGGCCGCAGCCATTGGCCAGACCGAGAGCTGGTCTTTTATGAATTTCTGGATATCCGCCATATTAAAGCAAGGCAAACAATCTATCCTGTATCCTTATGTATTCTTGCTCGAACTGGGGCGTGAGGATGCTCTTGCCGATGGCATCTTCCACCTCTTTCCTGGTCCACCAGCGGCCTTCGTCCACCTCGTCGTTGTCCGGGTCGATGGCCCTGTCGGTGACGGTGGCGAAGATGTTCACCTGTTCCGTTTCATTCGGGCTGCGCCAGATGTAGTTCTCCAGGAATGTGGGGTTGAAATCGACGAAAGCCAGTTCCTCGCCCGCTTCGCGCATCAGGGATTCTATCAGAGATTCGCCATAGGTGACATGCCCGCCTACCGCCGTATCCCAACGCCCGGGATAAAGGTCCTTGGTGGCAGAGCGCTTCTGCAGGAAAATGTGGTCGAACGGATCGATTATGTGAAGATGCACCACGGGGTGCAGCAGTTCGGGATGGTTGTGGCAGGCTTTGCGGGTGCTGCGCCCTATGACCACGCCGCTGGGTTCTATGATCGGAAGGATTTCGGTATTGCCCCGGACAGATTTCACTGCCATCAGAGGAGCGGGATCGGATGGATAGAGGAGTACGGGCATTGTCTAATAGTTGATGATCCGCAGTTCCTCGGGAGTGTAGAGGATGGAGTCTATGAAGTCCGGCGCCGCCTGGGCCAGGACAACGAAAGTCGCGAGGGCGACTGCGGCAAGGCTTAGCAGCACCAG
>CAMJJO010000065.1 GCA_946406095.1 uncultured Bacteroidales bacterium | reverse complement strand
TGAAAATCAGCTTCTTATCCTGCGTGGCGGAATATTCGTAGCGCAGGCAGTTTGGCGCATAGGACATAAGCCGCACGAAGTCTCCGGAGCCATCTTCCTCGCTTCCGGACTCCTCGAACCAGGCATTACCCTTCGCAAACGGGTAACGCAGCGGCGCGGCTCCGCCATCGATAATAATATAGCGGCAATTGAGTTTCGCCAGGCCTTCCAGATACGGCATCGCCTCTTCCGCTTCAGCCACAGTGGAAACGCCCCGCAGGGCCCCCGTCAGCTGCCCGATTTCCTTCTGCAGGTGGCTTTCGATGTATTCCTGATAAATCTGCAGCTTAGCCGGGGAGTATCCGCCGATGTTCTTGTGCCAGAAGGACGGGTGCGAATCGTTGAACACGTTCACGGTCAGGTCCAGCACGCGGTACGAAGGATCGGGATCTGCCAGAATCGCCTTATCCACAGGCCTTTGCGCGAACTGGGCCATAAAGTTCTTGGGGGTGACGAAGTCGTCCGCATTCAGGTAGCGCTTGCCCACGGCGAACATGTTGAAGAGCACCAGGGCACAGATGCACAGGGCCGCGGTGACCCTCTTGCCCAGAACATCCTGCTTCGCTGCCCAAAGCAAAAGCCCCGCCGAGCCCAGGATAAGCCAGAACGAAGCAAGCGCATCCTTCCTGAGGAGGCTGATGCGGTCGGCTACCAGGGCATCCGTCAAAGCGCCCTGCATCCCTGCATCCGATGCGCCGGTAAAGCTTCCCGCCAGGCCGGGAAACAGCCAGAAAATGAAGCAGACGCCGCCGGTGAGCGCGAAGGCGAGCAGCCCATTGCGGCGGAGTGTCTCGAATTCTATCTCCCCGCGGACCAGGCTGTTGAGGAAGATGAATCCCAGCAGCGGCATCGTGATTTGCAGTACGCAGAGGGCCATCGAGACCGTGCGGAACTTGTTATAGAGGGGGAGATAATTATAGCAGAGGCGCGTGAACCAGAGAAAATGGTGCCCCAGCGCCAGGAAAACAGCGAATATGGTTGCCGCCAGCAGCCACCAGCGCTCCTTTCCTTTGTAGCAGAACAATCCGAGGAGGAAGAGGAAGATGGTGATGCCGCCGATGAACATTGGCCCGGCGGTGAAGGGCTGCGGGCCCCAGTAGAGAGGCAGTTGTTTGCTGATCTGCTTGAGGTTAGGCTGCCCGGCGCGCTTCAGCAGTTTGTAGGTTTCCGACTTGGGCCCGAGCGCGCCCGCCGATGCTCCGCCATTGAAATTGGGGATCATCAGGTTCGGCAGTTCCTCCCAACCATAGCTCCAGGCGGTGGCGTAATCCAGGTCCAGGCCCTTGGTTTCTCCCGACGTGGACCCGCCGCGCATGGAGTAGGGAGTATATTCGAAGGTAGGGAGAAGCTTGGAGGAGTTTGTCCCGATCCCCGCCAGGCCGAGCACCAGCAGCAGAGCCGAAACCGCAAAGAATCGGCCTGCCGCGGCTCGCCTTTCCTTATCTGCCACCAGCCAGATGAACACCGTCAGCACGTAAAACAGTATCATCAGTGCCAGGTAGTAGGATATCTGCGGATGGTTTGCCTTGACCTGGAAGCTGACGGCCAACCCGAACAGGGCGGCTCCCAGCAGTGCCTGCGGCAGTTTTTTGGCGATAGCGGATTTATATGCGAACACCAGTGCGGCCAGCACCCACGGCATCAGCGCAATCGCCTGCATCTTGGTGTTGTGGCCTACCTGTATTATCTGGAAGTTGAAAGAGCAGAAGGTGATGGCGATGGCCCCTCCGGCGGCAATCAAGGGGTTGACCCCGAATACCAGCATCAGCAGGAACCCTCCCAGGAGCGATACGAACAGCCAGTTCGCCGGGCGCTTGCCCGCCATAAGACCCTTGTAGAGAGGCCAGGTCCAGTCTCCTTCGGTGGAGGGATTGATGGATGCAGTGGGCATTCCACCGAACATCGATTCCGTCCAGGCAGTCTTGTCGTCCGGATGTTCCTTGTTCCACTGGGTCATCTCCTCTGCCATACCCCTGTAGCCGGAGATGTCCGATTGATTGATGATTTTGCCTGTGAGCACCTGCGGCACGAACCCGTACGCCAGCACCAGGAAACCAATAACGATACCGATGTATATTGCCAGTTTCTTTTTCATATTTCACAAATTTAACAAAGAAATCGATATCTTTACATACAAAGATTCTCAGTCTTGCGCTATTATCTGTTAGAATGGACTTTGAACCACATATTGCATTCGTAACCACCATCTGCCGTCGTTATCTGGAAAATAATGACGATGTGGCAGACGCAGTACAGGACACTTTCGTACAGGCGGCGACCTCCTTCGGCCGTTTCCGTCACCGCGGCGAAGGGTCTTTCCGGGCCTGGCTCGCAAAGATAGCCATGACGGTGTCGGTGCGTATCCTGCGAAATAAGGGACGCTTGTCCAATCTGGACTGTGCGGACGAACCCTCTTCGAGCGAAGAATCAGCCCCGGATTATATGAAAGTGCCGCCCGAAGAGCTGTATAACATGATACAGAGCCTTCCGGATGGTTGTCGTACGGTGTTGAACCTGCACGCCTTTGAAAATAAAACCCATAAGGAAATCGGTAATATGCTTGGGATAGACGAAGGGACATCGGCATCGCAGTATCATCATGCCAAATTGCTGCTGGCCAAAAAAATAACCGAGTATTTAAGGAGGATGAACCATGAATAAAGACTGGGTGGAGTGTCTTGCAGACGCCCACAGACAATACACAACAAAAATCAGCGAGCTTGAAATGAAAACGCTTGTTTCCGGAATTAAACGCTCCGTGCGCAGACGCCGTACAGGCAGGGCCCTTGCCTTCGCTTTCCCGGTGCTGGCACTGGTGTTCCTATTCACTTTTTCCACTCCGCCTTCCATATTCGAACTGTACCCGGAGCCAGAAAGAGAAGGCAGCGAATTATTAATCGGAGGAGGTCCCGGTTCAAAGGAGGAAAAACCGGTTCATCCCGACAGTGCCTCTGTAAAACCCTGGTATCTGATGTCGGGAGAAGAGAAAGTCGCAGCGACCCTGGATACAATCCGCTGCCGTTATGGAATGAAAGTGACTGTCCCGCGCGGGTGCAAGGCCGAGTATATCGATAGGGGAGGTTTCTGGATGCCCAATGAATCGATAGGTGGTAGCTGGAGTCCCTGTTTTTGGGCAGAGATTGCCATCGCAAGCCGCAACGAGGAGTGCATATTCCTCATGGACCATACCTATTACTACAACCCCAGGAATATTGCAATCGAACGAAAAACAGGTAA
This sequence comes from uncultured Bacteroidales bacterium, assembly GCA_946406095.1. GTDB lineage: Bacteria > Bacteroidota > Bacteroidia > Bacteroidales > UBA932 > Cryptobacteroides. Next base: position 6,632 of record CAMJJO010000065.1, on the reverse strand, counting down.
TAAATTCGGGATGCGCCGTGAGATTCTGTGGGTTTTCCGAGGCATAAAAAAACGGAAGACGCGCAGCGAAAAGGATTTCCCGGCAGACTTCCGTTATAAAGAATACCTTTCGGAACTCCCTGCCTCCATGTTCGGGGCGGATACTGTCTACACCTATAAAGTGCCAGCAGGCCGTACGGCTTTCTGTTACATGTTCCCCGGTGATACGGCAAACATTGGTATGAAAATGCCGAAGTCCCGTCTTGAATCCATGCATCAGGAAAGATTCCCGATACTCAGGCGCTATTTCTTCATAAAAGAAGGGCATATCACCTACAGCGTACTTGCAATGATGACCGAGCGTGCCGACGCGCATCTTCCACGATACGAAAAAATGCTGGCCAAGGTCATTCATTACGATCCTACCCTGCAGTATGAAGATTTATCCTGGTATCTGACGCCGGAAGCCGAAGCGATTTATCGCCACAGGCAGGATTCGATCCGCGCAGAGGCGAAAAAGATTCAAGACCGCATCAAGGCGTTGAAAGGGTTAAAGTAGTTCCGCAGGTCCGGTGAGGTGGATGCTGCTGAAAGATGACGATCCGTCGGGGATGAAGTCGACGGTCAGGATGTCTCCGCGGCGTGCCTGGAGGCGGATACTGATTCTTCCGGATTCCCCGTCGCTGCCATTCTGAACGGAGCCAAGGAATCCGGCGACAATCGCGGCAGCCGTGATACCCGTTCCGCAGGCCAGCGTTTCTCCCTCTACGCCTTTCTCGAAAGTGCGTATCTTAAGGCTGCCGTCCGGAAGCCGCTGCACAAAATTGATGTTCGCTCCTTCCGGAGCAAAGGCTTCGTTCCAACGCAGCGCCTTCCCTTCCGTGGCCACATCTATCGCATCCACATCCTCCACAAATTTCACGAAATGCCTCGTTCCCGTATTCAGGAAATATCCGCCCAGCACTTCGCTAACACCCTCTACGTCAATCATTTTCAGCTTCACCGTCCAAACAGCTGGACTACAGCCGTTTGAAGGTCGGGCGAGAATATCAGCAGAGTGCAGGCCGTCGGGGGCGAGGAATGTGTAGTGGTCGGGTGCGGAGGGAGCGATGCCGAGCCAGTCGGCGAAGGCCACGATGCAGCGCCCGCCATTGCCACACATCATTCCGCCGCTGCCATCTGGATTGTAGAACTCCATGCGGAAATCCGCACCCCCATTATCCAGTATCATCAACCCATCCGTACGATACTCGCGGCACAGTTCGGCGATGCGCTCCGGCTGGCGGAACCCGCTCACATCGACGCCCCGGCCGTCCAGAACGACAAAGTCATTCCCGGCTCCGGACATCTTGTATAGTGGCGTTCCCTGTATATCGCTCATAATCAGTTACTTCCTTAATATAGGTTGCTGAAAATCAGGCATCCCTGCTAAGCTAAAATGTTATCCATCAATCATTTGCTGGGAACGGGCTTTCGCAATTTCCGCCGCAAGCAGCTGAACACCGGCCTCCATCCTCTCCTTTGCCAGATAAGAGAAGTTCAGCCGCATCGTGTTGCGATGACTGCCGTCCGGGAAGAAGAAGGATCCGGCCACGTAGGCCACTCCGGTGGCCAGGGCGGAATCGTACATCGCTACCGTATCGATCCCCTCGGGCAAAGTCACCCACAGGAACAGGCCTCCGTCCGGATGTGTCCAACTCACCCCGTCGGGCATGTACTTCTCGAGCAGGGAAACCATATAATCCCGCTTGTCGCGATAGAGGGAGATGCTTCGCTCCAGGTTGCGGTCGAGTGCTCCGCTGCCCATGAACTCGGCGGCCAGATACTGGTCGAATACCGGCGGGCAGAGGTCCAGGGCCTGTTTGCAGACGAAAATCTGCTCCAGCAACTCTGGCTCCGCGATTATCCATCCCAGACGGAATCCGGGGGCGAATATCTTGGAGAAACTGCCGAGGTGCAGGGTTCTTTCTGGGGCCAGCGAATAGATGGTGGGGATGCTTTCCCCGCTGTAGCGCAGTTCGCGGTAGGGGCTGTCTTCCACTATCAGCAGGTTCTCGCGACGGGCGAATTCCACCAGCGCCTGCCTCTCCTCCAGGCTCATGGTCACTCCCGACGGATTGCAGAAGTCCGGCACGATGTAGATCAGTTTTGCCTTACCGTTGGCCGACAGGTCCTCCAGCGGCAGTCTGTGTACCGCCGCACGATACGCCCTGAACGACTGCAGAGCGCCGAGGTAGGCCGGATAGGTGGTAAGAACCACATCTCCAGGATTCAGAAACACCCGCGCGCAAACATCGATACCCTGCTGGCTCGAAGTGGTTATCTGCACACGCTCCAGCGGCACATCATAGCGCTGTGAAATAATCTCCCGCAACTCCGTAACCCCCTGTGTGCCACCATATTGCAGCGCACGCGCTCCATACTTCTCCACAACCTGCCGCGTCAGCCCCTCCATCTCCGCAAGCGGAAAAGTAGAGGCATCCGGATATCCCCCGGCGAACGAATAAATCGACGCCAGATCCACCTTGCGGAAGATTTCCCGCACAGGCGAACGGAGGAACGACGGCACGTCGTCCGAGAAGAACCTGGAGTAGTCCATCAAAGGAAACTATAGTAGTTTTGTGGTCTTTGCAAAGAGATCCATCTTGAATTCCTTGCCGTTTTCGTCCTTGCCGTCAATCAAGACAGAATACCCTCCATCCTTTTTCTTGATGGTCTGGGTGCCCGAGGCAGGCTCTACGGAATAGCCTTTTCCATCAGGATACTCTACATAGAGGCACATCCAGTCGCCATAGCCGCCGTTGCCCTCGTCGACACCGTATTTCAGGGTCTTTTCCAAGGCAATACCGTCATCGATCAATGCAGAAGCGGTAGTTTTACGGTCTGAGGTGAGAACGAATTGGAACCACAGGCCACGCTGGGAATCATCGACAGTAGCTTCTACATTCTCGTAGGTTACTCCATTTACAGTCACGGTGTTTTTGGAAGCACTTTCTTCCTTTTCACATGCTGCAAGCATCAGGCAGCTGGCCATTGCAAGGGCCAAAATACGGGTAATAGCTTTCATAACTTTATGGTTTATAATTATTTACGTGTAATCTTCGCTCCCAGGGCATTCAGGCGGCCGTCGATATCCTCGTATCCGCGGTCGATCTGCTCGATATTGTTGATTTCAGACACGCCCTTCGCGCTCATCGCCGCCAGCAGCATTGCGATACCCGCACGGATATCCGGCGAGGTCATACGGTTGGCGCGGAGCTGGAACTTATGGTCGTGCCCTATCACCACGGCACGGTGCGGGTCGCACAGGATTATCTGCGCGCCCATATCTATCAGCTTGTCGGTGAAGAACAGGCGGCTCTCGAACATCTTCTGATGGATGAGCACGCTGCCCTTGCACTGGGTGGCCACCACCAGCAGCACGCTCAGAAGGTCTGGGGTCAGGCCCGGCCAGGGGGCGTCCGCAATGGTCATAATGGATCCGTCGATGAACGACTCTATCTCGTAGCTCTCCTGCGCGGGGACGTAGATATCGTCTCCCCTCTGCTCCAGCTTGACGCCGATGCGGCGGAAGGCCTCCGGGATGATGCCCAGGTCGGGGTAGGACACGTTCTTGATGGTGAGCTCGCTCTGGGTGATGGCGGCCAGGCCGATGAAGGATCCTACCTCGATCATATCCGGCAGGATGCGGTGGTTGGCCCCGTGCAGTTTCTTGACTCCGTGGATGGTGAGGAGGTTGCTGCCTATGCCCTCGATGTTGGCGCCCATCGCGTTCAGCATCTTGCAGAGCTGCTGCAGATAGGGCTCGCAGGCCGCGTTGTAGATGGTGGTGTCGCCGGTGGCGAGGGACGCGGCCATCACTATGTTGGCGGTGCCGGTGACGGAGGCCTCGTCCAGCAGCATATAGGAGCCTTTCAGGCCCTTGGGGGCGGTGAGATGATAGGCGCGGCGGTCCTTGTCGTATTCGTAGGATGCGCCCAGCTTCACGAAGCCCTCGATGTGGGTATCCACGCGCCGGCGTCCGATCTTGTCGCCGCCGGGTTTGGGGAAGTAGGTCTCGCCGAAGCGGCTGAGCATAGGGCCGGAGATCATCACCGAACCGCGCAGCGAAGCGCACTTCTTCACGAATTCCGCGCTCTCTACGTATTCACGCTGGATGGCGTCCGCCTGGAAGGTGTATTCGCCTTTTTCGTGCCGCGTCACCTTCACCCCCATCTCCTTCAGGAGGTCGATGAGGTTCTTGATGTCCAGGATTTCCGGCACGTTGCTGATGCGCATAGGCTTATCGGTCAGCAGCACTGCGCTGAGAATCTGCAATGCTTCGTTCTTGGCACCTTGGGGAGTGATTGCTCCGCTGAGGCGATGCCCGCCTTCGACAATGAATGTTCCCATATTATATGTGGTCTACTTCGGGGTGGAGTGTTATTTCGTATCTTTCTTGCACTGCTGCAATTATCTGATTTTCAAGGGCAAGCACGTCTTCGAGGGATGCGCTGCCGCTGGCGTTCACTATCACCAGAGGTTGCTTCTCATACACCTGTGCACCGCCCAGCACCTTGCCTCGGAATCCGCATTGGTCTATGAGCCAGGCCGCGGGAACCTTGACGGTCCCGTCCGGCAGGTCGTAGTGCGGAGTTTCGGGTGTAGCGAATCGTTCGAAATGCTCGCGGGAGATGACGGGGTTTTTGAAGAAGGAGCCGGCGCTGCCGATCTGGGCGGGATCCGGGAGTTTGGCGTTGCGTATGCCGATGATGGCCTCGCGCACGTCCATCGGCGTAAGCGCCTGAAGATCACGCCCTTCCAGTGCCGCCCTCACTCCGCCGTAATCCAGTTTTGGGGAATACTTGCGCGTTACCCGGAAGAGCACGGAAGTGATGATGTAGCGCCCGCGCTCGTGTTTGAAACGGGAATCGCGATAGCCGTATGCGCACTCGCCAACTTTGAAGACGGTCTTGGTCCAGTCTTTCGTATCCAGGCAGACGACTCCGGAGATTACGTCCTTCGCTTCGACCCCGTACGCTCCTATATTCTGGACGGCCGCGGCACCGACCTCGCCTGGGATCAGGGAGAGATTCTCCATCCCCCAGAGGCCGTTGCCCGCCACATTCGCGATCAGGTCGTCGAAAACCACGCCCGAGCCCACTGTCAGCAGCACCTCGTCCAGCCCCATGTCCACATACTTTATGAACTTTATGTTGGAATGCAGGATGGTTCCGGGGAAGTCCTTGGTAAACAGCAGGTTACTGCCGGCGCCCATGTGGAATACAGGCTGAGGCAGGGCCTTCAGGTCCAGGCTCTGCAACTCCTCCACGTTGTCGTACTCTATATACAACGCCGCCTTCACCTTCATCCGGAAGGTGTTCTGGTTCGACAGGTCGTAGTTTTCTATTCTTTTCATTCTATCAAAGTGTATCGTATGCCTTGATGGCTTCGGAAATGCGGTTTTCTACATCCCGGAGGCTATACAGCCCGTCGGCATTCGCCTTCAGTCCGCTTAGTTTGATCTTGACGGCGACGGGAGGCTGCTGATATGAGAGAACGGTATCGTTCCTCAGTTGGTCTGCAGATGCGTAAAGCATAAGGATGTCGGCATATTCCACGCCGTCGTAGCCCACAAAGGTCTCGAAAATGAGCTTGCAGCCGATGGGAGTGATCTTTTCGATGGAATTCGGCAGATCGGCGCGTTCCGCGTTCAGGGCCGCCAGAACGCTGCCCACGTTGGAATCGTGCCCGCAGAGGAAGGTGAAGATGCGTTTCTTGTTCTGAATCTCGTCGAGAATCACCTGAAGGAGGGGATGAGCCACATTGACGGCTACGGAAGGCGCCGAGAAGAGAACCTCCTGATACCATTCCTTGATGGAGGTGATGCTCACCCAGTCGTCGAACGTAAGCGTATGGCCGAATGCCGCTTTATTGAGGTCGGGCTCTTCATAATACTGCAGGGAGAGAGCATCCGAAACCGTGCAGGCCATTTTGAGCCCGCCGCTCATGGAAGGTTCTGCGTTGAGGGAGAAACTAACCGACGAGGGGAACTGGCTGAAGGATGACGTGTCCGGGTATGCCGGGGAGTTCTTGATGTCAATCACGTTTTCCATCAGCGCATATTCTTTTGCAATTCCGGCATTGAGATCTCCGAATTTACTCTGGATTTCGCTCTGTGCCTTGGCGATGAAGCCGTCAGATATCTTGGTAATCTGTGGATTGAACACCGGGTCCATCTTGTCGAACTGGACATTCATTTCAACCCTGGGAGATTTCCCGGGAAGAAGTGCGTTTGCAAAACTGTTGGCCGTAGCCTGGCAGCGCTGCTTGCCGTTGGCATAGAAGCGGAAAGCATAATTGTCGGGGGAGTATTTGGAAAGGAAATCCTTCTTTGTCAGCCATTCTTTGAAAAAACCGCCCATGATGGTCTCCAGTCTTTCTCCCTTGGCCGTAAGCGTGCTGGGAGATCCTGTCCAGGCAAACCATTGATAATTGCTGTTCGTCAGCCTGGTAAGTACGGAACTCTTGCTCACGAGGGGAGAGCGGATATTGTGCCGGCTCAGAACCACCATTTGGTCAAGGGTGTATTTCCCGTCAAAACCATCCGGTCTCGAAATCCACTCCGTATCAGGCTGTAGTTCCGGGATATTCTGTTCCGGCTGACAGGCAAA
>CAMJJO010000064.1 GCA_946406095.1 uncultured Bacteroidales bacterium | reverse complement strand
GGCGAATGAGATTGATCTACACCTTCAAAAACACATCCTTCTTGTAAAGGAAATACAGTATCAGCCAGCAGACGAGTACGTATCCGGCGGAGGTGATCACCTTTCCCCAGGCGTCGCCGCAGAGGCCCGCGAGGCCGCCGAAGAAGAAGTTGTTGATGGAACTGATGGAAACGATTCTCTGGAGGAGGTAGATGGTGATGGAGTTCATGCCTATCACTTTGAGCGGGAAGGCCCATTTCTTCCAGCCTTTCACGTCTATGATGTAATAGAAGATGGCCAGGCAGGCGAAGGAGTAGGAGCCTACCGCCAGCACGAAGGAACTGGTCCAGAGTTTCTTGTTGATGGGGAAGTCGAAGTTCCAGACCCATGCAAGCACCCCGCACACCACGGCAGCGGCGAGCAGCCAGAGGGTCTTGCGTCCGCCGGACATCTTTTCGTCGGGAAGGCGCACAAGGTCGCCGGCGAACATTCCGAGCATTGCGGTGACTATCGCGGGAACCGCGCTGAGCAGCCCCTCGGGGTCGAAGCGGCCGCCGTCGTAAAGCAGCCGGCCGAGCAGCAGTTTCCTGTCTACCCAGCCCACGAGGTTGCCCTGGAGCGACAGGGGATCCCCTCCCGGCACGTCAGGCGCGGGCACGAAGCGTATCAGCAGCCAGTATCCTATCAGGATCGCCGCGGCGATGATGCCGCGTTTCCAGGGGGATTTCACAAAAAGATAGATAAGTGCCGCTCCTGCCCAGGCGATGCCGATGCGCATCAGCACGCTGGCAACGCGCAGGGTCTTGAAGTCCAGCCTGAAGATGCCGTTGTACACAAGGCCCAGGGCGATGAGGATGAGGCAGCGGCGGATGATCTTCCAGACTATCTGCCCCGTGCTCTTGCCGGCCTCGCGCTGCCTGGAGAGGGAGAAAGGCCACGAAACGCCCGCCAGGAAAATGAACAGCGGGAAGATGGTGTCGTGATGCCTCAGGCCGTTCCAGTCCACGTGGCCCATCTGCTGTGCGAGCCAGAAATTGTCCCCGTCCGGGAACAGGCGGCAGATAGAAACAATCAGCCCGGCCACACCCATGATAAACATCATGTCGAAGCCCCTCAAGGCATCCAACGAAGCAAGTCTTTTGGATTTGTCCATATCAAAAACTCTTTCTGAATTTTCCGTCTTCTTCCAGCATTCCGAGGTAGGAATTGTAGCGCTCGGCGCTGATGGTCCCGGCCTCCACCGCAGCCTTCACTGCGCAGCCGGGCTCGTGTGTGTGGGTGCAGGGGACGAACCGGCACTCATCCGCCACCCGCAGCATCTCGGGGAAGTATTTGGCTATCTCCTCTTTCTCCAGATCTACCAGGCCGAATCCGCGCAGGCCGGGGGAGTCGATCAGGTAGCCGTCGGCGGCTTTATACATCTCATACAAAGATGTCGTATGTTTTCCTTGAAGATGCGCCAGCGAAATCTGCCCTATCTTCGGCGCCAGCGACGGGTCTATGGCCTTTATTAGGGAAGATTTTCCCACGCCGGACTCGCCCGAGAACAGGCTCAGCTTGCCGCTGCAGGCCTTCCGCAGTTCGTCGATTCCCTCGCCGGTCTTGCAGGATGTCTCGATCACCTTGTATCCCGCACCTTCGTAGATGCGCCGGAACTCATCCACCGCCTCGGGCGCCTCACCGCGGTACAGATCCACCTTGTTCAGCGCAATCAGCGCCGGAATCTTGTAGACCTCGCAGGTGAGGAGGATGCGGTCCAGGAATGGCAGTTTGATCTCCGGGAAGTACAGGCTGACGGCAATCACCGCCTGGTCCAGATTGGCCGCAATGATATGCGCCTGCCGGCTCAGATTGGTGGATTTGCGGATCACGTAGTTCCGCCTCGGCAGAATCTCGGTAATGACTCCGTCCGAATACTTCACCTGGTCGCCGACCGCAACGGGATTGGTGGCGGAGGATTTCTGCAGACGGACCTTCCCGCGCAGCACCGCGGGGAACGGCTCCCACGCCGGAAGCTCGCTAAGCAGATAATGACTGCCCGCATTCTTTACAACCGTCGCAATCCTCTCTTCCATAGCTACTTGGCCCTGCTTACAAGCTTTTCTGCAAAGCGCCTCAGCACCTCGTAACGCACATTGCCGAGCTTGAGCTTCCGGGCAGCCTTCAGCGCCTCCTCGGTGTAGCGGCAGACCTCTGCGCGCGCATCGGCATCCACCCCGCACTCGACATATATCTTCTTGATATCGGCAATCTTGCGGACACCTGCATCTCCGTCCTCCAGCTCGTTGAACCGGGTCAGGAAATCCTGCCTCTCCTTGCCGGACAGCTTTTCGCAGGTGCGCACGGTAAGCCAGCTTTTCTTGCAGTTGAGGATGTCGCCGCCGATGGGCTTGCCGAACACCTTCTCGTCGCCGAAGGCATCCAGATAGTCATCCGCCACCTGGAAAGCCATCCCCAGCTGGTAGCCATAGTCGTAGAGCGCCTGGCACTCCTTTTCGCCGGCACCGGCCATCAGCGCGCCCATCTTGGATGAGCAGGCCAGCAGCACCGCGGTCTTGAGGCCTATCATCTTGCAGTAATCCTTCATGGAAACTTCGCTCACGCGCTCGAACTCCATATCGTACTGCTGGCCTTCGCAGACTTCGGCCGCCGTCTTGGAGAAGAGTTCCAGCACCTCATCCAGTTTGTCCACGGGGGCCTTGGCGATGCGCTTGTATGCGTCGATCTGCATCACGTCGCCGGAGAGGATGGCGGTGTCTTCGTCCCATTTCTTCCAGACGGTGGGTTGGCCGCGGCGTAGCGCCGAACGGTCCATTATGTCGTCGTGAAGCAGGGTGAAGGTATGGAAAACCTCCAGGGCGCTTGCGACATCCATCAGTTTAGGGGTAAGCCGGTTCTTGAAGACCGCATAGGTGGTGAGGCAGAGCCGTGGGCGGATGCGTTTTCCGCCGATGGCAATCATATATCTGAGGGGGTCATATAGCCCTGCGGGCTCATCCGGGAACTGTATTTCTTTGAAAAGACGCTCGATCGCGGCGTCGATGTGGCTTTCGGTTATCATATATGCAAATATAGCTAAATTTTGATTTGTATCAGTTTTTTACTATTTTGCGCTCAAATGTAGTGTATTATGAGGTTTGGCAAACTATTCCTCCCGCTGTTGTTGTCTCTTATAGTGGCCGTGTCGTCCGTCCAGTCAGGATGGGCCCAGGGTGCTGCCGGAGTGCCTCCGCAGCAGAAAACAAAACAGGATCTTTTCGGAAAAATCGTAGATGATACCGGAGAACCTCTCCCCGGTGTGGTAGTCTTTCCCAAGGGAGAGATGGCCAAGGCCGTCACTTCCGACCTGGACGGCAATTACTCTGTCCGGGTTCCCTCCGGCAAGAATACCACGTTCGTCTTCCAGTTCCTGGGGATGGAGACGCAGGAGATCGCGGTCAGCGCCCCCGGACGGAAGGATGTGGTGATGAAATCGGACAACCTTCTGGAAGAGGCGGTCATTTCGGTAGGTTATGGCCTGGCCCAGAAACGGGAAGATATGGTGGGCTCCGCTTTCCAGGTGACTTCGGATCAGCTTAAGTTCCGTCCGGCGGAACGTATGGACAACATGCTGGCGGGTATGGTGCCCGGTCTAAGCATTATAGAAGACAGCAGCGGCGGCCGTCCCAGCGTCAAGCTGCGTGTGCGTGGCGACGGCTCCCTGAGCGCGTCCAACGAACCTCTTTGGATTATCGACGGAGTGCCGGTATATAACAACGGAAACTCCAGTGGAATAGCTGGTAGTGGCTCCAGTTCGATTAGCCCCATCTCCCTGATGAATCCGGATGATATCGAGTCGATGACAGTTTTGAAGGATGCTTCCACCGTTGCGCTTTATGGCGCCGACGGTTCGAACGGCGTTATCCTGGTCACCACCAAAAAGGCGAAGAGCGGCAAGTTGAGTATGAATGCCTCCGTGCGATATGGTTACGACGATATCGATCCCTCGACGCGCATCAAATACCTCCACGCTGACCAATGGCTCGCCCTTGCCAAGGAAGGATGGGTGAACAGCGGGCGGGACATCAAGAATTTCCCCTATCAGGACAACGAGTACCAGACTTATACTGGCGTGGACACCAATTGGTATCCATACTATCAGCGTCCCGGTTCATCTACTCAGGTGAACCTGTCCGCATCTGGAGGCAGCGACAGGATGAGCAGCCTTATTTCGGGGGGATACTACCATCTCAAGTCTCCATATAAAGGAAACAGCACTGACCGTTTCACATTCCGCGAAAACACTTCGGTCAAGCTTTCCAATAAACTCTCCGCAACCTTCATCCTGGATGCAAGTTTTACAAAGAACAGGCTGTTCTCATCCAATAGTACTTTTCACGAGATACTGCCGATTTTCGAGCCCTATAACGAGGACGGCACTTATCGCTGGTACAATTATTACAGTTCGGACGAAAATGAATATAAGGTGACGGCCAAGAAATTCTGGACTTATCTGGACGAAATGGACCTTGATTCTTATTATTCCAACTCGATGAATGTCAAGGGCGCGGCTACCCTCAAATACAAAGCTACCGATCACCTGTCCCTTACATCCCAGACGGCGGCCACTTTTATGAATGTATATGAAGCGAGATACGACTCCAAATATACGCTTTCCGGAATGGGCAGCGATACATCCAAAACCGGTTCATCCACCCGTTATGCTGTTTTCGACTACGATTACTACATAAAACTCCATGCCAATTACGACCGTACCTTTGGCGGAAAGCACAAGGTTACGGGGATGGCCGGTTGGGAATGGCGCTCCGTAGTTCATCCTTATCTGAGTGCCAGCGCTTCCGGATTTGTAAACGACAATGTGCAGGAAGTCAGTTATTCTACTTATTCGGATTTGAGACGAGGTACATCGAATGTCAGCTATAAAAAGAACCTATCTTACATTGCCCAGGCTTCTTATGGTTATGATAAGCGCTACAATATTTCAGCCAATTATCGCCGGCAGGGCAATTCGGCCTTCAGCGAGTATTCACGATGGAGCGATTTCGCATCGATTGGAGCAAGTTGGAACGTACATAGGGAAAAGTGGTTCAAATCCAAGGTCTTCTCAAGCATAAGCATAAAGGGCACCTTCGGCACAGCAGGAAACTCCCGAGTAAACACATCCTCTTCCTATGGAGAATATACATTGTCCGATAGTTACTATTACGGTGGAAATCCAGGAGCAATCCAGACCAGTACACCCAACCCTGCGCTTTCCTGGGAGAGGACATTCAAGACCGACTTCCAGATTCAGCTCGGCATCCTGAAGAGGTTCCATCTCACTATCGAGCCTTATCGGGAACTCACTACAAACGTGTTGTACAAGGCCAAAGTTTCTTCCATAGTGGACGACAGTGGGATTTATCAGAACATCGGAGAGATTTCAAACAATGGTATCGAGTTCATTTTCGAGTCTGTCAATATCAAGAACGGGGACTTCACCTGGTCCACAAGCATCAACGGCGCCCGCAACCGCAATATGGTCGAGAAGCTTTACGGTGATGCTTATACCGGATACTTCGATCACATCTGGATCGAGGGACAGAGCAAGGATGCCCACTGGCTGGTTCGCTGGGCCGGTGTGGATCCCGTCAGCGGCGCCCCTATGTGGTACGATAAGAACGGAGATCTCACATACACTTTTAGTTATGAAGACCGGGTTTTCCAGCCATATTCCCATCAGCCGGATTTATACGGAGGCGTTTCCAACGACTTTACCTGGAAGAGTTTCAACCTGAGGGTGATGTTCGATTACACTTTGGGAGGCTGGTTGTATGAATTTGTATTCAGGGACGACGGCTACAGCGTGATAGATGAGAACCAGGTGCCGGAGGCCCTCGATCACTGGACTACTCCAGGTGTGGGCAACCTGAATCCTTCCTTCATTTACAAGGGATGGACCAACTCATACTATAATTCCACCCGATGCCTTTACAACAAGACATCCGTTCAACTACGCAGCGTTTCGCTTTCATATACTTTACCCAAGAACATCATCAGGAAAGCGGGTATAGAGGCGTGCACTTTATCTTTGATCGGGAACAATCTCTATTTCTGGTCGCCTGCCCAAAGCAAGACCATGAACAGCTACAAGACCGTCAAGTTTGGCAACCAGGGTATGCGCCGGGAATTCTCATTCCAGGTATCGTTGAACTTTTAAGCGGAAAGAACCATGAAAACAAGATTTTTGATTTTATCGGCTGTCGCCGCCACGATGCTTAGCGGATGCAATTTGTGGACTGAAATGGAGACAGAGCTTCTCCGCGTGAAACCAATCGGTAAATCCACTGTAGCGTCATTCCTGGGAACGGTCGAAGGCTATAAGGCAGCAGGAGAAGGTATGCACTACCGCCTCTATCAGCTTTACGATAAGAATTATGTCCGCTACGCGGAAATAATGGGAGATTTGCTGAAGATAACCGTCGATGCCAATGAAGGTGATTATCTAGCTTTCAACTATCAGTTGGAAGCTGAACACGTGGCCACATACCCTCGCAATATATGGATCGAAGGCTGGTCCGCAATCACGGAGACAAATAATCTCCTCTACTACGGGCCTGAAGTCAAGAAGAATTGTGCAAATGATGCGGAAAGGGCAGTAGTGGATCGTGCCATGGCTTATGCCCACTTTGGCCGTGCCCTGGCTCATCTGACTCTTTGCAACTGCTACGGCCAACCCTACAATTTCACTGCGACTCACGACCACCTGGGAGTACCCATCGTGAACTTTATCCCAAAATACACGGATGCCCTCAGCCGCAAGAATGTATCAGAGGTTTACGGCAAAGTTATCGAAGATATCGAGGCTGCGATGGAGATTTTCCGGAAAATGGCAAGTGACTATGGGGCCGACGGTGAGAATTATGCGCAGATAAACAGCATCAAGGACTGCTTCCACATCTCTTATATAGCCTGTGAAGCCCTTCTTGCGCGCGTTTATCTTTACATGGAAGATTGGGACAAAGCTGCGGAATATGCCGACAAGGTAATGAAGAAAGTGGAGTTGTCCCCGAGAGAGGAATATGTCAAGATGTTCCGCGAATCCCAAGACAATCCCGGAAAGGAGGCGATTTTCCGCCTTAGCGGCTTTGACAAGACTCCTTCTACCGGTAATCTTTACGATCCCACGCGGACACCTTCTTTTGTTCCGGTTCCTGCGCTTTCCAACCGCTTCGATTCCTCGGATATCCGCAAAGAACTGCTTACTTATGTGGGAGAACCTACCGAACTTGATATTTATGCCGGAAAATCTTTCCCCGCTGTCTGCAAGTTCCTTTATCGTAAAAGCATAACTGCAGAAGAAAAGCATTGCAACGACCATTTTGTCCTCCGCTGCTCCGAAATGTACCTCATACACGCCGAAGCAAGCGCCCAGAACAACGACATTACTTCTGCCTTGAACGATCTCAAGGCCCTTATCGGGCGTGCCACCGGTGTCGCCGCTTCCGCCGTGACGATCAGCGCCAGCACCAAGGACCAGGTGCTCTCGCTGGTGGCTGATGAGCGTGTGAAGGAGCTTTGCTTCGAGGGACACCGTCTCTTCGATATCACACGTCGCAAAGAGAATCTGGTCCGTTCCAACGGATGTGGCGCCCGTAGCGATGCGATGACTATAAATTATCCCAATAACCGTTTCGTGCTCCCGATAGACCGTATGGAACTACAGTCGAATCCCAATATGCAGCAGAATCCCGGTTATCAGGAATATACGGCACAATAGAAAGACGCAATGAAGAAACTAGTTATAAGACTTTGCCTTTTGGCAGCCTGCCTGCTGGCAACATCCTGTCAGGACCAGCTGAACATAATGTTCAAGGACTTTTTCGTGTGTATCAAGGATGCCAGCGGGGAAGATAAATCCGTGGTGCCATCCTTCTCCAATGAGTATTGGGTGAGCTATTTCGTGGAACTGCACGCAGAGACCCGGCAGAGCGAAGTGGTGGTCACCTACGAAGTCGTCCCCGGCGATGGCCTCAAGGAAGGGGTAGACTATATCCTGAATGAAAGCAAAACGGTGACTTTCCCTAAAAATGTTTACCGTATGCCTCTCCGAATCCAATATATGCGGCATACGGTAGATCCTTCCAAGGACAATACCCTTACCATACGTCTGCTTTCCACCAATGACCCGGAGGTCGGCGTAGGCTACCCTGGACCCAGCAAGAAATACAGCACTCACACTGTCACCAAAGTAAATGATTAACAACCTTTAAATATTACCTTTATGAAGATTAACAAATGGATTGTCGCTGCTTTTGCAGCGCTCGCGTTGCTCTCCTGCCAGGAAAAGGAAGAGCCCCAACCAAAGGACACGACTCCTGCCGAGCTCAAGTCCTTTGCGCTTCTCAAGGCCGATAACGCCGCCCTCCCCGCTGATGTGGTGGCCGAAATCAGCGCCAATATGGTAATCCGTGTTCCCGGCACCGAAGCAGGCAAGAAATTCACTGCTACCGTTACCGCCGGCGAAAACGACGAAATCAAGGTGAATGGCGTTGCTCCCGATGCCAACGGAAAAGTTGAGGTGAATTCCGCCGCACCCATCGACATTATCGTAACCAACACCAAGAGTGAACTCACGGCCACTTATGAGGTGAAAATCGGTAAGATTCTTGCCACAATCGTGACCTCTGTAGGATCTTACACCGAGGCTGAGACAAGTTGGAGGTCGGAAGTCTGCCTGGCCATCAATCCCAAGGACAATACTCCTTACGTGGCATATGCCCGCAAGAAGACTTCGGAAGATCCGGCCGACAAGAACAACCGTATCGCTGTGGTAAAATGGGATGGCAGCGCTTTCGTGCCTGTGGGCACCCCCGGCATTACTGACGGAACATCCCGCCAGGCAATGCTTTGCGACCTCGCGTTCAGCGGAGAGACTCCTTATGTGCTCTTCTATGGCGAAAAGACCGCAAATATTCCCGGTGCGCTCAAGTTCGACGGCAGTGCATGGACTTCGGTAGGTACGCAGGAATTCGGAGAAAGGATTACTGCCTCCTACGGACTTCCCAAACTGTATTTCATCGATGGCAAACCCGGATTTGTCACGACTCACAACGTTTCCAAGACCGATCCTTACAGGAATGCCGTCCGTTACAATTTCAACGGAACATCCTGGGATCAGACTCCGTTTATCCCCGGTCTTCCTAAATACGGCGAAAAGGGTGGAAGCGATGGTATGTTCTATTCTGCAAGGGTTGCCACTGATTCCAAGGGAACTGTTTATGCAGTAACTTCCAACAACCTCTATGGCTACTATGTGTTCAATGTATCCAATAGCTGGGAGACGCTTGTAGATAACTACATTCCCGATGGCGAGACATATGGAGTCCCTTCCAGCCTTGCCATCAAGGTGGGTCCCGACGATGCGGTTTATGTGCTTGGTGCCATTTCATCCAAGGCTCAGTACCAGATCTATCGTTACAACAAGGATGCTGCTACCAAACTGGAGACCTTCGCTGGTCCCGTCCAGGTGACTCCCGGTTCGAGCGGAGCTGTCAAGGAAACAATGTGCTTCGGCATCAATCCTACTACCGGAGAGATTGTGGGTGCTTATATAAAGGAAGGCAAGCTTTACTTTGCCGTGATCGACGAGAACCGCCAGTGGACTGAGTTCAAGGAAGTCGAAGGCGTAAAGACCCCGTCCGCAGGTGATTCCATCGCCCTTGCGTTCGCCCCCGACGGCACCGGATACATCGCCGTTGTTGCCAAGGTGGAAGATGTCAGCTCCATCGAGCTTTACAAGATTGGCCTCGAAGCCGACATCCTTCCCGAATAATCTCTGATATCCCGAGGGTGCCGGGTCATCCGGCACCCTTTTTAATCTTAAACGCAGAACTTTGAAACGCCTCCTTTCCATCATCCTGCTCTTCGCGGCCCTCACTCTGACGGCGCGGGAGAAGCCGCTGCCGCAGCGGGATTCGCTGCGTGTGGGCACCCTCAAGAACGGTTTTACCTATTACAT
>CAMJJO010000063.1 GCA_946406095.1 uncultured Bacteroidales bacterium | reverse complement strand
AGGATGCGCTTGAGCGAGAGCCAGAAGCCCTTCAGCGGGCCGTATTTGCGGAAGGCCTCCAGGGCGTACTGGCTGCAGGTCGGGGTGAACCGGCAGGTCGGCGGTTTGAGCGGCGAGATGCACAGCTGATAGAATTTTATCAGCAGGATGAACGGCGCCGCCAGTATTTTCTTCAGCCACTTCATGGTTCGGAATTGCCTGACGGAAGCGTGCAGGCCTGATGAGCATTTTTCTGCGAAGAAGGACTGTAACCTTCCGTCAAGCCCTTGCCAATATGTGAAAGTATCGCGGCCACTTCCGCGCTGATAACCGCGAAATCCGCAATCTCCGCAGAATTATACTGAAAGAGGATATCCACCCCCGCCAGCTTCCGCACCCGATATGCCTCCCGGATCCGCCGCTTCAGCAAATTCCGCTTCACCGCCCTCTTGAAAAACCTCTTCGGCACGGATATCAGAATCCGTCCTGGCCGGTCGCTGGCAGGCGTTGGCTCCTTCGGGAGGGCAATGCCCGTACTGCTGGCCCCTTGCGGGCCACAGACGGGCCCTTTGCCCGACGCGGAGGGAATGAGCCAGCAATACCGGAAATGGCCGTACGCCCCCCACTTGCCATCGGCCAGAAGGGTCGCAATCGACTTCTTGCCGGACAACCGGGAAACCTTCCCAAGAGTGTTGCCCTCCGAAGCCATAACTTATTTACTCTGAAGATAAAGCTCGATCGCCCGGGCCACCGACGGCGCCTCGGGAGTAGGTCCCTGGATATCAGTATTCAACCCCGCTTCCTCCATCGCCGGAACAATGCTCTTGCCCCATCCGACAAACTTCACGTTCCCCTGCTTGAACTCCGGGAAATTCTCCCGCAGCGACTTCACGTCCGCAGGATTGTAGAGGGCGATGATATCGTAGGCAGAAAGGTCGAGGTCGTGCAGGTCCTGCGTGACACTCTTCACGAGCTCCGCATCGCTATAATCGATTCCAGCCTTGTCCAGAAGGGATTTCATATGATCCACATTGGCACCGGCCGACTTGGTGAGAAGGAACTTCTCCCCCTTGTGCTTGGGGCCGATCAGCGCAACCACGGATTCGGATGTCCCGTCCCCGAAGAAAATCTTGCGCTTGCGGAAAACGATATGCTTCTGGAGGTAGTTGGCAACCAGTTCGGTGCTGCAGAAATACTTCATTGTCTCGGGAACCTTGAAACGAAGGTCTTCTGCCAGTTTGAAATATGCATCGATCGCGTGACGCGAAGAAAAAATAATGGCGGTATAGTCCGGCAGGTTGATGCGCTGTTCACGGAATTCACGAGAACTGAGGGCCTCGATCTTGAAGAACGGACGGAAGCTGACCTCAGCTTTGAACTTGCCCTGTAGGGCCTCGTATGCAGTCATCTTCGCAGGTGCCTGCTGTGATATCAGTATTCTCATATCTGTCAATCTGACTTATAAAACCAAGCCGGAGGCAACTAGCACGGCGGCCGGTAAAAATTCAAGCCCGCAAAGATACAAAAATGTTGACAAACCAGAGCAAAATGAGTGCAAAATCTGTCCTTCCCTCACCAGCGTAATCAGCCATAAGATAGCCAGTTCCCCCCATAAGCACCAGCGGATTACGCCATCAGGAGCGCTGAAAGCCACAAGCACGCAAAGCGAAACCAGCATCCATAATGCAAAGCAGATAAAGTAGTTGTAGATGCCCCTCCTGAGTGCCAGCCGCACTTCGTGACTCGGGCGCACCCGCCGCATCCCGATCAGGAAGCCGTGGGTGATGAGGCGGAGGCTGTTGAATGCCACCAGCACTGCCATCAACTCCGCCAGCCGCAGCCATGGTTGGCTCCAGAGGGCGATGAAACTTGCGGCGTAGAGGCCGTAGCGGTCGGCGGCGATGATCACTACAACGGATAGCAGGCGCGAGCAGGTGCTCCGCGTGCGGGCCGTGCTGACGCTGTGCTCGACCTCGATGTTCCCGCGCCCGCGGACCAGGCACCCTGCCAGCGCAGGCAGCAATTTATATATCTCCGGCAGAAGAAAGAGGATGATGACCGCCGCGCCGATGAGCATCCATCCGTGTTCGGGGATATCCGCCCACCCGGCCGCAGCGACCGAGGCCGGCCGTTCCGTCAGGAGATGAAGGGAGCCGAAATCTATGTTAATTCCCGCGTTTGGCATTATATCCCATTGTAGTGAGGAGGGCGACGAGCTTGTCCCTCAGATCCCCCTGGATGGTGATTTCCCCGTCCTTTGCCGTGCCGCCGACTCCGCATTTGGTCTTGAGGGCCTTGGCCAGCGCGGCCAGATCCTCGCTTTTGCCCACGAACCCCTTCACCAGCGTCACCTGCTTGCCGGCCCGCTGCCTGCGGTCTATCGCCACGATGAGCCGCTGCTTAGCGGGCGGAAGGGTGTCCGCCTCCACCTGCTGAACGGTCTGATATTGAAAATCTGGATTGGTGGAATACACCACCCCCAGACGCTGCTTCCAGTCATTATCGTTCTTCATAGTGCAAAGATAATCAAAAACTACAGCAAATTCCCTTCTTTGGCGCGGAGCACGAGCTCGGCGGTGTTGGCGGCGTCGAACTTGATCAGCAGCTTCTTGCGGTACCACTTCACCGTCTCGGAGCTGAGGTGCAGGCACTCGGCGATCTGCGGGGAGGTATATCCCTTCGCCAGCAGCTCCAGGATCTCCTTTTCGCGGTCGGAAACCTGGGCATCGATGCCGTCCGCAGGGCCCTTGGAATGCTGCAGGTCCGCCAGCGTCTCCTCCATCACCACCGCGGTCTCCTCCTGCTCCTTGCGGGATGCGCGAAGCCTCCGCCCGAGAAGAAGGATGCCGGCGGCGAGCAAGACCATCAGCACCATCCCGAAGATGATGACCGTCAGTTGCTTCTTCTGCCGCTGGAGGGCGATGGACATATATTCGAAGTTCTCTTTCCGGAAGATGGTTTCCTCCCGGTCGTGGGCGGCGAAGTACTCCTCCGCCAGATGGAGTTCGCGCAGGGCCTTCCCCATCTTCCCCATATCCAGATACATCCGCCCCAGACCCTTGTGGCTGGTCGCTATCCAGAGGGAATCCTTCTCCATCTCGGCATAGCCCAGAGCCTTGCGGTAGGCCTTTTCCGCCGCCTTCAGGTCCCCCTCGCCCGCCCAGGTCTCGCCAATGTTGTAGTAGAGGACGGAGTTGCTGGTGTTCCATCCGTACTTGTCGAAGATGGCCCCTGCCTTGGCGTAGAATGCCATTGCCTGGGGGATGGAGTCCTGCATGCTGTAGAGGTTGCCGATGGCGCCGTAGAGGGAGGATTTGGCGTCGTCGATCTCCTTCTGGCCGTAGCCGTCCGGCGCCGTGGGGGAAGTGCCGCCGTTCTCCATCCGCTCGATCGCCTCGCGGGCCTTGTTATAGTAGAAAAGCGCGCTGTCGTATTTCTCCTGCGCCCAGAAGCACTGGCCGATGTATTTGCTGGCGTCCCAGGTGGCGAACTCCCATCCGCGGGGGACGCTGATACTGAGGGCTTTGCGGGCGTAGAACTCGCTTTTGGGGCCGATGGTGGTGCTGTAGCCGAGCATCAGGCTGCGGCAGGCGTTGTTGAGGTCGATCAGTTCCTGGGTGCCGGCACGGTCGATGGCGTCCGGGGTCCAGCGGGCGACCACCCTTTCGAGGGAGTCCAGGTTGTGACCGCGATGGTCGTTGTATGCGGTGGCAGGCAGGACCGCGAGGGTCGCCAAGATTGCGATAATTCGTTTGTTCATACTCAGAACAAATGTAGCGAAAATGTGTGAATGCCGGGGTTTCGGAGGAGAAAAAAGGGCGTTATTCCACCCTTTGGGGTGGAGCTAACCACCCCGAGGGGTGGTGTTTAAGCGGGGATTAATATGGATATTTGCAAATACCAATAACACGGAAACGATGGAAGACGCCAAAACCATTTCTCTAACCAAACGGGAACTCACGATCCTGAAGGAAATCGCCCTCGGCCGCACCAGCCCGCAAATCGCGGAAAAGTTCGGCCTCAGCCCCGAAACAGTGAAATGGTACCGCAAGCAAATGCTCGACAAATTCGCCGCCACCACCTCCGCCGAGATGGTCCGCAAAGCCCTCGAACAAAAAATCCTTTGACACATCAAATCTCAAACCATATGAAAAAAACAAGTAGGGAATACCTCGCCCCTGAAGTGGAGGTCATCTGCATTCCTCTGGAAGGACCTGTTTGCCAGATAGGCAGCATCACCGATTCCACGGAGAATCCTGAAATTGAATGGTAACAAGGAGGAAAAGTTATGAAGAAGTTTTTAATCTTTGCTGCAGCGTTTTTCGCCGCCACAATGATCTCCTGCCAGCAGGAACCTGTTGCTCCGGCAGACCCGGAAGAAGATGTCTTTTTCCCTGAAACCATTATCGCCACCACCGGAGATAATGACACCAATGACACCAAGGCCGGAATGGACCGCTATAATGACGGCGGCACATACAAATACCGTCACCATTGGGATGCCGGCGATGTGATTTATGTCTTCAAGGGAAATCAGCGCAGTACATATAATTGTACCGATCCGGCAACCGGTACATTCACTCTTTCGGGTTCTGCCACAACTGTGAGCAAAAGCTTTACCGATTATTGTGCCGTGTATTCCAGCATCGGTGATGTGTCAACCCCGGCCAATAATAAGGTGTCGGTCAATTTTTTCCACGGTGGATATGACTCTGCCTCGTCAACACCGGGCTACGGAAACTTCATGGTAGCTAATAGCGCCGATGGCACGTCATATAAATTCACCAGTCTTGTCGGATGGGTGAAACTTCAGCTGACAGGCGTGAAAACAATCTCAAAAATTCGTATTGCTAAACATGATGCCGGAGAGGACTATGAAGGTTTGTTCTATTATGATTTCTCCTCAGATACCTATTCTTTCGAGAGTGAGCAGGGAGAATCGCAGGATATGACATTGTCGACACCCGTTACTCTGAACCTCTCCACTCCTACGGATTTCTATTTTGTCTTACCGGCCATGTCCTATGCTGGATTGCCTTTTGAAGTATTCTTTGAAGGTGGTGGCTCAACTTTTTTTGAAACTGCAAAGACCGTTGTTATAGAAAGAAATACAGTAACGCCTATGGCAGTGAAGGAGATTTCAACCGGGATTATCACATCTTCATTCACAAATGGTCTTGGATTCAACGTCGCGCTAAAGAATTACGTGACCGGGGCAGATGACAAAACATACACATCCGAGGATAATCTGATAAAAGGAATAGAGTTGTCATTAGGAGAGGCGTCCCCCACGGTAACTACTTGCAATTTAGCAAAGGGTCCTTCGTATGCTCCAATCTATGCATCATTTAATGACGGAACAGGCATAGTCACCCTTCATACAGCTGCTCATAGGGTTACTTTGGATCATGACTGCCGCAGTATGTTCCAGAGTATGCAGGAACTGGAAAGTATTGATTTGCTCTCTCAAGTAGAACTTTCGCAAGTGGGTAATGGATCTGGAACGTCGGGGGTCAAAGATATGTTCCGCGGCTGTGCCAAACTTACCGGGGTGGACCTCAGCAAGATGGATTTCAGTCAGTTGACGACATGTAACAGTATGTTTTATGGATGCAGTTCACTTGCCAGTATAGATGTGTCCACTATGAACACACAATATGTTACGGAATTCACCAGTATGTTCACAAACTGCTCGTCACTTGTGTCCATCGATATCAGTAACTTCCAGACGGAAAGAGCAAGATACTTTAATCAGATGTTCAAGGGTTGCTCAGCTCTAGAAACTTTGGAACTGGGTGCCCACTTCTTCCAAAACGGTAAGGGCTCTTATGATTATAATGATGGTATAAGGTCTTTGCAGGAGTTTGTATCAGGCTGCACTAGTCTTGAAAGCCTTCATCTTACCGCCGGGCCTTATGGAAGTATGCTCCATTATTCTCCCTATGGTGCTGATTGGGCATTAATTTGTTCCGGATGTACGGCCCTTACTTCTTTCGTAAATGAGATAGGAGGTTATACTTCTGACTTTCAAGGCGCTTTTGATGGATGCGTTAATTTGGAAACCGTTGATTTGGGTACATCCCTGCAGGATTTTACAGGTCCATGGAATTTCAAGTCTATGTTCCGCAATTGCCGAAAACTCAGAACTCTTAAAACTGCACGAGTTGCATTTGTCCCGTTATATTCTGCGGCGGGTGCGGAGAATGATAATAACAAATACTTCTTCCAGAACACTTGTGCGGATTCCGCAGGACTTGATTTGTATGTTAATTCTGCTTCGGTGGCAACAGCGCTTGCTTATTACTACAACGCTACGATGTCTGCAGATGGATTTGTGACGGTTCATCTTCCATAACCATCAACACTCCAACATTCTCAGGGCTGCCCTTCCGGGTGGCCCTGTTTTTTCATTTATTACAAAACTAGTTATAAAATTATAATAATTAGGTAATTATTATTATCTTTGCAGAAAAGATGTGAGATGAAGGTATTAATGACACGAGAGTTGTACGAACTGTATACTAAGGGTAAAAGCCGGGAGTATAAAGATGTGGCTATGAACAAAGAACTATATGCCGGCTTTGTGCGTGCAGTCAGATCGATGGAGTTTGCAGAGAATGTGGCGGCGTTAAGGCAGTTAAGTTATCTTCATTATGAAAAATTGAGGTACCAACTAAGTGAATTGTCATCTGTGCGTTTGTCGAATCGTTTTGTGCATAGATTGATTTTCAGGGAATTGGAGGATGGTATCCAGGTTGATTTAATAGAAATAGACAATACTCATTATGGAAACAAAAAATGAAGGAATGGTTGCTTTGAATGGTGCATCACCTGCTATGTTGGTGCATCCTGGCAGTATTCTGGGGGAGGAGTTGAAAGCAAGGAATCTAAGGCAGAAAGACTTTGCAGATGCTACAGGGCTGCAAGCCACTCATTTAAGCGCATTGATTCACGGTGTACGCAATTTCACGCCCGAAATAGCCACGAAGATTGAGTCTGGTTTACCGGAGATTCCAGCAGCCTTCTGGATGAAACTCCAGGCGCAGTACAATCTGGATAGATCTCGAAATAGTCGCGGTTCCCGTTATGTGGAAGGGTATCTCCCAAAAGCGTCCCCAAGACCGATGGTACTGAGAGATATTGCATCTGAAAAAGGGTATAGAGGAAGTGTGCGGCTGACGCTGACAATTCCGGAGGCGGATCTGGATTTGTCGGAAACCCTCTTTCGCCGTTTAGGATGGAAATATGAACTTGACTGACATCTCACCTTTCAACTATTATTCAGCCCCCTCCAGACACCAAACACCCCTCCGTGGTGTCTGCGGCAGCCAAAACCACCATCCAGACACCAAACGACCCTCCCCGGTGTCTGCACACCCCATTCCACGGCACACTCCCTTCCACCAAACGCCCCTTCCCCGCCCCCGCGCAGTAGTTTCGGCAGAATTTGCTATATTTGTAAGTTATGACAGAAAAGACGTTCAAACTATGGAACAGGATAGCCGCGGCGTTCGCTTTCGTGGTATCCGCGTTCACATACCTCAGCACCATAGAACCCACCGCATCCTTCTGGGACTGCGGCGAGTTCATCGCATCATCATACAAACTTGAAGTCGGGCATCCTCCGGGAAACCCCACCTTCCAGCTGTTCGCGCGCATCTTCACCCTCTTCGGCGACAATATGCACGCCGCGGTGCTGGTGAACGCCATGAGCGCAATCTGCTCGGCGCTGACCATCCTTTTCCTCTACCTCACCATCGTCTGGTTTGCCAAACGGATGACCAAGAGGCTTTCCCTCGCCATCATCGGCTCCGGCCTGGTCGGCGCCCTCGCCTACTGCTTCTCCGACACCTTCTGGTTCTCCGCAGTCGAAGGTGAAGTCTACGCCATGAGTTCGCTCGTCACCGCCCTCGTCTTCTGGATCATGACCAAATGGTACGACGTGGCCGACGAGCCCCACGCCAATCGCTGGATAGTGCTCATCGCCTTCCTGATGGGCCTCAGCATAGGCATCCACCTCCTCAACCTCCTGGCCATCCCCGCACTCGTGTTCATCTACTACTACCGCAAGCGCGAAGACGGCCCCTTCACCTTCAAGGAACTCCTAAAAATCCTAATCATCGGCGGAGTCATCCTCGGGCTTATGGTGTTCATCGTCATCCCCTGGTTCCCCAAGGCCGCCGCATACGTCGACCTCTTCTTCGTGAACGTGCTGGGCCTGCCCTACAACAGCGGCGCGGCCTTCTTCCTGGTGGCGGTTCTCGGCCTTTGCTTCTGGGGGCTCTTCCGCACGCTGGACGCCAAGAAACCATTCTGGAACACCGCCCTGCTGTGCCTCACCACCATCATCATAGGATTCTCCATCTTCAGCATAGATATCATCCGCTCCTGCGCCAAGACCCCCACGAACGAGTATCAGCCGGACAACGCCTTCACGCTGGTCCGCTACCTCACCCGCGAGCAGTACGGCAGCACCCCGCTCATCTACGGACAGTATTATGACGCCCCCTACGATGTGGTGGAAACCAAGTACTGGACTCCGCTGGGCGGCAAATACAAGAAAGTGGACGGCCCCGGCGAGGCCAAGTACGACGCCTCCGGCAAGATGCTCTTCCCCCGCATGTGGAGCGGGATGGACGAGAATTCGAAGGAGTTCTACAAGACCTACACCGGCAACAAGGGCACCCGCATCAAAGGCGCGGCGTCCCCCAAGCCTTCCATGGGCGCGAACCTCGCATTCTTCTTCGATTTCCAGCTGGGATGGATGTACTGGCGCTACTTCATGTGGAACTTCGTAGGCCGGCAGAATGACGTCCACAGCCCCTCGCCCGGGAACATCTTCCACGGCAACTGGGAAAGCGGAGTCAAGTTCATCGACGACTGGTACCTCGGAGATCAAAGCAACGCTCCCTCGGTGCTGGCAGAGAACAAAGGCAAGAACCACTACTACTTCCTCCCCTTCCTGCTGGGGCTGATAGGCCTTTTCTTCCAGTTCGGGCGGGACAAGCGCGGATGCTGGCTGAATTTCCTGATGTTCTTCATGACAGGCATCGCGGTAGCGGTCTACCTCAACATGCCGCCTTTCCAGGTGCGCGAGCGCGACTATGCCTTTGCCGGATCCTTCTACTTCTTTGCGGTGTGGATAGGCCTCGGCGTGCAAGGGCTCTATGAGCTGCTGAACGATGCCCTGAAGGGGCGCTTCAGCGTTGCCCTCGGGGCGATGGTGACCGCGGTCTGCCTGTGCGTGCCCGCACTGATGGCCGCCGAGAACTGGGACGATCACGACCGTTCCGGCCGCCGCACCGCTCCTGAACTCGGGGCGAACTACCTCAAATCCGTCGGCCCCCAGGGCGTGCTGATCACCCACGGCGACAACGACACCTTCCCTCTCTGGTACGCCCAGGAAGTGGAGAATGTGCGCACGGACGTCCGCATCGCCAACACCTCCCTCCTCGGCACCGACTGGCATATCGACCAGATGAAGTGGGCCTGCAACGAGAGCAAGCCCCTGCCGCTGACCATCGGTCCGGAGCAGTACCTCTACGGCACCAACGAATATATCCCCATCTACGACCAGCGTAACCGCGTGATGAGCATTTCCGACGTGATGAAGCTCTTCAAGCATCCGCAGGTGAAGGTGCAGATGAGTTCCGGCCGGAAGTACGACTACATCGCCTCCCGCAAGATCGCGGTGCCCGTGAACAAAGCCAACGCCCTCGCCAGCGGGATAGTTTCCGAGGCGATGGCTTCGCGGATGCTGGATACCCTGATTCTGGAGATTCCGGCGGGGAAGGATTTCCTGACCAAGCCCGAACTGTTCGTGCTGGACTTCCTCTCCAACTATCAGTGGGACAGGCCTTTGAACATGCTCAGCAACGGCGGCGACCTTAACATCGGCATCAAGGACTACCTGATGAGCGACGGGTTCTCTGCCAAGCTGGTGCCGTTCAGGAACAGGCCGTCTTCCAGTTCTTATGGAATAGTGGATCCGGATGAGCTCTATCACTACATGACCGAGGTCTACTCCTTCGACGCCCTGAAGGCTCCGGGCTGGTTCGTGGACTACCAGAACTGCTACACTTTCCTGGCGGTGATGGGCATACGCA
>CAMJJO010000062.1 GCA_946406095.1 uncultured Bacteroidales bacterium | reverse complement strand
TGGTGTCGTGCTTGTCCATCGCGAAGGCAATCTTGAGCTTGGTGCCCACGCCGTCGGTGCCGCTCACCAGCACAGGTTCCTTCACCCCCAGGGCAGAGAGGTCGAACATCCCCCCGAAGGAGCCGATGTTTCCCATCGAACCTGTGCGCGTGGTGGAAGCCACGTGCTGTTTTATTCTTCTTACTACCTCGTATCCGGCCTCCAGATTCACGCCGGCATTTTCGTATGATTGAGCCATATCTTAATCGTTTGTAGTTTCATCATCATAAAGAAGGGTAGGATACTCGCCCGTGAAGCAGGCCTGGCAGGGATCTGCGCAGCCGAAAGCGGACGCGCGGGTGGATTCAGGGCTGAGATAGCCCAGGGAATCCGCCTCGATGGCCTTGCAGGCTTCTTCCAGGGTGCGGTGCGAGCAGAGCAGTTCTTCGGGAGTGGAAGTATCCACGCCATAATGGCAGGTGAAGCGCATCATAGGGCTGGCGATGCGCACGTGCACCTCCGCCGCCCCGGCTTCGCGCAGCAGGGTGACTATCTTGAGGCAGGTCGTGCCGCGCACTATGGAGTCGTCCACCAGCACAATACGCTTGCCGTTGACTATGCTGCGGACTGCGGTAAGCTTCATCTTCACACCAAGCTCGCGCATGCTCTGCACCGGCTGGATGAAGGTGCGGCCCACATATTTATGCTTCACCAGGCCCATTTCGAAGGGGATTCCGCTCTCCTCGGCATAGCCGAACGCGGCGCTCAGGCCGGATTCCGGCACACCCACTACGATATCGGCATCCGCAGGGCACTCGCGATAGAGGCGCCGGCCCGCTTCCTTGCGGTAGGCGTGCACGTTGCAGCCATCGATATCGCTGTCCGGGCGTGCGAAGTAGATGTAATCCATTGCGCACATGCGGTGGCGGGAGAAGCGGGACCAGATGGTGCTGCGCATTCCGGCACCGTCGAAGGAGACGATCTCGCCAGGCTTGACGTCACGGATGAACTCGGCACCCATGATGGAGAAGGCGCAGGATTCGCTGCTCACCACATAGCCGTCGCCGAGCTTGCCTATGCAGAGGGGCTTGATGCCGTATTTGTCGCGGCAGGCATAGACGCGGCTCCTGGTCATGATGACGAAAGCGAAGCCGCCTTCCATCATGTTCAGGGCTTTGACTATGCGGTCTATGCGCTCCTCGTTATAGTTTTTCTTGATCAGATGCGCCAGGAGTTCGCTGTCGGTATCGGTCTGGAAAATTGTGCCGTGCTTCTCGAGATAATCGGCTATCTGCCTGGCGTTCACCAGGTTACCCTCGCCTGCAACCACGAAGTTACCGCTCTTGTGGCGGAAGTACAGAGGCTCCACGTTCTCGGGGCCGCTCTTGGAGGCGTTGGCATACTTCACGCTGCCGACTCCCATCGAGCCCTTCAGTTTGCCGACCTCGCCGTTGGTGAATATCTCGCTCAGCAGGCCCTGGCCGCGATAGCGGTAGGACTTGCCGTTTTCGTCGAAGGTAGCGATGCCGCCGCCTTCCTGCCCGCGGTGCTGCAGGTTATGCAGGCCGTAATAGATATATGTAGAGGCGTCCTTTACGCCATAAACTGCAAGTACTCCCATATTATTGAATATCCAGTTTTTCGAGTCTTTCCAAAACGGTCTTGTAGGATGCGACCACGTCGCTGAGGTCCAGACGGAAGCGGTCTTTGCCAAGCCTTTCGCCGGTGGCCTCGTCCCAGAGGCGGCAGGTGTCCGGGCTGATTTCGTCCGAAAGGATGAGTTCGCCGTTGTCCGATGCGTGCCCGAATTCCAGCTTCATGTCCACAAGCTCGATGCCGGCACTGTGGAAGAGTGCCTCCAGCAGGGTCCCCGCCTTGCGCGCAACCGCCATCATAATGTCCAGTTCGTCGTAGGTGGCGAGCCCGAGGGCGACAGCATGGTGCTTGTTGATGACGGGATCTTCCAGATCGTCGTTGTTGTAGACCAGGTCCACGATGGTGTTCCCGGGGCAGAATCCGTCCTCGACCCCAAGTCTGGTAGCCAGGGTGCCGGCGATGCGCTTGCGCCAGAAGACCTCGATGGGGATGATGTCGATCTTGCGGCAGAGCTGCTCGCGCTCCCCTACCTGCTCGAGGAAGTGAGTACGCACGCCGTTCTTGTTGAGATAGCCCAGCAGGATAGCGGAGATGCGGTTGTTAAGCGCCCCTTTTCCGTCGAAACGGGCGCGCTTGATGCTGTTGTAGGCAAGGGTCACATCCTTGTATCGGAAGATGACCTTATCCGGGTCTTCGGTTGCGAAGACCTGCTTCTCGTTGCCATCGAAAATCAGTTCTTTCTTTATCATATTTTTCGGAAGTAGTTGACTGCGTTTTCAAAAATACCCTGGCGTTTCTCGCCGGAGATGTTCTTGAAGAGGTTCTGCTCGTAGCGTTCGCTGTGCCCCATCTTGCCAAGGATGTGCCCGTCCGGGCTCACTATGCCCTCGATATCGCAGACGGAGCCGTTGGGATTGTCTACGTAGCGGAAGGCCACCTGACCGTTCGCAAAGAGCTCGCGGGCGAATTCTTCGCTCACCACGAACTTGCCTTCGCCATGGCTGAAAGCGATGGAGTGCCTGTCCCCTACTTTGAAAGAAGACAGCCAGGGAGAATTCACCGTGGCGACTTCGGTCGTGGCGATAAGGGAGATGTGACGGTTGATGTCGTTGCGGAAGAGAGTGGGAGAATCCGGTGTCACGCAACCCAGTTTGCCATAAGGCAGCAGGCCGCTCTTGACCAGGGCCTGGAAGCCGTTGCAGATGCCGAGGATCAGGCCTCCACGGGCCTGCAGGGCAGATATCGCCGCAGCGACCTTTGCATTGTTGATTACATTTGCGATGAATTTGCCGCTTCCGTCGGGCTCGTCTCCGGAAGAGAATCCGCCGCAGAATGCAAGGATGTGGCATTCATCTATGCGGGCGGCCAGGCCGTCGATGGAGTCCAGGACGTCCTGAGGGGTTAGGTTGCGGAAGATGAAGGGGCGCACCTCCGCTCCGGCCTTGCGGAATGCCTTGGCGGTGTCGTAGTCGCAGTTTGTTCCCGGGAATACTGGAAGGCAGACAATGACTGCGTCCTTGTCTGTCATTGTCTGTAGGGGGCTCTGCCCCCTAGAATACCCCCGCGGCTCCCGGACTTCGGACATCGCTCGAGCGATGTCCCGTCCTCCGCCGTGCGTGCTGAGGCACGCATTACCCTGCCCTTTGCCTGACGCGGAAAGCCCTGCAGCGGCGTCTTTTCCGACGCGAGGAGGATAGATCTTGAAATAGCGTCCTTCATAGGCTGCCTCCAACTTTTCCAGAGGAATGCAGCATCCATTGATGCAGATGCCGCCCTCGGTCACTTCGCCGAGCAGTGTGGCGGAAGGGAAATCCAGATCGCCGTCGGCCTCGACCAGAACGGAACCGGGAGCAAGGCGGAAAAGTTCGTCTTCGGAAATATTGACTTTAACTCCCAGGGCATTGCCCATGGACATCTTCACCAGAGCCTCTGCAACGCCGCCATAGCCCAGGGACCACGCGGAAACGATCCTTCCTGCCTCGATCTGGGAATGTATGTAATTCCAATTGCCTGCCAGCGCAGCCGTATCGGGCATACGGTTGGCAAGAGGGGTGTGGCGGATGAGCCAGATCTTGTTGCCCGCTTTCTTGAATTCGGTGGAGATAACCTTCCCTGCATCTACCGTGGTGATGCCGAAGGCCACGAGGGTGGGTGGCACGTGGATATGCTCGAAGGTGCCGCTCATCGAGTCCTTGCCGCCGATGGACGGAAGGCCGAGGGCCGCCTGCATCCTGAGGGCACCCAGCAGGGCGCTCAGCGGCTTTCCCCAGGTATGAGGGTCGGAGGTCATCCTCTCGAAATATTCCTGGTACGAGAAGCGCATCCCGGACCATTCGCCGCCGGCGCAGACCACCTTGGTGCATGCCTCCACCACTGCATAGGCAGCACTGTGGTAGGGGCTCCAGACGGCCAGGTCCGGATTGTAGCCGAAGGCCATTATGCTGGCAGTGTCGGTGTAGCCGTCCACGGGGAGTTTCTGCACCGAAACCTGGGTCTCCGTGGCCTGGCGCCTTCCGCCGTAAGGCATCAGCACGGTGGAACGGCCGATGGTGGAGTCGAACATCTCCACGAGGCCTTTCTGGGATGCCACGTTGGGCGAGCCCATCACCGCTATCATCTTCTCTTCCAGAGTCTTGCCTTCCGGGCAGCGCACGAAGGGGTCTTTATCCTCTACCGGGAGGATTGCCGCCTTGGCATAGTGCTTTGCACCGGCACTGTCGATGAAGGCGCGGGAAAGGTCGCAGACGATGTCACCGCCATTATACATACGCATCCTGCCGCGGTCGGTAACGTTGGCAACGTGAGTAAGCTCTATATTGTCGGCCGCGCAGAGACGGCGGAATTCCTCGACATCGGAGGCATCCACCACCACGGCCATCCTTTCCTGCGACTCGCTGATTGCGAGTTCGGTGGAATTCAGGCCGGCATACTTGGTGGGCACACGGTCCAGCCAGATATCCAGGCCGTCGGCAAGCTCGCCGATGGCCACGCTGACTCCGCCGGCCCCGAAATCGTTGCTTTTCTTGATCAGGCGCGTGACTTCCGGACGGCGGAAAAGCCTCTGGATCTGGCGCTCCTCGGGGGCGTTTCCCTTCTGAACCTCGCTTCCGCAGGTCTCCAGCGAAGCCTCGGTGTGCTCTTTGGAGGAACCGGTCGCTCCGCCTATGCCGTCCCGGCCGGTGCGGCCGCCGAGAAGCAGCACCACGTCGCCGGGCGCAGGGCTCTCGCGACGCACGTCGGCAGCGCGGACGGCACCCACGACGGCACCTATCTCCATACGCTTGGCAGTGTATCCTTCGGAATAGATTTCACGCACGTGGGTGGTTGCAAGGCCGATCTGGTTGCCGTAGCTGGAGTATCCTCCGGCGGCCTTGCGGCTGATCATCTTCTGGGGCAGCTTGCCGGGGATGGTGTCCGCCACCGGGGTGAGGATGTCCCCCGCGCCGGTCACGCGCATCGCCTGGTAGACGTAAGCGCGCCCGGAAAGAGGGTCGCGTATGGCTCCGCCGAGGCAGGTCGCAGCGCCTCCGAAAGGCTCGATCTCCGTGGGATGATTGTGAGTCTCGTTCTTGAACTGCAGCAGCCACTTCTCCGGTTTGCCGTCGACGGTGGCGGTGATGAAGATGCTGCAGGCGTTGTTCTCTTCGCTCTGCTCCAGGTCGTCCAGTTTCCCCTTGGCCCTGAGCCAGCGGGCGCCGATGGTTGCAAGTTCCATCAGGCAGACAGGCTTCTGCACGCGCCCCAGGTCCTCACGCATCTGTGCAAAAAGATTCAAGCTGGCTTCCAGTTCAGGCTTGAGGAAGCATTCCTCGATGCTGATCTCCTCCAGCTCCGAAGTGAAGGTAGTGTGGCGGCAATGGTCGCTCCAGTAAGTGTCCAGGATGCGGAGTTCGGTTTCCGTGGGATTGCGCCCTTCCTTCCGGAAGTAGAGCGCCACCTCGCGGAGGTCGTCGGTGTTCATGGCCAGGCCGTGGGAGCGGCAGAAATCGCCGTACTCCCCTTCCGGCATATCTATGAAGCCGCCCAGATCTTCCAGAGGCTTCACCTCCGCCTGCTCATTCAGGCTGAGTATGCTCAGATCCTTGCGGCGGCATTCCACGGGGTTGATATAGTAATGGGCGATTCTGCCGAGCACCTCGTCCGTCACGGTCTCGTCGAAGATCAGCAGACGGGAACTCTTGATGCTGATTTCCGCGGAGGGATCTATCAGGTGCACGCAGTCCACTGCGGAGGATGCCCTCTGGTCGAACTGGCCGGGGATGTATTCCACCGCCAGATACTTTTTCCCGGAAAGATCGATGGAGTCTGTCACCGTATCGGTGACGGTCTCGCCGAAGACGGCATAACGGCATTTCTCCACAAGGGCGTCGGAGAATCCGAAGAGATCGTAAACGTTGAGGAGCCTAAGGGATTTCATACCCAGGCCGAGGTTCTCGTTAAGCTCGGCGAGCAGGCTGTCGGCCTCCACGCTGAAACGGTTTTTCTTTTCGACGAATAATCGCTTGTTACTCATATCATTAAAGCGTATGCCCACCGTGCGGCGGTGGGCATACGAGTTTAGATTGTTGTATTCAGGACTTTGTCGCTCTGCGCTTTGCGGAACTCCTGCAGTTTCGCTGAGAGCCCCTCATCGGAGAGGGCCAGTATGGATACAGCGTAGAGGGCTGCGTTCTTGGCTCCGTCTATCGCCATCGTGGCGACCGGAATGCCCGAAGGCATCTGCACTATCGACAGGAGGGAATCCAGCCCGTTCAGCGCCTTGGACTTTACCGGCACCCCTATTACGGGGATGGTGGTGAGCGCCGCAATCACGCCCGGCAGATGGGCTGCTCCGCCGGCTCCGGCGATGATGATGGAGAAGCCGTTGTCCCGGGCCGCTTTCACGTAGTCGGCCAGAGGGCCCGGATTACGGTGGGCGCTGAGAACCTTCTTCTCGTAGGGAATGCCGAATTCTTCCAGCGTGGTGCAGGCAGGAGCCATCACGTCCCAGTCGCTGGCGCTGCCCATTATGACTGCTACCTTACTCATGCAAAGAAAAGCTTTGAAAGTGTCATAGGATCGATATACTGCCCGTCCTTGTAGACGCGCATGTTGCCGGATGCGATTTCGTCGATGAGCATCACCTTGCCCTCGGAGTCGTATCCGAATTCGAACTTGATGTCGTAGAGCACCAGGCCTTTGGCTTTGAGGTCGTCGGCAACCACCTGGGTGATCTTCTGGGTCATCTCCTTGATGGCATCGTACTGTTCGGCCGTCATGATGCCGAGGACGATGAGACCATCCTTGGTGACGAGGGGATCCCCCTTGGCGTCGTTCTTGAAGGTCATCTCCACATAGGCGGGAAGGTCGGTGCCGGGCTCGATGTATTCGCCGTAGCGCTTGATGAAGCTGCCGACTGCCTTGTGGCGGCAGATAACCTCCAGTCCGTGCCCGAAAACCTTTGCGGGCAGCACCTCCATGGTGGTGTCGTTGAGGTTCGCGCTCACATAGTGGGTGCGGATGCCAGCGGCGTTGAGTTTCTCGAAGAAATAGATGGACATCCTGAGGTTGACGTCCCCCACTCCCTCGATGGTGAGGCCTACGGAATTCTCGCCGGGATCGAACACTCCGTCCTTTCCCGTGCAGTCATCTTTGAACTTGAGGAGATAATGACCGTTGTCAAGAGCAAAAACGTCTTTTGTCTTGCCTGTGTAAACCAATTTCATAATATAATAGGTATGTGAAAGTCTACCAACAACGGGATACAAAATTACGAAAATATTTATAACTTTGAAAGGCGTTTTCAAGCAAGTTATCAACAAAAAACGATGAGTTTTCAACAAGCAGTAGTCAGCACCGATTTTCAGTTTCCGGGACAGATTTCCAAATACACCGGCAAGGTGCGCGACGTATACTTCCTCGAAGGAGGACATCTGGCAATGGTTGCCACGGACCGCATTTCAGCATTCGACGTAGTCCTGCCCAGGGGCATCCCCTACAAGGGACAGGTTCTCAACCAGATAGCCTCGAAATTCCTGGACCTCACGGCGGATATCATCCCCAACTGGAAGATAGCCGAAGTGGATCCCATGGTCACTGTCGGGCATCTGTGCGAGCCCTATAAAGTGGAGATGGTGGTGCGCGGATATCTGGCCGGGCACGCCTGGCGCGAGTACCGCGACGGCAAACGCACCCTCTGCGGAGTCCCCCTCCCCGAAGGCATGCGCGAGAACGAGAAGTTCCCCACCCCCATCATCACCCCCACCACCAAGGCGGCCGAGGGGCACGACGAAGACATCAGCCGCGAGGCTATCATCGCCAGCGGACTGGTCCCGGCCGATGAATACGAGCAGCTGGAGCGCTACACCCTGGCACTCTTCGAGCGCGGCACGCAGATCGCCGCCAAGCGCGGGCTCATCCTCGTGGACACGAAATACGAGTTCGGCCGCAAGGACGGGAAGATCCTCCTGATGGATGAGATCCACACTCCGGATTCGTCGCGCTACTTCTATGCCGACGGCTACGAGCAGAGACTGGCCCGCGGAGAGCATCAGAAACAGCTTTCCAAAGAGTTCGTGCGGGAGTGGCTGATGGCCGGCGGATTCCAGGGAAAGGAGGGCCAGAAAGTGCCCGAGATGACCGACGAAGTCGTGGCCGGCATCACCGACCGCTACATAGAGCTCTATGAGCACCTGACGGGCGAGAAGTTCCGCAAGGGCGAGGACGCCGACCCGGAGGCCAGGATTGCCGCAAATATCGAAAGTTTCCTTAAAACCATTCGCTGATATGATTGAACGCTATTCGAGGAAAGTGATGAGGGACGTGTGGAGCGAGGAGAACAAATTCGCCGCTTATCTGGAGGTTGAAATCCTCTCCTGCGAGGCTTGGAGCAAGCTTGGGGTCATCCCCGCGGAAGATGTCGGGAAGATCCGTGCCAAGGCCGGATTCGACATCCAGCGCATCAAGGAGATAGAAGAGCAGACCCGCCACGACGTGGTGGCCTTCACCCGCGCAGTCAGCGAAACCCTGGGCGAAGAGCGCAAGTGGGTGCACTACGGGCTCACTTCCACCGACGTGGTGGACACCGCCAACGGCTATCTGCTGAAGCAGGCGGATGCAATCCTCCTGAAAGATATGGAAGAGTTCCTCGAGGTGCTTCGCAAGCGCGCAAAGGAATTCAAGGACACTCCCTGCATAGGCCGCACCCACGGCATCCACGCCGACATCACCAGCTTCGGGCTCAAGTGGGCGCTGTGGTTCGAGGAGATGAAACGCAATATCGAGAGATTCAAGTTCGCCGCCGCCGGAGTGGAGGCAGGGAAGATGAGCGGTGCGGTCGGCAACTTCGCCAACATCCCCCCTTCGATCCAGGACTACGTCTGCGAAAAGCTGGGCATCGCCTCGGCGGATATCTCCACCCAGGTGCTTCAGAGGGACCGCCACGCCTATTATCTGGCCACACTGGCCCTTGTCGCCGCCACTCTCGAGCAGATGGCATTCGAGGTGCGCAATCTCCAGCGTACTGAAATCCGCGAGGCGGAAGAGGCCTTCCGCAAAGGCCAGAAGGGCTCCAGCGCAATGCCTCACAAGCGCAATCCCATCAGCAGCGAGAACATCTGCGGATGCGCCCGCGTGATGCGTGGATACATGGCAACGGCATACGAGAACGTTGCGCTTTGGCACGAGAGGGACATCTCCCACTCCTCGACCGAACGCATCGTGCTGCCGGACGCAACCGAACTCCTGGATTATATGCTGACCCGGTTCAAGGGCATCCTGGAGAATCTGGTGGTGTATCCCGAGAATATGCTCTCGAACATCTACCGCACAAAGGGTGTCATCTTCGCCCAGAGGGTGATGAATGCGCTGATCGGAAAGGGGCTCGCCCGCGAGCAGGCTTACGACCTTGTGCAGCCCATCGCGATGAAGGCCTGGACCGAGAATCTGGACTATCAGACCCTGCTGAAGGACTCCGCGGAAGTATGCTCCCTGCTGAGTGCGGAGGAGCTCGAATCCTGCTTCACTCTTGACTATTATTTCAAGAACGTAGACTATATTTTCCGGCGTGTCGGCATATAGATGGCGGCCAGGTGTTCCCGTTGTCCCGAAAAATGACTATATTCATACGATTTTTCAGATTAACAATACAAACAGATGAAGGCTAATCAGATCGATGTTGTCCTCGGGCTCCAGTGGGGAGACGAGGGAAAAGGCAAAATTGTCGACGTTTTATCTCCTGACTATAAGATTGTTGCGAGGTTCCAGGGAGGCCCCAACGCAGGGCATTCCCTAGTGTTTGACGGCACGGCCTTCGTGCTGCACACCGTTCCTTCCGGCATCTTCCGGGACGACACCCTGAACGTGATCGGCAACGGAGTCGTCATCGATCCCGTCATCCTGCTCGAAGAAATCGAAAAAATCGAGGCCAGGGGTGTCAATGTCGACGGGCGCCTTCTCATCTCGAAGCGCGCCAACCTCATCCTTCCCACCCACAGAGCTCTGGATGCCGCCAGCGAGAGTGCGATGGGCAAGGCCAAGATAGGATCCACCCTGAAAGGCATAGGCCCCACCTACACCGACAAAGCCGGGCGTACCGGGCT
>CAMJJO010000061.1 GCA_946406095.1 uncultured Bacteroidales bacterium | reverse complement strand
GGCAGCCGGGCCTATCTTACCGGCATAGTGCTGGTAGCCGTGATCGGCGGACTTCTTTTCGGATACGACACTGCCGTCATATCGGGCGCGGAGCGGGGCCTGCAGTCCTTTTTCCAGACTGCCGGCGATTTTACATATACAGATGCCCTGCACGGGTTCACTACATCCAGCGCTCTGATTGGATGCGTGATCGGAGCCTTGATTTCCGGCCTTCTGGCATCCCGCCTCGGGCGCAAACGCTCGCTGTTCGTGGCCGGCATCCTGTTCCTGCTGTCCGCTCTCGGGTCTTATCATCCGGAATTCCTCTTCTTCCAGAAGGGAGTTGCCACCAAGGGCCTGCTGGTGGCATTCAACCTCTACCGCGTGCTCGGCGGCATCGGCGTGGGAATGGCTTCGGCGCTGTGCCCCATGTACATCGCTGAAGTATCACCTGCAAACAAGCGCGGCACGCTGGTGTCGTGGAATCAGTTCGCAATCATCTTCGGGCAGCTCGTAGTGTATTTCGTGAACTTCCTGATCATACGTTCCCACGCGAACGACCCGGCAGTGGTGGAATGGACCAACAGCATCGGCTGGAGGCTGATGTTCGTGAGCGAGGCAGTGCCTGCCGCCGCCTTTGCATTGCTGATACTCCTGGTGCCGGAGACTCCGCGTTACCTTGCCCTCAACGGGCAGGACGAGAAGGCCCTCACGGTCTTGAGCAATATCAACGGCGAAGCCAAGGCCCGCGAGATTCTCGCCGAAATCAAAGCCACTACGGTGGAGAAGACGGAGAAGCTG
The DNA here is from genome assembly GCA_946406095.1 of uncultured Bacteroidales bacterium. Taxonomy (GTDB): domain Bacteria; phylum Bacteroidota; class Bacteroidia; order Bacteroidales; family UBA932; genus Cryptobacteroides. The sequence continues at coordinate 9,395 of CAMJJO010000061.1, read as the reverse complement.
TTCAGCTATGGATGGCTGGTAATTTTCATAGGATGCATGCTCAGTGTGTTCCAGCAGATAATAGGCATCAACGCAGTGCTCTATTTTGCCCCGAGAATCTTCGAGTCCATGGGCGTAAGCAACAATATGCTGTTCACGGTGATAATGGGAGTAATCAACATTTCATTCACTCTGGTGGCCGTTTTCACTGTGGAGAAACTGGGCCGCAAGCCTCTTCTCATCACTGGTTCGCTGGGAATGGCTGTAGGCGCCGCGGGAGTTGCACTTTCCAATGTAATCACACTGCCCGCCCTGGTGCCTGTGCTAAGCATCATGGTCTACAGCGCCTGCTTCATGTTCAGCTGGGGCCCCATCTGCTGGGTGTATATTTCCGAACTGTTCCCCAACACCATACGCAGCCAGGCTACGGCCATTGCTGTGGCGTTCCAGTGGATATTCAACTTCATCGTTTCCAGCACCTTCGTACCCATGTACAACATGCGCCTTGGTGCAATGGGCGACAGCTTCGGCCATTTCTTCGCATACGCCCTCTACGGCGTGATATGCATCATCGCCGCCGTGTTCGTCTGGCGCCTTGTGCCTGAAACCAAGGGAAAGACCCTGGAGGATATGACCGCCCTCTGGCGTTCTAAATCTGCTTAAGCGGAATCCTCGCGAGATAAACCGCGGCCTTGGGGGTGGCGTGGGATGAGTAGTAGCTGACCCATAGTTCGTCGCCCACGACAAGGAATCCGGGATAGCTGGTGTCGCCTCCGGAAGGGAGAACTGCAATCTGCTCGAAACGGCCGTCCAGGCCACCTTTCAGCAACATAGTCTTGTAGGATCCGGGGATCAGATATGATCTGGAACCGGCCACTATCGTGCTGTCGTTCAGGGCGATGAAGTTGGGGCCTCCGACTTGGAATCCCGTCTTGGTCAGCGTCCAATCGGTGTAGGGCGCTTCGCTCACTCCCCATATTCCCTGCCTGTCCAGCTGCTCCTGGCGCAGCAGCATCAGCATGCGCCCGTCCGGCAGGAAATGCACCGAAGCCTCGTTCGGGAAGCCGGGAACATCGATTTTTGCCACATCCTCGTAGTGCACTCCGTCAGTCGTCCGGACCAGGAAAACTACTGTTTTGTTTTCGGATTCCGGAGTGTCTTCCAATGAGGAATAAACTACTCCGTATCCCGTACCTCCATACCAGTCTATTTTCCATAGCCAGTCCTCTCCGGTTGCGTTGGGAGATTTGATTTCTATGGGTTCGGGAGTGCTGAAACCATGCCCGTCCAGGCTTTCGGAATACATGGGATCCCGGCCGACGAGTTTCTTATCCACATACACCGACCCGCCCATAGACACCAGCAGGCGGCCGTCGGGAGTTACCGAAAGCGAAGGATCGCGGAGATCGTAACCTTCTTTCGAGAGGCAGGCGACCGACTTCCATTTCCTGCCGTTGCGGGACTGGAGTATCCGGATTTGCCCGCGGGCGGTGCCGTCAGGCTCGAAAATATGGCTTCCCGCCTCGCGGAATGCCACGTAATACCTGCCGTTGAATTCAATCAGCGATGTGAAAGCGCAATGCTTTTCGCTGTTCCAGATGCGGTCTACCTTTATGTTGACATCAAAGCCTGATGTCCGGCTTGAACAACCGGACATCAGCGAAAACGACACAGCAAAGCAGATGCTAAACAGAATAAAGGTTGACCAGCGTCTCATAGAGTTCCTGTTTTCCGGAAATCTGTTTGGGTTCACCGTTTGCCTTGGCGTAATCCACAAGGGCTTCCAGGCCGACCTTTCCGTCTTCGAAGTCCTTGCCCATGCCGGAATCGAACGAAGCATAGCGCTCCTTCACCATTGCGGGGATGGGGCTCTTCTCCACGATTTCCGCGGCATTCAGCAGACCGTGGGCCATTGCATCCATCGCGCTGATATGGGCGATGAAGATGTCTTCGGGGTCGGTGGAATTGCGGCGCAGTTTGGCGTCGAAGTTGGATCCGCCGGGAGCGAGGCCGCCGTTACGGATGATCTGCAGCATAGCCTGGGTGAGTTCGAATTCATCCACAGGGAACTGGTCGGTATCCCAGCCATTCTGGGCATCCCCACGGTTGGCGTCGATGCTTCCCAGCAGGCCGTTATCTACCGCAACAGCCAGCTCGTGCTCGAAGGTATGGCCGGCGAGAGTGGCGTGGTTCACCTCGATATTCACCTTGAAGTCCTTGTCCAGTCCGTTGGCACGGAGGAAACCTATAACAGTCTCGGTATCGACGTCATACTGGTGCTTGGTGGGCTCCATGGGCTTGGGCTCGATGAGGAAGGTGCCCTTGAATCCCTTGCCGCGGGCATAGTCGCGGGCGGCCTTCAGGAACTTGGCCAGATGGTCCTTTTCTCTCTGCATCTGCGTATTGAGAAGGCTCATATAGCCCTCGCGTCCTCCCCAGAACACATAGTTCTCGCCGCCGAGCTTGATAGTGGCATCCAGGGCGTTCTTCACCTGCACGGCAGCGCGGGCGACCACGTCGAAATCGGGGTTGGTGGCGGCGCCGTTCATATAGCGCTTGTGGCCGAAGACGTTGGCGGTACCCCAAAGGAGCTTGATGCCGGTCTCTTTCATCTTGACCTGAGCATAATCGGTGATTTCCTTCATCCTGGCCTCGTAGAGGGCGATATCGTCGGTATCCTCGATCAGGTCGATATCGTGGAAGCAGAAGAAACCGATGCCGAGTTTGCTCATGATCTCGAAACCTGCATCCATCTTGTCCTTGGCACGCTGCATCGGGTCGGATGCCTTGTCCCACTCGTAGCTGCGGGTCTGGCCACCGAACTGGTCGCCGGAGGCCTGGCCAAGGGTATGCCACCACGCCATTGCGAAGCGCAGCCACTCCTTCATGGGTTTGCCGAGCACCAAGCGCTCGGGTTCATAGTAATGGAATGCAAGGGGATTCTTACTCTTGGGTCCCTCGAAAGGGATCTTGCCGATTGTAGGATAATACTGTTTCATTGTTATTAAAGATATTGTTTCCAAGTTTGATATGCTTCCAGATACGGCCTGCGGTCGGAGGCGGGTTCTATCAGCGCCAGGCGCTCCAGGGAGGTGAACGCTTCGGCAGGCGAGGCGTAGATGCCAGCGCCGAGGCCGGCACCGCGGGCGGCTCCGACGGAACCGTCGGTATCGTAAAGCTCGATGGTGGCGCCGGAAACGGAGGCCAGAGTCTCCCGGAACACTTCCGAAAGGAACATGTTGGCATTGCCTGCGTGGATTCGGTCTATCTTCATGCCCATTGCCTGCATAACTTCGATGCCGTACTGGAACGAGAAGACTATCCCCTCCTGCGCTGCACGGAGCAGGTCCCCACGGCCATGGCGGTTGAAGTCGATGCCGTGGAAGCTGCACCCGGGAGCGGCGTTTCCGAGCATGCGTTCGGCGCCGTTTCCGAATGGCAGGATGCTGATTCCGCGGCTGCCGATGGGAGATTCCTTGGCCAGGGCGTTCATTCCGGGATAGGTCATGCCGTCGAAGGCAACGTTGCGGCGCATCCAGGAATTGAGTATGCCGGTGCCGTTGATGCAGAGGAGCACTCCCAAACGGGGATCCGCGGCGCTGTGATTGACGTGCGCGAAGGTATTCACGCGGGACTGGGGGTCATAATTCACCTCCCCGAGCACGCCGTAAACCACACCGGAAGTGCCGGCCGTGGCGGCGATTTCTCCCGGGTTCAAGACGTTCAGGCTGAGGGCGTTGTTGGGCTGGTCGCCGGCGCGGTAGCACACGGGCACTCCGGCGGGAATGCCAAGCTCCGCAGCGGCAGCCGCACTCACCCTCCCCTGTTCCCCGAAAGTGGGGCGGATTTCCGGAAGGATGGCCGGGTCAAAACCATAATAATCAAGCAGTTCGCCAGCGGGGCAGTTCTTTGCGAAATCCCACATCATCCCCTCGGAAAGCCCGCTCACGGTGGTGCAGGCCTCTCCTGTCAGGCGAAGGGCGATATAATCCCCGGGGAGCATTATCTTATGGATCTTGGCGAACAGCTCCGGCTCGTTCTCCTTTACCCATGCAAGCTTGGCGGCAGTGAAGTTGCCGGGAGAGTTGAGCAGATGCCCCAGGCACCAGTCCTTTCCCAGCCCTTCAAAGGCCTTCTGCCCGTAAGGGACGGCGCGGGAGTCGCACCAGATTATGGCTGGGCGCAGGGGCTTTCCGGCCTTATCCACGCACACCAGACCGTGCATCTGGTAGGAGATGCCGATGGCGGCGATGGAGGGCGTGCCGGCAGAGGCAAGGACTTCCGCAGTGGCGGCCTTGAGATACTCCCACCACGCATCAGGATCCTGCTCGGCCCAGCCGGGCTCACGCGACAGGATCGGGGCTTCGTTCTTGGGATAAAACGCCGTAGCGACACATTTTCCACTCTCGGCACAAACCAGACTGGCCTTAACTGAAGAACTTCCTAAATCGTATCCTAAAATGAGCATATACAAATATAAGATTTTTTCTATATTTGTAATCATATTTAATAAGACTAAAGTTCCGGACATGGATTTTAAAAAATCTTTATTTTTCATCCTCTGCCTCCTGGCAGTTTTAGCATCCTGCAGCCCAGAGCCCAAGCAGGAAGAGGCCAAGATCATAACCACGAACATAAGCGTACCTTCGCTCTTCGAAGTCGAGGAAGGTCAGGAGCTTATAATCCCCCTTCGCGGCGTCACCAATATCGTGGCTACGGATAAGGTACTTCTCAGAGATGTGGCAGAAAACGAGTTTGTATGCGACATTACAGATCTGAAGGACGGATCCCGAATGGCCTTCAGATTGCCGGAGAAGATTGCCGGCGGATACTATAAGTTCTATATCAAGAGAGGCGATATCAATTATTACGTCGCCGCCTTTACCCTCAACGTGATGAAATCGCTGGTCGTAGAGCCGGGCGAGGGCGTGAATATCTACGGCATAGTCACCTGCGACGGAGAGGGAGTCAAGGACGTGCTTGTGTCTGACGGAGAAGAGATTGTAAAAACCGACGAGAACGGCATCTATCAACTTAAATCCAACAAAAACTGGATGTATGTTTTCGTGATAATTCCTTCCGGATACGAAGTGCCCACCCAGGGCGTGCTTCCCCAGCTTTCCGCCACGCTGACCCAGGCCGTGGATATGCCTGAGCGCAGGGACTTCGAGCTCATCAAGTCCGATAACGAAAACTTTACCATGTTCGTTCTGGGAGATATGCACCTCGCCAACAGGAACGGGGATCTAAGTCAGTTCACAGGAGTCGCCAACACTCTCAACAACTCCATCTCCAAGGCCCCCGGCAAGAGATATTGCCTGACTCTGGGGGACATGACCTGGGATGTTTACTGGTATTCCAACTCCTACACCTTCCCCGAATACCTGAATACGGTGAATACCAGTTTCAAGGACATCACATTCTTCCACACGATGGGCAACCACGACAACGACATGAATTCGGTGGGAGACTACAACAAGGCGTTCCGCTACACCCGCGACATAGCCCCGACATTCTACTCATTCAATATTGGAAAGGTCCATTTCATCGTCCTGGACAATATCGACTACAACAATGTCGGCGCCAACAACGACGGCACCGGCACCGATTACCGCAGCCAGTATGTGCTGGACTACACCGCAGAGCAAATGTCCTGGCTGAAGAAGGATCTGTCTTTCGTAGACAAGAGCACTCCGGTAATCATCACCTCACACGCTCCGGTTTCCAGGCCGAACGGAGCCACATCCTTCGACAACAATTACATGAAAGGAGCCAACTCCGCCGGGGAGGCCAATATGTCCGCCTTCATCTCGGCACTTTCCGATTACGACGTGCACTTCCTCAGCGGCCATACCCACAATCTGTTCCACCGAACCCACAATGCAAAGTTCTCGGAGCATAACGAGGGTGCGATCTGCGCATCCTGGTGGTGGTCCGGAAAGGTTACGCCCGGCCTGCACCTGGCACAGGACGGCACTCCGGGTGGATATGGCGTATGGGAATTCACCGGCAAGGATTTCAAGTTCTCCTATCAGTCGGCTGGGCACGACGAGAACTACCAGTTCCGCGCATACGACATGAACGAGGTCAAGAAAGTCGTCACCTCGGATGCAGGCGGCGGCAACGCCAAATTCGACGATTATTACAAGACTGTTGCCGCTTTCCCCGCCAACGTCATACTTGTGAACGTGTGGGATTACGACAACGACTGGACGGTAAGCATCACCGAGGATGGAAAAGAGCTGTCTGTAGCCAAGACATACACCTACGATCCGGCCCATATCATGGCCCTGACGGCCCCCAGGTGCAAAGCCACGGCTTCGCCCAACTTCCTCACCGCAAAGTGGCCCCATATTTTCCGGGCTACGGCTTCCAGCGCCACATCTACAATAGTGGTCAAGGTGACCGACCGCAATGGCAAGACCTTCACCGAAACCATGACACGCCCCAAAGTCTTCACCTTGAACGATTACAAGAACAAATAATCAATTCAACTATTAACCTTTAAAACATTATGAGATTACACAAGATTCTCGCCGTAGCGGCATTGATGCTTTTGGGCTTCAGCCTGAATGCACAGAACCGCACGGTCCAGGGAAAGGTGATCGATGCCGCCGCACAGCCAGTGCCCGGCGTCGCAGTCATTCTCCAGGGGACCACGAACGGCACGATGACCGGCAACGACGGTTCGTACTCGATACGCATACCGGAGGGAAATGCCGTCTTGGAGTTCTCCAGCCTGGGCTATGTGACGAAGACCGTCAACGTGCCCGCCAGCCAGGGAACAGTCAACGTAACTCTTGAAGACGATGCAATGACTCTCGAAGAGACCGTCGTCGTGGGTTACGGTGTCCAGAAAAAGGTCAATCTGACCGGTGCAATCACCCAGGTGGAGAGCAAAGCGCTCGAAAACCGCAGTGCTCACAACCTGACCACCATGCTCCAGGGTTCAGTCCCCGGACTCAACATCTCCACTTCCAGCGGCAACCCCGGTTCCACCGGTTCGCTGAACATCCGAGGCTACACCTCCATCAACGGCGGTGATCCCCTCGTGCTCATCGACGGCATCGAAGGCAGCATCAACCGCATCAACCCCCAGGACGTGGCCTCCATCTCCGTCATCAAGGATGCATCTTCGGCAGCCGTTTACGGCGCCCGTGCAGCCTATGGCGTAATCCTGGTGACCACCAAGGAAGGTTCGGTAGATAAAGACAAGGCCACGGTCCGCTACAACGGCCGCTGGGGCGTCGAGATGCCTACCACCTCCACCGAATGGGAAACCAGGGGCTACTGGTCCGTCTATACCATCAACAAGTTCTGGTATGAGAGCAAGGGTTCCAACTATGTCAATTACACCCAGCAGGACATGATGGAACTCCTCGCCCGCGTGAACGACAAGACCGAGAACCCCGAACGTCCGTGGGTGGTTACCACCGCTCCCGACTCCCAGGGCCGAGTACACTATAAATACTACGCAAACACCGACTGGTGGCACGAACTCTACAACGACGTGCATCCCACCCAGAACCACAGCGTGAGCGTGAGCGGCGGAAACAAGGCCGTCAAGTACTATCTCTCCGGCCAGTACGACCGCCAGCAGGGTATGGTGAAGGTTCGCCCGGACGTGTATGAGAAGTACAACCTCCGCGCGAAGTTCGATGCACGCATCAACAAGTACGCACGCATCAGCAACAACACCAACTTCTTCGTCGGCACCTACGACTTCCCCGGCCTCGCCGACATCCAGGACTCATTCGCATATGGCGACCGTCACGCTCCCGCGTGCTTCCCTCTGACGAACCCCGACGGCACCTTCCTTTACTTCGTGGATGCCCTCGGCTACCGCGTATGTAACGGACGTCACTGGGCATATCAGAGCGGCAACCTCAACATCGAGAAGCGTACCGACCTCGCCAACACCACGGAACTTACCGTCACTCCTTTCAAGGGCCTCACCCTCAAGGCGAATTACAGCTACCGCACCTACAACAACCACGACACCCACCGCAGGAACCTGATTACCTATTCCCAGTATGCGGGTGAGATCGTGGAATACAACAATGCGGGCGCATTCGACAACTACATGACGGAATCCGTGCAGGAATATGTCCGCCAGACCTGGAACGCCTATGCCACCTACGAGAACACTTTCGCAGATGCACACAACCTGAAGGTGATGGGCGGTTTCAACTACGACGACTACCACTATAAGAGAGTTTACGCAAAGGGTTATGACCTCATCACCACCGAACTCTCCGACCTCGCCCTCATCTCCACCGAGACCCGTACCCCCGAAGTAGGAGGAAACCAGTCCGCATGGAGGGTGGCAGGTTTCTTCGGCCGCGTGAACTACGACTACAAGGGGCGCTATCTCTTCGAGGCATCTGCCCGTTATGACGGTTCCTCCCGTTTTGCCCGCGGACATCAGTTCGGATTCTTCCCGTCCGCATCCGCCGGCTGGCGCGTGAGTGAGGAGCCTTTCTTCAAGTCTCTCAAGCCTTATATCAACAACCTCAAGCTCCGTGCATCTTACGGTACTCTTGGTAACCAGAATGTGGGCAACTTCTCCTACATCCGTCTGGTGAACTTCAAGACCTTCGCAGGCTATAGCTTCGGTGATCCCGTGATGGCCCGCTACACCAACCTCGACGACCCCGTGGCATCCAACAAGACCTGGGAAGTCTCCAAGCAGACCAACCTCGGTCTCGACCTCGCCCTGCTGGGTAACAAACTCGAATTCACCGGCGAAGCATACATCCGCGACACCGACGGAATGCTCACCGATGGTATGGATCTCCCTTCGGTGTATGGCGCAGGCGTTCCCCAGATGAATGCTGCAGACCTCCGCACCAAGGGATATGAGCTCTCGCTCAGCTGGAGAGACTCATTCAAGGTGGGCGGCAAAGATCTCGAATACTTTGTCAAGGGATCCCTCAGCGAGTTCCGCTCCACCATCACCAAGTTCAAGAACGAAACCAAGCTCCTTTCCAATTACTATGAGGGTATGGAGCTCGGCGAAATCTGGGGTTTCCACATCGATGGTCTCTTCGCTTCCGACGCAGAGGCCGCAGCCTACACCAGTCAGGTGGACCAGTCTTACTGCAACGCCAACCTCAACGGCGGCTGGAAGGCCGGTGACCTCAAATATGCCGACCTCGACGGTGACGGTGTAATCGGCATCGGTGCCAACACTCTTGAAGAGCACGGGGACAAGATCTATCTCGGTAACGGACTGCCCCGCCTCCATTACGGATTCCAGACCGGCTTCTCCTGGAACGGCTTCGATGTGAGCGTGTTCTTCGAAGGCACCGGCACCCACTACTGGTATCCTTCCCGCTACAACTTCGACTTCTGGGGTCCTTTCAGCCTCGGCTATCCCACCTTCCTGGATAAGAACTTCCTGAGCAACTGCTGGA
>CAMJJO010000060.1 GCA_946406095.1 uncultured Bacteroidales bacterium | reverse complement strand
GCTCGCTCCGGCCCCTCCCATCTGCGATGGGCCCCTCCCCCTGCCCGTGTCCGGGGGTGGACACGTCCGCCAGGGGCGGTGCCTGGCAGACTGATTATCAATAAGTTATATAAAAACGTCTGGTGAGAATTCACCAGACGTTTTTGCGTAAGTGGATGAAAATCAACTAGTAAAGAACTACGGGGCCAATGAGGCCGGCAGGCTTCAGCGGAGTGTTGCGGCGCAACACGAAACGCTGCGCATTGCGATTCTCCGTAAGAGTCTGCATGTAATTACTCATCAAAGTCGTAACCTTCACCTCGATGGTGTTGTCGCCAGTCTTAAGAAGGCCTGTGACATCCAGCACTGCGTCCCCATACCAATGCAGGCCGGCAGGCTTGCCATTGATGGTGACTTCGGCGATGTAGCCAACCTTGCCCAGATTCAGATACTTGGGCATGGGACCGGCAGGAACGCCGAAGGTGGTGGTATAGGTCGCGACACCCATGAAGTTCTTGTAGGCCTCGGTATCCTTCAGGTCGACCAGTTCGGCCATCACGGTGCCGGGAACATCCGGGACCTCGGGATTCACGAAACTGACAGCCCAGTTCTTCAGTTCCAGGCCTTCCGTCTTCACGGGCAGAGGCTTGTACTCGGGAGCCTTTCCGCCCATCTTGTCGAACATGAAGACAAAACTCTCGGACGGGCCGAAATCGAAGTGCACCTTGCCGTCGGCAGGGACTTTCAGAGTATAGCGCTTGCCTGTTGCAGGGTCGTAGAGCCAGGCTTTGCGGCCTTTGGTGACCGATGCAGGGAAGGTGATGTCGGTGGATTTCTTCTCCAGCCTGCTGGCATTCACGAAGAGGAAGAAATCGCTGCCGTCGTCCATCTTGTACTGGTTCTGGAGCAGGAAGCGGTCGGGGTCGCTGATGGTAATGGTGTGAGGAAGGTCGTACTGTGACATCACATCCTTATACCACTCCAGGAAATGATCCCCTTCCGGTTTGGGTAGAAGGATGAAGCGCCCGGTCTGCTTGAGCTCGTCGACGATTGCCTGTATGCGGGCATCCCTGGCCTTGAAATCCCTCATTCCCACAGACTTCTCGGGCAGGGTCTCGATGCAGAACACGCGACCTCCGCCCAGCACGAACTCACGGATCTTTTCCATGGCCTCGACGGTTGTGCCACGCACTTCGACGGTAAAGAGCACACTGTACTTCTTGGGGCCGAAGCAAAGCTTTCCGTTCTTCACGGTCGAACCCTCCAGGATGCTCTCGGACACATAGTCTGCACCACCGCCGTTCTTGTGGATTGCCTCCCATACCAAAGAGGTATAGGGCACGTTCAACTTCACCGGAAAAGGTTCAGTCTGCACGCCCATTGTGGACCAGAGGTCCGCATTGGCAGGCAGGATGGCAATGTCGGTGTACATATCCGCATTGCGCACCAGGGCCCCGATGCGGGCGCGGTAGTCATTCAGCAGCTTCCAGTAGGGCCACCAGGTGTTCTTCTCGTTGTAGTAGCTTCCGTACTGCACCCAGCCGGGGAACGGGGCCTCCTTGGGAGAGTAGTTGAATCCGTGCCACACCGAATGGGTGATGCCGGAGATGCAGCTCATATCCGAGCCCACCTTCAGGTATTCCAGCGAGGTGGAGAACACGTTGTAGGTATTGGTCATTTCTTCGCAGCTTACCAGACGCTTGCCGGTCAGATGCGCGGCGGAAGAGACGTACTTGTCTATCATAGTATAGCCGCGGCCGCGACGGTAATCCTCGTCGCCCATCTCCTCACCGACCACATGGCGCAGCCAGTTGGTGGTCCAGGACTCCCCTTCGGGAATATCCAGGCCCATGGAAGTCTCTTCGATAAAGAAGCCGCATCCATAGCCCTGGGCACGGGATTTCACGCCCTTTTCGCGGGCCCACTGCTCATAAACCTTGAAGAAGCGTTCCTCAAGCAGCTCGGCTTTGGTGAGTTCGAAATCATAGCGGGCGCGTTCCACCTGATTCTGGAACTTTTCTCCCTTGGCACAGCCGTAGTTGAAATCCTCCACTTCGCCCAGACGGCGGAGCTTGAACATCGTGAAGGGCAGCCAGGGAAGTATCTCGTATCCGCGACGGGCCTTGAACTCATCGGCGAAATCCGAGGTCCAGTTGGCGCCTTCCAGCTCCATGCTGTCCACGAAGAATGCACGCAGATGCTTGGAGAGGGGGCCGGTCCTGGCCTCGATGCGGTCTGCCATACGGTCCAGATACTTCCGCACTGCAGTGGCGTTCATATGGTCCAGGATGGGGCCGGCAGCTCCGGGAGCGCCGTTGATCACGCTCGCGAAGGAGTTGTACTTCACCATATAATAGACCTGCCAATTCCCGGCCGGAATCTTTATCCTCAACACTCCATTCTTCACCTTGTCGGTGATGTCCCTGGCCTCGGAGAGATCATTGATCGGGTCCGGAACGAGCAGCACCTGCATCAATTCCGGGGTACGGCTGGGGTTGGGGATGGACGATTTGGGATCCAGTTCCTTGTAGATATGGAACAGGGATTTGTCGTACAGCACTCCCCCGGTTGCCTTGTCGCACAGGGTGCGGACGACGGAAGCCCGTTCATCGCGCGGGAGCGATTCGGCACCGAAAGGCCATCCGGAGCCTATGATAAGGTCGCAGGTGATGCCGAGTTTGTCGGCCTCGTCGAAAGCCACCGCGAGCATGTCGATCCATTCGTCGCTCAGCCATACAAGGGCCTTGCGGCCGACCGCATCCTCGGGGCGCCCCGGGAAGGAGATGGGGTTGATCTCCACACCGGCGATGCCTGCCTCCTTGAGGAGATTCAGCTCGCGACGGATTTCAGCCTCATCCACGCGGTCCCCGTTCCACCACCAGCGGACATAGGGGCGATAGGCGTCGGACGGATTCTGGAAGACCTGGAATACGGCCTTGGAACTGATCGAGAACGCCGGGATTGCCAAAATCAAGGCAGCCAGGCTTATGAGGATCTTTTTCATTTATCTACGTGTTTGACTGGTGCAGGTTTATCGGAGAAGATGTTGATGCAGTCGATCACCATGTTGATGTCGTCGGGTTTGTTGGTCCAGCTCACCGCGACTTTGTGCTTGCCGAGAGGGAGATCCCAGATGCCGCAGATTTCGCGGGTCTGGCCGTTGCCGGCGGAGGGAAGCTTGACTGTCTTATAGAGGGAGCCATCTACCCACACCTCCACATTCGCCTGGTAATCAGTGACATTGTAGGGCTTGGGGAGGGTGAAATGATATGTCAGGATGGCGCCCTTGCCTTCGAAGGTGTACTCGCCCATCTGCCAAGGAGTCTTCTTGATATCCTTCTTGGCCACGGGCCAATAGCCGTCGTAGCTCTGCTCCAGACGCACCGCCTGAGGTTTCTGGGTCTTGATGGTGACGGAAGGGCCGTCGATGCTGCCGCCGCCCTGCTCGATCACCTGCAGTGCCTGCTTGAAACTCATCTTGCAGGCGCGGTTCAGGGAGATGTCGGTGTACTTGAAGTCGATATCCTCCACTTCGTAGATAGGAGTCTTCCAGTATTCCGGGATCTTGTTGAAACCAAGCACGGTGCCGAGGATGCCGCCTGCAGATGCAGGGTTGCAGTCGGAATCGCAGCCGCAGCGGGTGGAGATGTCGATGGTGCGGTAGAAATTGCCGTTACCGTAGAGCAGACCGATGATGATGTAGGCGCTGTTGATGACGGCGTCGATGTTGAAAGCGGAGTTGAAGCCGCTGGGGCAGCCGATGTCGTAGCCATATTTCTCGTTGGCCAAGGCCCAGGTGATGTGCCAGTTGTCCGGGTACTTCTCCCACCACTTGATCACATCCGCCATGCATTTGTAGTATTTGCTCTGGGCTGGGATGGTCTTGAGAGCCTCTTTGACGATGAAGGGGATATCGTCGGTGACGAAGGCCAGAGCATACATGGCAGCCACATAGACACCGCCGTACCATCCGTCACCATAGTTCATGATGTGGCCGATATCGTCGGTGTACTTCACTGCGCTGTTCACCATGCCCGGGGCCATGATGCCGGCGTAGTCCGCCTCGATCTGGAAGTCGATGTCGTCTGCATGGGTATTGTTCTTCCAGTGGCCGGATTCGGGAGGCATTATGCCTTGAAGGATATTATAGCGTGCCTGGAGATTGGCGTGCCAGAGGGGATATCCCGCATAGGCGAAGGCTTTTGCGAAGGATTCCACAGGGGCATCCAGACCCTCCTTGTCGAAGACCTCGACAAAGGTAAGGTCCATGTAGACATCGTCATAAAGGCCCGGAGAATGATCGTACCACCATTTTACCAGATGCTCGTTCCAGTCGATAGGATAATCGTCCGGAATGAAATTGGAGTACTTGAACTCGGTGGGCCCGCCATAGGTGCAGCCTATGACCTGGCCTGCCCAGGCGCCCCGTATCTTGTCCTGAAGGACCTGTTTGGTGAGTTTGACTTCTGCGGGTAAAACCTTGGCCTTCTTGGGCTTGGCATAAGAAATGCCGCAGGCAATCATCAGGATGCCCGCGGCAGCAAGTATTGATTTGTGAAGATTCATGATAAATGAGTTTCTTCACAAATATAATAAATTATTTGTAGAGGAAGCGCTTGATGCTCATCTTTGGTGTTTTCTCGAAGGGCTGAAGCACGACTTCCACCTTTGTGATCTGGCTGTAGGAAGGCAGATGCCTGTTGGCGCCGCGACGCACCTGTTCGGGGATATCGGAGACTGCTTCTTCGTCGAGGCCGGCCTTCTTGATGCCGTCGGCATCGAGATATATAAGGGCGACGAGCTTGCCGGCGCGGTCCACGACCACGCTTTCGGCAACGAACTGGCGCTGGTTGACCGCAGCTTCCACTTCTTCGGGATAGATGTTCTGTCCGCTGGGGCCGAGGATCATGCTCTTGGAGCGGCCGCGAATGAAGATATTGCCCTGGGCGTCGATGGTGCCGAGGTCGCCGGTGTGGAGATATCCGTCATCGGTGAAAACCGCGGAATCCGCTTCGGGATACTTGTAGTATCCGCTGCAGACGTTGGTACCCTTTGCCTGGATTTCTCCGGCGATGTTCTCGGGATCCTCCGAATCGATGCGCACGTCGGCGCAGTCGACTGCCTTGCCGCAGGAACCGGGGGCGTAGTCGAAAGGATGTTCATAGGCAAGTAGCGGGGCGGCTTCGGTCATGCCGTAGCCGACAGTGTAAGGTAGTTTAATCTTCCTGAAGCAATGTTCCACTTCAGGGTTCAGGGCGGCACCGCCCATCACGAATTCGCGCACTTTTCCTCCAAATGCGCCTTGAAGTTTTTCACCCACTTTCTTATAGATGACGCCGCTGATTCCGGGGATGGCGGTCAGGACTTTCATATACCACTTTCCGAGCACAGGCTTGATGGAAGACTTGTAGACTTTCTCCATCACGAGCGGAACGGTGATCACGATATACGGCTGCACCTCCTGCATGGCCTTCAGAAGAAGTGAAGGAGAAGGGGTCTTGCCAAGGTAGTATACAGTGACGCCGCTGATGAGCGGATAGAGGAATTCATAGGTAAGCCCGTAGATATGGCCCATAGGGAGCATCGAAACGATGTTGTCGGCATTGTTGCAGGGAATGTAACGCTGGCCGAAGTCGATGGTCGCGCTGAAGCACTCATAGCGCAGCATGACGCCCTTGGGGTTGCCGGTGGAACCGGAGGTATAGTTGATTACGTTGAGGTCCGTGTCGTTGTCGGTCGGATAGTGGACGTCGGCAGCGGTGAATCCCTTGGGGAACTTGGCGTTGAAGCGCTCGTCCAAAGTAGTATACGCCTTCATGAGTGCGTCGTCCGCTCCCCAGAGGGGCATGAAATCAGAAAGGCTGATGACGTAGCGGACATTCGGCATCTTGCTCATGTCCAGCTTCTCGAAGGTTTCGGGATCGGTAAAGAGAGCGATGCTGTCGGAATGGTCGGTGAGACGCTCTACCGCTTCGGGAAGGAAGTCTGCGAGAAGCGGCACTACGACCGACTCATAAGTGCTGATTGCGAGGAAGGAAACCGCCCAGTTGGCAGAGTTCTTTCCGCAGAGGGTAATCTTGTCCCCTTTCTTGATGCCGACGCCTTCGAAGGCTATGTGAAGCCTTTCGATCTTGCGTGCGAGAGCACCGAAAGTATACTGCTGTCCGTGGTAATCGCATACTGCGAGCCCGTCCCACCAGGTGGCCATGGACTTCTGCAGTTTGCTCAGGTAATGTTCGGCTCTGGGAGCCGCAGGTCTTTTGTACATAGCTATAAAATGATAGTAATTTCGTTTCTCACTACGCAAAAATATACCCGAATGCTTTCGCCCGCAAGAAAAAGACAAACTATGTGGTGAATTTTGCGTAGATTTGTGGTGAATTTCAAAAATAAGGGGTAAAAACAATGGCGAAAAAACCAATAGCGGCTCTGATCTACGACTTCGACGGCACCCTGTCGCCGGGCAACATGCAGGAATTCGGCTTCATCCAGGCCGTGGGCAAAACCAAGGAAGAGTTCTGGAAGATGAGCGACGGAATCGCCATCGGGCAGGACGCAAGCAACGTGCTTGCATATATGAAACTGATGTTCGACGAAGCCCGCAAGGCCGGCATTCCCCTGCGCCGCAGCAAGTTCAAGGAGTTCGGCCAGCACATCGAACTCTTCGAGGGTGTGAAGGAATGGTTCTCGCTGGTGAATGAATACGGGCGGCATAAGGGTGTGAAGGTGGAGCACTACATCAACTCTTCCGGCCTCAAGGAGATTATCGAAGGCTCCCCCATCGCCAAGGAATTCAAGCATATCTACGCAGGCACCTTTATATATAATAGTGACGGCGTGGCCGAATGGCCCGGGATAGCGGTGGACCATACCGCCAAGACCCAGTTCCTCTTCAAGATCAGCAAGGGCATCACCAGCCAGCACGATTCCAAGATGGTGAACTCCAGCATGGCGGATGACAAGAAACGCATTCCCTTCTCGCACATGATCTACTTCGGCGACGGTGAGACCGACATCCCCTGCATGAAGATTGTCGGGATGTTCGGAGGCAATCCTATAGCCGTCTATGCACCGGATTCCGCCAAGAAGAAGGCTACCGCGCAGAAACTCCAGCGCCAGGGGCGGGTGAAGTTCATCACTCCCGCCACCTACACGCAGGACTCCCGCACTTTCAAGATCGTCGCCGCCATCATCGACAAGATCAAGGCAGAAGACGACCTTGCGAAACTCGCATCCAAAAACATCAGATAAACGATGAAAAACAGAATCATTCTCATACTTGCGCTGATGCTCTGCACCGTTTCCGCGCTCGCACAGAGCGACGGCTCCCAGCGGTTCAGCATCAGATTGGGTGCCGGCCTTCCCGGCTCCGGAACCGAGTACTTCACCAATGGCACCAACCAGGTCACCTATGGCCTCGCAGCCATTTACGGGGATTACACCAGCGACCTGAAGGCCAGCCCGGCATTAAGCGCAGAAGTGTACTACCTTTATAGCGATGTGTTCCGTTTCGGAGTGGATCTGGTATATGGCACATATAGCAACCAGATTATCGACGGCCTTACGGACCAGCCGAAAAGGACTCGTTCCGGGCAGTCGTTCATCGTGCTCCCTACCGCAGCCGTCAACTACTACCATAAGGGCGGCCTCAAACTCTACATCGCCCTTGGTGTGGGTGTAGGATACTATGCCGGTTTCGACACCATGCAGAACAAACTGGCATTCAACGTCCAGTTCACTCCCGTTGGAGTCGAATATGGGCGCAAATTGTTCGTTTTCGCCGAAGCAGGCCTCGGCACTGCCGTAAACTGGCTCCGCGGTGGCGTAGGATACAGGTTCTAAAGGAGGATAGGTCATGAAAAAGTTATTTCTCATTTTGACGATTGCTGCAGTTGCCGCATCCTGCACCTACAATAGCAACGATCCTTCCAGAAGGACCGTGGACAATCTTGCATTCCTCAATAATTCCATCCTCAACAGCACGGTCACGGCTGCGGCGCTGGTGCTCTGCGAAACCGACGGAAGCAAGCTGGACTACATCCTGTCCGCATCCTTCGACACCCTGGTCACTGCCGATGCGTTCAAGAATCATTTCGATTATTCGGCCAGCGAAATGACGATCACCCTTACCGCCGACAGCACCTGGACTTTCGCCAGCACCGGCAACGGGGTCCTGTCTTTCATCGGCACCCTTCATATGACGGGGCGCAACAAAGATGACAAATCCCCCTATCTGTCCGCCGAATACACCGGGCTTTACGACGAAGGCAACGGGTTCACGGCAGAATTCACTTCTCCGCTGATGAAGTTGTACTGGGGTTATGTGCCCACATACTACGAAGGCTATGGCTACTACAACCAGTTTACATTGATGCGCGAGGGTGAAAGCTACCTGACCACCTACTACAACGCGGCAAAACTGGATGAGTTCAAGAGCACGTACAAGGGGACTGCGGTAGAGTATTGACAATTTGTCAATGGCTCATAATTTGAGAAACGTTTCAGCAGAACAACTGAAACGTTTTTTTGTTATGGCTAAAGAAAAACTGCAAGGCAAAATCGGTGTAACCACCGAGAACATATTCCCGGTAATCAAACAATTCCTTTATTCCGACCACGAAATATTCCTGCGTGAGCTCGTGGCGAACGCCGTGGACGCCACCCAGAAACTGAAGGTGCTGGCCTCCAACGGCGAGTTCAAGGGCGAACTCGGGGACCTGAAAGTGGAGATCGAACTCGACGAGAAGAAAAAGATACTGCGCGTTATCGACCACGGCATAGGTATGACTTCGGAAGAAGTCGACAAGTATATCAACCAGATCGCATTCTCTTCCGCCGGGGAATTCCTGGAGAAGTACAAAGACCAGAATATCATCGGCCACTTCGGCCTCGGCTTCTATTCCGCATTCATGGTAAGCGAGAAGGTGACCATCGAAACCCTCTCCTGGCAGGATGGGGCAAAGGCGGTCAAATGGACCTGCGACGGCTCGCCGGAATACAATATGGAAGACAGCAAGAAGGAGGACCGCGGCACCGTCATCACCCTCTACCTCGACAAAGACAGCGATGAGTTCGCCGCCAAGGGCCGTATCTCCCAGCTGCTCGGCAAGTACTGCAAGTTCATGCCGGTTCCCGTCGTGTTCGGAAAGAAGACCGAATGGAAAGACGGCAAGGAGGTCGAGAAGGACGAAGACAACGTCATCAACAGCATCGAACCCATCTGGACCAAGGCCCCGTCGGAGCTGAAGGAAGAAGACTACAAGAACTTCTACAAGGCCCTCTACCCCTTCGAGGAAGAGCCCATGTTCTGGATCCACCTGAACGTGGATTATCCGTTCAACCTTACCGGCGTGCTCTACTTCCCCAAGATCAAGGAGCGGATGGCCATCGACAAGAACAAGATCCAGCTCTACTGCAACCAGATGTTCGTCACCGACCACGTCGACAACATAGTGCCGGACTTCCTCACCCTGCTTCACGGAGTGATCGACTCCCCGGACATCCCCCTGAATGTCAGCCGCAGCTATCTGCAGAGCGATGCCAACGTGAAGAAGATATCCACCTACATCACAAAGAAAGTGGCAGACCGCCTGGAGGAGATTTTCAAGGAGCAGCGCCAGCAGTTCGAGGAGAAATGGGACAACCTCAAGCTCTTCATCGAATACGGCATGCTCTCCGACGAGAAGTTCTGCGAACGCGCCATGAATTTCGCCCTACTCAAGAATACCGACGGCAAGTTCTTCAGCTTCGAAGACTACCGCAAGGGCATCGAGACCGAGCAGACCGACAAAGACAAGAAGGTGGTCTACCTTTATGCCACCAACCTCGATGAGCAGTACACCCAGATCGAAGCCGCAAAGAAACTCGGCTACGACGTGCTGCTGATGGACTGCGAGCTGGACTCCCATTTCGTGAACCTTCTGGAGCAGAAGCTCAAGGATGCCCGTTTCGCCCGCGTGGATTCCGATTCGGTGTCGAATCTCATTCCCAAGGAAGACAAGGTGAAGCCCGAAATGAGCGAAGACGACAAGAAGGCGCTGGACGAACTATTCAAGAGCGCCCTCCCCGAGGGGAACGAGTATTACGTGGAGCCGGAGAATCTGGGAGAGACTTCCGCGCCCGTGCTCATCACCCGCAACGAGTTCATGCGCCGCTACCGCGAGATGAGCGCACTGGGCGGAGGAATGAACTTCTACGGTCAGATGCCGGAGTCTTTCAACATCAAGGTAAATATGGAGAATCCGCTGATCGGGCGCATATGGAATGCGAAAAAAGACGGCGGAGACGAGTCCGAACTCCTGCATCAGGTCATCGACCTGGCCCT
>CAMJJO010000059.1 GCA_946406095.1 uncultured Bacteroidales bacterium | reverse complement strand
CGAACTTGATACCCTTGCCCTTGTAAGGTTCAGGCTTGCGGAATGAGCGGATCTTGGCGGCGACCTGGCCTACAAGCTGCTTGTCGCAGCTCTTGAGAACCAGCTTGGGGGTCTCACCCTTCTTGATCTCGGGAACCTCTGCCTTCACTTCTGCGGGAAGCATGAGCTGAATCTCGTGGGAATATCCGAGAGAGAAAGTAAGGAGCTGACCCTGGGCGGCTACACGGTAACCGACACCGACGAGTTCCTGCTTAACAGTGAATCCTTCACTCACGCCGACCACCATGTTGTGCACCAGTGCGCGGTACAGACCGTGCATGCTGCGGTGACGGGGCTGGTCCGTCGGGCGGGTGAATTTGATCTCGTTGTCCTCAATGGTGACGTTGATGTCCGGATCAACTTTCTGGCACATCTCACCAAGAGGTCCTTTCACCTTCACAACGTTGCCGTCGAGGAGCTCCACGCTCACTCCGGCCGGAAGGTTTACAGGTAATTTACCAATTCGTGACATTTGTTTTGTTCTTTATAATATTAATATACGTAGCATATGATTTCGCCGCCTACGCCGAGTTCCTTGGCTTCCTTGTCGGTGACAAGGCCCTTGGAGGTGGAAATGATGGCGATGCCGAGTCCGTTCAGGACGCGGGGCATGCTTTCCACGTCGGTGTACTGCCTGAGGCCGGGGGTGGAGATGCGCTCGATCTTCTTGATAGCGGGCATCTTGGTCTCGGGATGGTACTTGAGAGCGATCTTGATGGTGTTGTACGGAGTTCCCTCGACTACCTTGTAGCTGAGGATGTATCCTTTCTCGCACAGAATCTTGGTGAGGGCTTCCTTCATCTTGGAAGAAGGAATCTCCACTACCTTTTTACCTGCCAGATAGGCATTGCGGATCCTGGTGAGGAAATCTGCGATGGGATCAGTCATATCGTTAATCTTTTAATATTCTACCAACTTGCCTTCTTTACACCCGGGATGAGACCGTTGCTGGCCATCTCACGGAACTGGATACGGCTGAGGCCGAATGCCCTCATGTATCCTTTGGGACGACCGGTAAGAGAGCAACGATTGTGAAGACGTACGGGAGAAGCGTTCTTGGGGAGCTTGTCGAGAGCTGCCCAGTCGCCAGCTTCCTTGAGGGCCTTCCTCTTTTCGGCGTATTTGGCAACCAGCTTTGCGCGCTTTACTTCGCGGGCTTTCATTGATTCTTTTGCCATATCTCTTAGTTGTTATGTTTCTTGAAAGGCAGACCGAATGCGGCGAGCAGGGCCTTGCACTCCTCGTCGGATTTGGCTGTGGTGACGAAAGTGATCTCCATCCCGTGGATGCGGGGGTTCTTGTCGATGTCGATCTCGGGGAAGATGATCTGCTCCTTGATGCCAAGGGTGTAGTTGCCACGGCCGTCCATGTTCTCGGCTATACCGTTGAAGTCGCGGATACGGGGGAGGGTGACACGGATGAGCTTCTCGAGGAACTCATACATCTTGACGTCGCGAAGAGTGACCTTGCAACCAACGGGCATGCCCTTACGGAGCTTGAAGTTGGAGATGTCCTTGCGAGAGATGGTGATGACAGCCTTCTGGCCGGTGATGAGGGAAAGTTCCTCGGCGGCATCCTCGACAAGTTTCTTGTCCTGGGTGGCATCGCCTACGCCTTCGTTGATGGTGATCTTGACGAGGCGGGGAGCTTCCATAACGGTGTTGTAGGAGAACTGCTTGACGAGCTTGTCTGCAATCTCTTCCTTATAGGCTTTCTTCAGAGCAGGAACGTAACCCTTGGGGGCCTTCTGCTGATCTGCTGTTGCTTTCTTTGCCATAATTACTTAATCTCCTGTCCTGATTTTTTAGCTACGCGGACCTTCTTGCCGTCGACAACCTTATAACCAACGCGCGTGGGAACGGGCTTGGCTGCGGTGCTGGTGGCATCGAGAAGATTCACATTGGAAATATGGATGGCGGCCTCCTGCTTGATGATTCCACCCTGAGGCTGCTTGGAATTGGGCTTGGTGTGCTTGCTGACCATGTTGATGCCTTCGACAATCACGCGGTCTTCGGCCTTGAGGACGGAAAGGACCTTGCCGGTCTTTCCCTTATCGTTACCGGAATTGATATACACGGTGTCGCCTTTCTTTATCTTGAGCTTTTTCATAATCTTGATGTATTAAAGGACCTCCGGTGCCAGTGAAACGATCTTCATATAGTTCTCGCGGAGCTCTCGGGCAACGGGGCCGAAGATACGGGTTCCGCGAAGTTCGCCTGCATTGTTCAGAAGAACACAAGCATTGTCGTCGAAACGGATGTAACTTCCGTCGGCGCGGCGGATTTCTTTCTTGGTGCGTACGACCACAGCCCTGGAGACTGTACCCTTCTTGGCGTCGCCGCCAGGAATCGCACTCTTCACTGCAACGACGATGGTGTCGCCCACAGTGGCATAACGGTGATGGGTACCGCCAAGCACACGGATGCAAAGGACTTCCTTAGCACCGCTGTTGTCGGCCACCTGTAAACGTGTTTCCTGCTGTATCATAACTACTTAGCTTTTTCAACGATTTTTTCTACTCTCCAGTTCTTGGTCTTGCTGAGAGGACGGGTTTCCATGATGAGGACGGTATCGCCTTCACCGCACTCGTTCTTCTCGTCGTGAGCAACGAACTTTGTGGTCTTTTTCACGAATTTCCCGTAGAGGGGATGCTTCTCTTTGCGCTCTACTGCAACTACGACGGTCTTGTCCATCTTGTTGCTGACCACGACGCCCTGTCTTTCCTTACGAAGATTTCTTTCCATAAGTCTGCTTGATTTAGTTCAGTTTTTCTTTTTCAGCGAGGATCGTGATCATCAGAGCAATATCCTTGCGGAGTTTCTTGAATTTGGAAGTGTCCTCCAATGGAGAAATTGCGTGATTGATCTTCATGGTGTCGAGATTTCCTTTCTCGACCTGGATGCGGTCGCGCAGGTCTGCTACAGACATTTCGCGTGCTTCTGCTGCTTTCATTGTTCTGATTCCTCCATTAAATTATTCCACATAATCCCTGCGGACGATGAATTTGGTAGCCACGGGGAGCTTGTTGGCGCCAAGACGCATTGCCTCCTTGGCGATTGCGAGGGAAACGCCCTCAGCCTCGAAGATGATACGGCCGGGGGTGATAGGAGCGACGAATCCGTAGGGATCGCCCTTACCTTTACCCATACGGGTATCGAGAGGTTTCTTGGTGACCGGCTTCACAGGGAAGACCCTGATCCACAGCTGACCTTCACGGTTCATATGACGAGTGATGGCCTGACGGGCAGCCTCAATCTGCTGAGCGGTGAGCCAGCAGTTCTCGAGGTTCTTGAGACCGAAGGAACCGAAAGCGAGCTGATTGCCGCGCTGGGCCATGCCCTTCATACGGTTCTTCTGTTCCCTTCTAAACTTTGTTCTCTTAGGTTGTAACATTTTACTGTTATTTTAAAAATACTAAATTTTCTAGCCAAATTCCTGATAATCAGCCATTTATGCTATTACAGGGCGGATTTTTGGGATGCAAAGTTAGTAAAAATTTCTTTACGCGCAATGATTTTGGCAAAAAATTTGAACATTTTCGACACAAAAATTCGATAGTCAACTTTTGATTTTTCAAGCACTTACGAATTTGATGAAAAAAAATTTTACTACCTTTGCGACCGTGAAAAAAATAGTGTTGGCAATACTGTGCATCCTGGTCTGCGCCCCGGCCTTCTCCCAGAGGAAAAAAGAGACGCGATATCCGATGTACTACGTGGTGGATGAGAACGGGGACACGACTTTCGTGGACCAGCTCGATCCGGTCTGGTGCTTCCCCAAAGGATACAAGATGAAGAAGAGCGACTGGAGAAGGCAGTACAAACTGGTCTATAATTTCAATAAAGTATATCCCTACGCCCTTGCAGGCAAGAAAATGATGGCCCAGGTGGACAGTGTCATCGCTCACGACGCGAGCAAGCGCGGCGAGCGCAACGCCTACACCCGGGACGTTATGTTCGAGCTCTTCGACATCTTTGCCGGAGACATCAAGCATATGACCATCTCGCAAGGGGTGGTGCTGATGCGCCTGGTGGACCGTGAATGCGGCATCCCCCCCTTCGAAATCATCAAGGAGTACCGGAGCAGTTTCTCCGCCAACTTCTGGCAGTTCATCGCCAAGCTATTCGGGCAGAACCTGAAGAAGCGCTATGACCCGAAAGGCGAGGATGCCAAGATAGAAGAGCTGGTGCAGATCTGGAACAAAGGCCACTGGGATTCGTTCTACTATGCCATCTTCCTGGAGCCTCCGAAGAAAACCGTCATCAAGCGGGACCGCCTCCAGAGCACCGTCAAATCCCGGGAGGAACGCCGCAAGCAACGCAGCGAAGAAGACTTGATGCGCAAGGGCCTCAAGGAGGCGAAAGAAATCCTCAAGGAGCAGGGAGACTGAACCCTATTCAATTTCGAGAGAGCCGCCATCCCACACGGCAAAGTGGGGTGCCGGGTCGCCGATCCAGTCTTTCAGGACTATCAGGCGGCCGCCGGAAGGCATGGCCATGTCCACCGAATCGTGGAAGTGCCCGAAAATAAAGTAATCCGCTGTTTTATCTGCGCAGAACTTATACAAAGGCTCGGCCTCGCCCTTGAACTTGTAGCCCCCGTGCTTGCGGCGGTTGGAGTTGCTCCAGTCCGTGCCGAAACGGTAGGCCAGCCAGGGATGCAGCTGATTGAAAAGTACTTGGCACACCCGGCTATGGAAGATGCGCAGCATCAGCCGGTATCCCCATTTGGCACCGCCCAGGCCATCTCCGTGGCCCAGCAGGAAACGCTTGCCGCCTAGCTCGACCTCCTGCGGCTGGGGCAGCACCTTCACCCCCATCTCCTGCCAGAAAGAATACAGCCAGATATCGTGGTTTCCGGGGATGTAATAAACCTCTATTCCGTCATCCACCAGATTCAGAATCTGCGCGGTCACCCGGGCCGCTTCGCGGGGGATGACATCCCGATACTCGTACCAGAAATCCCAGATATCACCCAGCAGCCATAGAGCCTTGGTTTCGGGATTGCGGATGCTCCGGAGCCACTCCACAAAGCGCTTTTCGCGCGCTGCGGGATCATTCGCATCCAGCCCCAGGTGGACATCCGCCACGAAGTATATCTTCGACCTTTCCATCTATGCGAAAACGAGGACCAGAATACCTACGATGGCGCAGTAAAGCGCGAACCAGCTGAGGCGGGCGCGGCGCACCAGCGCTATCATCACGCTGCAGGCGAAAAGCCCGGATACGAAGGCGGCGAGGAATCCGACCACAAGCGGCAGCAGCCCTATCGAAGAGGCTGCCATATCCCCGCCCACTATATCCAGGAAGGCCTCTCCCAAGATGGGCACGAGCACCATCAGGAACGAGAACTGGGCCATCACGTCGCGCTTGACGCCACAGATAAGGCCGGTGGAGATGGTAGTGCCGGAGCGGGAGAGCCCGGGGATCACGGCCATCGCCTGGCCGATGCCTACCACGAACGCCTGCCACCATTTGATGCCGTTGCGGGCGCCGTTTTCCGCCTGGGCCTTCTTGGATGCGAAATCCGAGAAGAAGAGAAGGAGGGCCGTCACCAGCAAAGCCACGCCTACCACCATCAGTGACGAGAACAGATCCTCGACGTAATCCTTGAAAAACATTCCTACCACGAACACGGGAATCATGGACACCACTATCTTGAGGATATAGTCGGTTTCGTCGTTCATCTTGAACTTGAAGAGCCCCTGCAACAGCTTCCAGATCTGCTTCCGGAACACCACTATGGTGCTCAGGACGGTCGCCGCGTGCACTGTGACTTCGAACACGAGGTCCCCGGAAGCCTCGACTCCCAGGAGTTCACGCCCTATTGCCAGATGCCCGCTGCTGCTCACGGGAAGGAATTCGGTAAGGCCCTGCACCAGGCCGAGTATCAACGCTTCCAACCAGCTCATTCCGCATCCCTCCTCATGATAGCCACTATCACCACTACGACCCCGGCCACTATCACTATCGGGGCAGCCACCAGACGGCGGAAATCGAACATTGCATAATTGAATACCTGGGGATCCTGCAGGCGGCCTCCCATCATGAGGATGAACCCGGCCAGCATCACCAGGACGCCGGCAAGCAGGAGTTTGAGGCCCTTTCGGGTTATGGCTGGTTTGTTATCCATTTTCTAATAGTATAAAGAATCTTCGCTCGCGAGAGCGAGTTTGTTGACGGTGAAATATGTTGCAAGGACGCAGATGAGCACCCCGCTGGCGAGCACTATCCCCGCTACCGCGGCGAGGATCTCCGGAGTGAAGACGGCCAGGATCTGGGGGAAGGAGCGGCCTGCGAGATACAACGCCCCTGCCAGGACTCCGCAGGTGATGACCCCGGACACCAGCCCCTGCACCACCGCGGAACCGATGAACGGCCGGCGGATGAATGCGCGCGTGGCACCCACCAGGCGCATCGTGTGTATGGTGAAGCGCTTGGCATACAGGCTCAGGCGGACGGTGTTGCCAATGAGGATGAACGAGATGAACAGCAGCAGGGCGATGAACACTCCCAGCACCAGCGAAATGCCCGAAAGGTTGCGGTTCAGCGCCTCCACCAGGCTCTGCCGGCTCTCCACCTCCTCCACCTCCGGGATGGCCTGGAGCACGGGGATGATGCGGGCGAGGCTGTCCGCCGACACATACTCCGCCTTAAGCCCTACGTTGATGGAAACGGGGATGGGCGCCGTCTCGAAGACGGAGAGGAAATCCTCCCCCAGCATCTCCTTCAGTTCCTTCTCTCCCTGGGCTTTGCCGATGAGTTCCGTGCTGCGGATGAAGGGCAGGGAATCTATGCGGGAGGCGCATGCGGCGGCCTGCTGCTCGCTGACCCCAGGTGCGCACAGGAGGGAAATTTGGATATTCTCTTTGAAATAGTTGCTGACGCGGCCGGCGTTGAGGATCAGTGCGGACGCGACCCCGATGAGGAGCAGCACCAGACTGATGCTTATTACCGAGGACACATAGGCCCCGGTCAGCCGTCTTTTCATCTTTTTCTTTTCTCCCTTGGGCATAGTTCTGGAAATTGGGTCAAATTTAAGCGCAAGCCGAGAGATTTCCAAATTTTTTTCGTACCTTTGTTAAAATCGTGCGCATTTGCAGATATGGCTGAAACAATGAAAAAGGTCCTGTTCGTGAACTCGGAGATATTCCCCTATCTTCCCGAGAGCGAGATGTCCATGGTGGGGCGTCAGCTCCCCCAGGGCATACAGGAACGCAAGAAGGAAATCCGCTCCTTTATGCCGCGTTTCGGTTGCATAAACGAGCGCAAGAATCAGCTCCACGAGGTCATCCGCCTCTCCGGCATCAACATCGTGATCGGGGACGTGGACCGTCCGCTGGTCATCAAGGTGGCATCCATTCCGGCCGCCCGCATCCAGGTCTACTTCATCGACAACGAAGACTACTTCCGCCGCAAGGCCGTATATGCGGATGCGGACGGGCGTTTCTTCAGCGACAACGACGAGCGCGCCATATTCTTCGCGAAGGGCGTGCTGGAAACGGTCAAGAAGCTGCGCTGGGCTCCGGACATCATCCACTGCCAGGGATGGATCTCCCATCTGGTGCCCGTCTATCTCAAGAAAGTCTTCCGGGACGATCCCATCTTCTCCAACAGCAAGGTGGTTCTCTCCCTCTACAACGATACCCCCGCAACCCCGTTTGCGGCGGATTTCGCGGCAAAGGCGCTCACGGGCTCCATCAAGCCCGCAGACCTTCCGATCTCCCAGCAGCCCGATGGCATAAAACTTGCTGAAACGGCAGCGAAGTATTCGGACGGTATAATCTTCGCCTCCCCGGATCTGGACCCGAAGCTGGTCAAGTACTGCAAGGGCCTCAAGGTGCCGGTGCTGCCGTTCAAGGCAGGCTGTTTCGAGGACGGGAGCTACATCGACGAGTACGATGCCCTTTATGACAAGTTGTAGAAGATGAAATCACGTTGGTTCCTTGCCGCTGCGGCGACGTTCCTTTGCTGCATCGGCTGTGTGTCGGTAGATAATGAATTAGGCGGAAGCTTTCTTCCCGTCAACCATACCTATAAAGTAGTCAGTCCCGATCCCGTGGAAATCCCGGTGCAGATGAAGTTGGCGGACAGCCTGTCTGCCTATTCTTCCACCCGCATCACCGTCGGCGCCATCCGCAACGACGAGGAATTCGGCCTCAGCACCCGCAGCAGCTGCATTACGCTGGTGCCCATGTACGTGGATTCCCTGGATTTCGGCAAGAACCCCGAGTTCCGGAGCTTCCACTTCTCTGCGATCGCGGATTCCAGCTCCGTCTGCGACCTGGACCAGAGCAACATCCTCCAGAGCGTATACGTGTATGAACTCAGCGAGCCGCTGGATCCCGACTACCGCACCTTCTGCAAGTCCGAGCCAGCGCACGGCACCAAGCTGGTCACCACCTCCATCCCGGTAATCGGCAACGGGGACTCCCTCAGCTTCAACTTCTCGAAGGAGTTCGGCGAGAAGTTCCTGACCATCACCAAGGAGGAGTCGAAGGATATCAAGCTCTACACCAAGCGCTTCCCCGGCATCTACATCACCACCGGCAAGCCGGTCGGCAGGGGCGGGCGTTTCAACATCTTCCAGCTCCAGCTGCAGTACGATTCCGACAATAGCTACATCCAGGGCAGCGTGGCGTCGCTCAAGTTCAACTCCACCTGGAAGATCGACGGCAAGGACGTGAAAAAGGATAGCACCTTCTGGTTCTACTACTCCGCCACCGACTTCTACGACGTGGATTCGCTTCTCACCCATTCCGGCACCGGCAGCTTCCCCCAGTACTGCGCCAATGTCACGGGGGATGCCTCCGCCTCCAAGGTCGGGCCCGCCTCCGACGTGATCTATATCGAGGGTGGCGGCGGCGTGAAACCTGTCATCTCCGCCAAAGACATTAGGGACAAGGCGGTGGCCATGATAAAGGCAAACGGGCACGACCCCGAGAAAGTGGTAGTGAACAAAGCCACCATTACCCTGCATTACATGGAGCCGGACGCCGACTTCGAAACGATGTACAAGGTGCCGGACATACTGAGCCCCACCTGCCTCATCCACGGCACGGAGCCCGGCATGCTCAGCTATATGGGCCTGACCGACGCCTCCGATGAGAACGAAGACCAGGGAGGCATCCACCGCTCGCAGATGACTTATTCCCCGGACATCACCTATCACCTCCAGAGGCTGCTCGGGCTCGGGGACGGCTCCGACAAGATGGACAGCGGAGACTACGACATCTGGCTGCTCGTCCAGCACAACGACATCACCACTACCACCACCAGCGGCAACTCCGAGATGAGCGAGTACTTCAATTATCTCGCATACCAGAGCATGATGAGCAACATGTACGGCGGAGGCTATGGTTACGGTGGATACGGCTACGGAGGTTACGGCTATTCCAACTACTACAACTACGCCATGATGGCGCAGATGTACGGGAGTTCCTCCACAACCTCCACGAAGACTCCCACCCTGGACCGCGACCGCTACTACTACTGCAAGCTGTACGGCCCTGATGCGGCCGATCCCGCCCTCAGGCCCAGCTTCAGCTTCACCTATTCCATCCCGAACGAATAAACTTTCCTATATGAAGAAATACATCATCCTGGCCGTCACGGTCGTCCTGGCCCTGACTGCCTGCGGGAACAAGAAGGCTTCCGCGAAACAAGACAATGCCTCCGAGCAGACCAAGGCAAGCCTGGTCGCAAGCACCGAAGAAGGCGCAATGTTTACCGATTTCGAAGCAGTGCAGCCGGACGGCAGCGTTGCCAAACTCTCCGACTACGTGGGCAAAGGCAAGTACATCCTCGTGGATTTCTGGGCCAGCTGGTGCGGACCCTGCAAGCGCGAGATTCCCAACATCAAAGCCGCCTACGAGAAATATAAAGGGGACAAGTTCGACGTGCTGAGCGTAGCGGTCTGGGACAAGCCCGAAGACACCGCCAAGGCAGCGGCCGAGCACGGGGTGGTCTGGAACCAGATAGTCAACGCCGGTCAGGTGCCCACCGACATCTACGGCATCGAGGGCATCCCCCACTTGATCCTCTTCGGCCCGGACGGCAAGATAGTCAAGCGCGGAGACGGGCTCCGCGGGGAGGGTCTGGACAAGGTCCTTTCCGGAATACTATAAGAAAAGAGGGCTGCCAGACGGCAGCCCTCTTTATTGTTATCTGGCTGAGATTACTCGGTCACGCCAAGTTTCTCTGCTACCTTTGC
Source organism: uncultured Bacteroidales bacterium (assembly GCA_946406095.1). GTDB lineage: Bacteria > Bacteroidota > Bacteroidia > Bacteroidales > UBA932 > Cryptobacteroides. The sequence continues at coordinate 248 of CAMJJO010000059.1, read as the reverse complement.
GATTGCATCTGCAACGGTGGAGATAGTGCTGGTTTCCTCATCGGGAATCTTTACACCGAACTCCTTCTCGAACTCCATAAGGAGCTCTACGGTATCAAGGGAATCTGCACCAAGGTCGTTGGTGAAGTTTGCGGTCTCAGTAACCTCGGAGGGCTCCACGCCGAGCTTGTCGACGATGATGGCCTTCACTTTCTTTACGATTTCTTCGTTAGTCATAATTGGGTTATTTAGATTTATTATTAGTACAT
>CAMJJO010000058.1 GCA_946406095.1 uncultured Bacteroidales bacterium | reverse complement strand
AGATTGCGCAGCAGGAGGAAGTTGCTGTGAACCAGAGCATTCATCTGCTCCAGCCAGGCGGCGCCTTCTTCGGAATAGGCGGCCTCGAGGGCAACGATTCCAAGCTGGTTCACGTCGCAGTGCTCCCAGATGTTGATCACCCGGTCCATCCGGGCACGGAAATCTTCATTTGCAGAAATGATATTGGCAATCTGGATGCCGGCGATGTTGAAGTTCTTGGTAGGGGAGACGAAGGATATGCTGTTCTGCGCGAACTCCTCCGAGATGGAGGCAAAAGGCACGTAGGATGTGCCGGGGGCGGTGATTTCGCAGTGGATCTCGTCGCTGATTACCTTCACCCCGTGCTTCAGACAGATCTGCCCAAGGCGTATCAATTCTTCCCGGCTCCAGAGGCGGCCGCAGGGATTGTGGGGGTTGCAGAGCAGGAAGGCCTTGGCGGCAGGATCCGCGCAGCGGCGTTCGATGTCGTCGAAATCGATCTCGTAGCGCCTTATTTCCGGATTCCATACCAGCCTGCTTTCGGAAGTTTCGCATCCCTGGTTGGTGATGTTATGGAAGAAGCAGTTGTATGCAGGCACCAGCAGCACCACTTTGTCCCCAGGTTCGGTGATGGCTTTTATGGCTATGGATGTGGCAGGGACTATGCCTTGGACGGGGATTATCTGCTCACGGGTTATGCTCCATCCGTGCCTGCCGCCGAACCAGCGAATTACGGATTCATAGTAGCTGTCCGGCACGAGGGTATAGCCGAAAACTCCCTTGGCAACCCTCTCCTGCACGGCTTTGACTATGCACGGAGCGGCGGGAAAGTCCATTTCCGCGACCCACATAGGGATCACGTCCGGGGCACAGGAGTCCCATTTTACGGAATTGGTGCCTCTGGGGGCGCCTTCAGTGGTGAAATCGAAGTCGTATTTCATTATGCAAATTCTTTTTTCATCCATTTCCTGCCCTTGATGCGGAGGAAGAAAATGATGCCTCGCACGTTGAGCTCTATGCACATCGCGATCCAGTAGCCGGCAAGTCCCATCTTCGGAGTAAGGATGAGGGCAAGCCCGATGCGCACCACCCACATACTGCCGAAGTTGAGGAGCATGGGCACCAGAGTGTCGCCGGCGCCCACGCAGGAACCGTAGCCGATGATGGACACCGCATACAGGGTTTCGGCGAAGGCCTCGATGCGCAACACCTTGACTCCCAGGGCGATGACTTCGGGATCGTTCGTGAGAACCCCCATCATCTGCGGGGCGAAGATATACATCAGTATCCCGGCAGCCGTCATCATCGTGGCGGCCAGGCCGGTGGTTATGAATGCGAACTGCCTGGCAAGATCTTTCCTTTTGGCTCCGATGCTTTGGCCGACAATGGTCGTGGCGGCATCGCTGAGGCCGTATCCGGGCATATAGCAGAAACTCTCGGCAGTGATTGCGAAGGAGTTGGCGGCGATGGCGATAGTCCCCAGCGGTGCCACGATAACCGTGCTCATTACATAGGCGCCGCGGGTAATCAGGTTCTGCAGCCACATTGGCCCGCTGATGCCGAAAGCGGCCTTGAGCGAGGCTTTGTCCGGAATCCAGGAACTGCTGTCCTGGAAAATGTTGAGTTCCGGGCTTTTGCTGAAGAGATACCACAGTGCGAATGCATGCGTTATCAGCGTGGCCAGTCCGGTGCCGATGGCTGCGCCCTTCACTCCCATCCCCAGTACATAGATGAAAAGATAGTTGAGGATGACGTCCAGCACGCAGGCGGAAACCTCCACTATGCTCGGAATCTTCATATTGCCGCTGGCCTGCAGCATGGAACAGGCGGTAACCGCAATCTGCATCACCGGCAGGAAAGCGCAGAAGATGGCGAAATATGCACTCGCGTCGGCGCAGATGGCATCTTCTCCGCCAAGCCAGTGGGGGAGGAAGGGGCTGATTGCGAGGCCGATGGTGGCCAGCACCAGGCTGAATGCGAGCACGCTGAGGAAGCCCTTCCGCATCACTTCCCGGGCCTTGGCAAAGTTGCGGGAACCAATGAGCTGGCTGACCTGGACGGAGAATCCGGATGCGTTCGCGAAGCAGAATCCCCCGAAAATCCAGGTGCTGGTGGCAACCAGACCTATGCTGGCGGCCTGCTCGGAACCGAGGCGACCCACCATGCCGGCATCGATATATTCCATGACGATGGTGCCCAGCTGGGCCAGCATGGCCGGCAGGCCGAGCAGCCACGCGAGCCTGAGTTGCTCCCGCCTCAGCAGGGGCTGGCCTCCGCGCAGTTTCTCCAGAAGTATGTCTTTCCTCGATTCGGACATAGAGCGCAAAGATAGAAATTATCCTCTATATTCACTCGGGGTCTGGCCGGTATGCGCCTTGAAAAATTTATAAAACACCGAGGAGTTTGGGAAATTCAGCTTGTAGACTATTTCCTTGATGGGCATGTCGGAGTACTTGAGCATGTTTTTGGCTTCGAGGATTACGAATGAATCTATCCATTCCGGACCGGATTTTCCGCTGGCGGTCCGCACCAGCTTGGAAAGGTATTTGGGCGTAAGGCAGAGTTTTTCGGCATAGAAGGCCATTCCGCGTTCTTTGTCATGATACTCCGAAACCAGCGTCAGAAACTGCTCCAGCACCAGTTTGGAACGCACGCTCTGGCCATGGCCATGGCCCGGGCTCGGACGCTCGGCGTTCAGGAGTTTGTCCTGCCATATGGACCCTGCATAATAAAGGCAGGAAGAGATGATCCCGCGCAGCACCTGTTTCAGTTCTTTGTGGCCTCCCTTCACGAGTTCGTTTATGAGATCGAAGTACCTGGCAAAGATCGCCCTCTCGCCTTGGCGCATCTCGAAGCAAGGGTTGTCCAGCAGGGCGATACTCTCGTTGAACATCCGCACATAGTCCATCCTGGAACTTGAAAGAAAGTCGCTGGAAGCGGCTACAACCACGAAATGCAGCCTCTTCGCCTGTTCTTCTTCCATGCTGTAGACCCGCCCTATATTGCCGGGAACATTGATTATGACGGAATTCTCCCTGATTGTGTAGCTTTTGAGGTTGATTTCTGCCTGCAGTTCTCCCTCGAGGCAGAAAATGGCCATGTAGCCGTCCAGGCGGCAGGGGTAATTGAGGATTTGAGGCATGTCGCCGTAGCGGACCTCGGCGAGGAAGAAGTCGTCTGACAAATTGTCGCTTACCGACATCGGGAAGAATCTCCGGAGGTCGCGCAGGCTGATTACGTGCAGGTTTTTGTCCATCGTTTATTTCCTTTTTGTTCACAAAGGTAGTTATTTATTGTAAATAAGTAGATAAATTCTACTTTTATTCAATAAATGGGCGCCAATATAATATCTAATGGATGTATTCGGGGCAAATTGTTTGCATCTATACATGTGTGAAAACGAAAAGTGAAATGAAACGAATGATGTGTGTTGCCGGCATGGTGCTGGCATTGATAGGAATCCCTGCAGAGGCAGAGGATGGCATCCTCACCCTGGATGCCTGCCGTCAGATGGCAATAACGAAGAACAAGACCCTGGATCAGCAGAGGGCAAAGCTGGAAATGGCGGGATACGACCGCAGGATAGCAGCGGCGAACTTCTTCCCGAAGGTTACCGCGACCGGGATGTACCAGCACACCGGAGGCGAGTTCTCTCTGGTGGATGAAGAAAAGATTCCCGATATCAAGGGAGAATCCGCCCGGCTTCAGGCTGAATACAATGCGCGTGTAGATGACCTCATGGCCCTGATAAGCGCTCATCCCGTGATGGGTGCGTTTGTCCAGAGCGATCCCAAGGCCAGGGAGATAGTCGAGCGCCTGACCGCCGCAGAGGCCAATTCGGCCATAGCGGGAGTCGGGGAGAGGGTGGATGCCGCCATCGACGAGACCATCCATCCGGACCTGTCCGACATCTATGTGGGTGTGCTCAGCGTGCAGCAGCCCTTGTTCGTGGGCGGAAAGATAATCGCATCCAACAAGATGGCGAAATATGCCGAGGACCTTGCCCGCTACGAATACGACGGCAATTACGATGAAGTGCTGATAAACGTGGACCAGGCCTACTGGCAGGTGGTTTCGGTGGCCAACAAGAAGAAGCTTGCCGAAAGCTATTCGGAACTCCTGCATAAGATGAAGGACAATGTGGATATCGCCGTCCGGGAAGGGGTCGCCACCGAGGCGGATGCCCTTACGGTCAGGGTCCGTGCAAATGAGGCCGACATGGCGCTGACCAAGGCAACGAACGGCCTCGTGCTCGCAAGGATGCTGCTTTGCAAGCAGATAGGAATTCCTCTGGATTCCAGCTTCACCCTTGCGGACGAAGCCCTCGATGCGGTTCCGCTGCCGGAAGAAGAGCAGTTCAAGACCATGGAGGATATCTGGGCGTCCCGTTCGGAGACGAAGAGGCTCGACCTTGCCCGCAAGATCTACCACGAAAAGACCAACATCGCCCGTGCCGACATGTTGCCAACAGTTGCCCTGACGGCCAACTACCTGGTGAGCAACCCCAATATGAACCACGGCTTCCGCAATGATTTCGGGCAGAACTGGGCCGCGGGGGTCATGGTCAGCGTGCCCATATTCCACGGCACGGAGGCTCTCCAGAAGACGCGCAAGGCCAAAGCCGAGGAGCGCATCTACCAGAACAAGTACGATGACGCCTGCGAGATGATAGAAATGCAGGTCACCCAGCTCCGCCAGCAGCGGAAAGAGGCATACGACCGCGTGGAGATGGCCCAGAACGACCTTGCCAGCGCCGATGAGAACCTGCGCATTGCCATGGCAGGCTACGAAGCGGGAGTGGTGGACGTGAATACGACGCTGGGTGCGCAGACGGCATGGCTGAAGGCTCACAGCGAATGCATAGATGCCGGCATCGAACTCCAGCTCAACAGCTCCAGGCTGAAAGCAGCCCTCGGAAACTACACATCGGATATTGAAATAAAGGAAAAATAGATATGGAACAGAAGAAGAATTACAATCTGGTAATAGGAATCAGCGCATTGGTAATAATAGTCCTGATCATTGCATTCGTAGGGTATCTGGTCAGCAAGCCGCGTCCTCAGGTCATTCAGGGAGAGGCCGAGGCCACGGAATACAGGATTTCGTGCATGGTCCCCGGTCATGTGACGGAGCTCTACTGCAGGGAAGGACAGGAAGTGCACAAAGGTGACACCGTGGCATTCATCGACTCGCCCCAGGTGCGTGCAAAACTCGCCCAGGCGGAAGCCGCCCGCAGCGCTGCGCAAGCCCAGAGCACCAAGGCGAAGAACGGAGCCCAGCGCGAACAGATAGCGGGGGCTTATGAACTCTGGCAGCAGGCAAAGGTTCAGGAGGATATCATGAAGAAATCTTTCGACCGTGTGAAGAATCTCTATGAGCAGAAGGTCGTGTCTGCCCAGAAATACGACGAGACCAAGGCAAAGCGCGATGCCGCTGTCGCCCAGGCCCGTGCCGCCAAGAGCCAGTACGACATGGCCGTGCGCGGTGCGCGTGCAGAAGACAAGGCTGCCGCCGAGGCACTGGTGCATCAGGCGGACGGTGCCATCCAGGAGGTGAATTCCTACCTGAAGGAACTATACCTGATTTCTCCTGCCGACGGCATAGTCTCAAGCGTCTATCCCAAACAGGGAGAACTGGTGGGGCAGGGTAGTCCGGTGATGACCGTGACGGATCTTTCCGATATCTGGTTCACCTTCAACATCCGCGAAGACCAGCTGCACGGCATGAACGTGGGAGATGTGCTGACCGTCAGCATCCCTGCACTCGACGGTGCAACCATCAGGGCTACAGTGAATTACATGGCAGTGCGTGAAAGCTACGCCACATGGAAGGCCACCAAGGAGAGCGACCTCTATGATGCCAAGACCTTCGAGGTGCGTGCCGTTCCGGCGGAAACGCTGAAAGGACTCCGCCCCGGAATGACCGCAATAGTAATCGAGTAAGATGACATTCATTCAGAAAATACGCACCGTAATCCGCCGCGAACTCCGCATCTGGGCCCGCAGACCTATCTACATCATAGGAACCGTGGCCGTGATGGCTTTCTGTACGGTGTTCTACCTGACCTTCCTGGGGCAGGGAGTGCCGTCGGACGTGCCCATCGCGGTGGTGGACCTGGACCGCAGCTCCACTTCCCGCAACTTCTGCCAGCAACTGGACGCCACCCAGTTGGGAAAGGTCGTCTACTACGACGATTTCTCCTCTGCGAGGGCGGATCTCCAGGGTGGCAGGGTGACCTCCGTCTGCCTCATCCCGGAAGGGTTCAACCGCGACATCCAGGCTCAGCGCCAGCCGCATTTCAGCTTCTATATCAATGGCCTGTACTTTCTGGGAGGTTCCCTGGCATGGAAGGATCTGCTTACGATGATCAACCTGACTTCGGGTGCCGTGCAGCGTGAGGTCCTCCGCATGAAAGGGGTGAACGAGAGCGAGATAATGGGTCTTCTGCGTCCGGTGGATGTAGACGTGCACCAGATAGGGAACGCTACCATGAACTACGGAGCATACCTTGCTAACATGATGATTCCCGGCATGCTTCAGATGGTGGTGGTCATCGTTTTCATCTATTCCCTTGGAACAGAACTTAAATATGGCACAGGGCGGCATCTGCTGCAGGTTACGGAGGGTGATATTTACTCGGCCCTGATGGGCAAGACCATCCTCTATACCATCCTTTTCACAGCCATCGGCTGGAGCCTGGAAGTCATCCTCTACAAATGGATGCATTTCCCGCTGGAAGGGAGCCTGCTGAACATGCTGCTGGCATGCCTGCTGCTGGTGGCGGCCTCCGAGTCGGTGGCGGTGCTCATAATCGGCTGCGTGCCGGTCTGCCGCTTCGCGCTCAGCATAGGAGCGCTTTACAGTGTGCTGGGGCTGTCCCTGACTGGTTTCACCCTCCCCGTGGAGGTGATGCCCGCAGGCTTGCAGGGGCTCACGATGATGTATCCGCTACGCTATTACTACGAAATATATGTGCAGACCGGCATATTCGGCAATCCTTTCGGGGACTGGTACATGTACGTGCTGGCGATGCTCGTGTTCTGCTTCCTGCCATTCTTTGTGCTGCGCAGGCTGAAGAACGCCTATTGGAATTTGGATTATGAAAAGAATTAGGGACGCACTGGACATATTCAACCTGGAGTTGAGGAACATCCTCCACGATGGCGGGGTGATGATCATCTTCATTGCCGCAGGCTTCCTCTATCCCATATTGTATAATTACGTCTATAAGAACGGCATTCTGGAGGATTCCCCGGTTGCCGTCGTAGACAACGCCGACTGCAGCGATTCCCGCCGGATGATACGGGAGATGGACGCCACGCGCGAGATAGACATCGCATACGAGTGCGTGTCGATGGAGGAGGCGAAGGAACTGCTCCGGACCCGCAGGGTGAACGGCATAATTTATTTCCCGGGAGATTTTGGGGATAAACTGGTGCATCGCGAGACGGCCACGTTCAGCATCTATGCGGACATGAGCAGTTTCCTCTACTACAAGAATGTGCTGATGGGGTCCAATTTCGTGATGTTGCACGAGGTGAACAATATAAAGCTGGAGCACTTCCGCGCCGACGGCCTTACCGATGCACAGGCGGACCAGTCCGTTAATACCGTGCTGTACGACGATATCAATCCCTACAACAGGGCCTTCTCCTACAGTATTTTCCTGATATCGGCAATATTGATGCTGATCATCCAGCAGGTGATGTTCTACGGGATGAGCATGAGCGTGGGAACCATGAGGGAGGAAAACCGCAGCTTCGCAACCCTGCCGGATCATCTGAAAGGCCGAGGAGTCGGGCGCGTGGTGCTCGGGCGCGGTGCAGTTTACTGGCTGATATTCATGATAATAGGCATCTACGTGACCTGCATCGTTCCGGCCATGTTCCACTTTCCTCAAAGGGGCAGTTTCCAGGACATCCTCGTCCTTCTCGCCCTTTTCGTGACGGTGTGCGTGTTCTTCTGCATGAGCTGGAGCACCTTGGTCACCAGACGCGAATCCGCATTCATACTCTTCCTTTTCATGAGTCCCGTATGCGTGTTCCTGACCGGATTCAGCTGGCCTACCACCGCGTTCCCCGAGTTCTGGAAGTACTTCTCCTACATCTTCCCGTCCACCTTCGGATGTCAGGCATTCATCAACCTGAATACCGCCGGTGCGAACCTGGAGATAGTTGCGCCGCAGCTGCGTGCGCTCTGCATCCAGGGTGCCGTATACTTCGTGCTGGCCTGTGTCAGCGTTTATGTGGAGAATTTCGTGATCAAGCACAGGGACGAGATAAATGAACGTCTCGGACGCTGACATAATGTCAGCCATTTCGGCTTGGCAGAACTTTTGCGTATCTTTGCAGTGTTATGGCAGAAAAGAATACTAAAGAGGCGAAAAAGCCCCAGAAAAAAGGCGAAGACCTGCAGAAAAAGATAGAAGAACTGGATTCCAAACTCTCAAAGGAGCATGACGATTACCTGCGCCTGATGGCTGAATTCGAAACATTCCGCCGCCGCAGCGCCGAGGAGCGTCTGGCATTGGTCGGTTCGGCATCCGCAGAAACCATCAAGGGCCTGCTTCCCGTGCTGGACGACTGCGAGCGCGCAATGGAGCTTCTCGCAAAATCTTCCGACGATGCCGCCAAAGAGGGTACCGCTCTCATCTACAATAAGTTAATGGACTACCTCAAAACCAAGGGCCTGGCAGTCATAGAGGCCAAGGGCACCAAGTTCGACGTGGACTTGCACGAGGCCGTCACCCAGTTCCCTGCTCCGTCTCCGGAGCAGAAGGGGATGGTGATAGACGTGGTGCAGACCGGCTATACGCTGAACGGCAAGGTGCTGCGCTATGCGAAGGTGGTCGTAGGAGCATAAAGCTATGGCAGACAAGAGAGATTACTATGAGGTCTTGGGCATCCAGAAGGGTGCAAGCGAAGACGATATCAAGCAGGCTTACCGAAAGGCTGCCCTCAAGTGGCACCCGGACCGCTGGGTGAATGGCTCCGATGCCGAGAAGAAGACGGCGGAAGAGAAATTCAAGGAGGCGTCCGAGGCCTACTCGGTGCTGTCGGATTCTCAGAAGCGTGCAAAATACGACCAGTTCGGTTTTGCCGGTGTGGACGGTGCTTCCGGGCCGGACTTCAGCCAGGGCTTCGGGAATCTGAACGATATCCTCGAGAACCTCTTCGGCGGGCGTTTCAGCTTTGGCGGAGGCGGGTTCGACTTCGGCAGTTTCGGTTTCGGGGGAGGATCATCCCGTTCCAGTGGCTCGCACACGATGCGCGGCAGGGACATCCGCACCCGCGTGAGACTCACGCTGGAAGAGATCCAGAACGGATGCGAGAAGGAAGTAACCATAGAGCGCAACCGCCCCTGCCCTGAGTGCAACGGCCGGGGTGCCAAGAACGAATCCGACATCAAAACCTGCCCTACATGCCATGGCAGCGGCCAGGTGGCGCAGACGGTGAACTCGCTCTTCGGGCGCACCGTAACCTATTCCACCTGCCCCCAGTGCAAGGGCGAGGGCAAGATAGTCTCCAACCCCTGCCGCCGATGCGGAGGCACGGGCCTGGAGCGGAAAAAAGAGACCGTCAAGGTCCAGATTCCAGCCGGAGTCGAGAACGGAATGCAGATAACCGTGCGCGGAGAAGGCCATTCGGCTCCCCGTGGAGGCATGAACGGAGACCTGCTGCTCCTGATAGAGGAGATTCCTCATTCCCAGTTCAAGAGGGACGGGCAGAACCTCTTCTACACCAGGGTGATATCAGTGACGGATGCGATTCTCGGATGCGAACTCGCCATTCCTTGCCTCGACGGGCCATACACGCTTAAACTCGATCCCGGCACCCAGTCGGGCACCGTGCAGCGTCTCCGTGGCAAAGGCCTGCCGTCCGTGAACGGATATGGCAGGGGAGATGTGTATGTGAAGATACTGGTCTGGATTCCCCGCAAGCTGCGCGGGTCCGACAAAGAGGCCATCGAAAAGCTTGCCCAGTCTTCTGCAGTGAAGCCGGATCCTACCCGCGACGATAGGGAACTCTTCGAAAAAGAAAGTCAGTATTTCTGAAATTCTTCGAAATAATTTTGCACAGTCCAAAATAATTCCTATCTTTGCGGTCCACAAAAAGCAGCCTCTCGTTGAACGGTTCAGTGACGCTGCGCTAAATTGAAAGAGTATTATGGATTTACTTAATGTAGTAGACAAGGCATTCGCGAACGAGAATGTAGCGAACTTCCCTGAGTTCAAGGCCGGTGACACCATCACCGTTACCTACAAGATCAAGGAAGGTGACAAATTCCGCAAGCAGGACTTCCGTGGCGTGGTCATCCAGATCAGCGGCGCAACTCCTTACACCCGCACCTTCACAGTGCGCAAGGTTTCCAGCGGAATTGGAGTGGAAAGGATTTTCCCCTACCAGTCACCCTTCATCGACAGCATCACTGTCAACAAGTATGGTAAGGTCCGCAGGGCTCGCATCTTCTACCTCCGCGATCTCACTGGCAAGAAGGCCCGCATCAAGGAGCGCAACTACTCCAAGAAGGCCGAAGCCACCGAGGAATAGAAAGATATTCCGGCTCCCTAGCTCAATTGAATAGAGCATTTGACTACGGATCAAAAGGTTACA
>CAMJJO010000057.1 GCA_946406095.1 uncultured Bacteroidales bacterium | reverse complement strand
CGGATGCCGCCGAAGTCTGGATGCGGCCCTGGGTCTCGGTCTGAGGCACGCGCTGAACGCGGTGGACTCCGGACTCATACTTCATTATGCCGTACACGCCATCGCTGCCGGAAAGTTTGAAGACCACCTGCTTGAATCCTCCCGAAGTGCCGGGAGCCTGGTCGGTGATTTCCAGTTTCCAGCCCATGCTTTCCGCAAAATGCTGATACATACGGAAGAGGTCTCCTGCGAAGATGGCGGCTTCGTCGCCGCCGGTGCCGCCGCGGATTTCCACGAGGGCGTTCTTGCCGTCGTCCGGGTCTGCCGGGATGAGAAGCAACTTGATATTCTGCTCGATATCGGGTATCTGGCTCTCGATCTCATTGATTTCCTCGCGCGCCATCTCCTTGAGGTCCGGATCGCTCTCGTTCATGAAAACGTCCTTGGCCGAGGCGAGGTTCTCCAGCTTTTTCTTATAGTCGAGCCCGGCCTTGATAATGGGTTCGAGTTCCTTGTAATCCTTGTTGAGCTGGACGAATTTCTTCATATCCGACATCACGTCGGGACTGGCAAGCTGCTCCTGCAGTGAAGCGAACTTGTCTTGAAGAGACAATACCTTTTCCAGTAATTTGCTGTCTGCCATAAATAATTATTCTCCTATCTTCTTGATGTAGCAGCGGCGGCGCATGAACGGTTCGTGCTCGTAGCTGTTCCAGATATTCACTGCACTGTTGCTCTCGATCTGGGGGTTGGAAATAGCCCATCGCATCCCGACGCGTATCGCCTTGTCTGCCATCTCTTTATAATAAACCGCAGAAACTCCTTTGTTCTGCCATTCGGGCACGGCACCGTTGATCATCAGGTCCGTGGTTTCGAAATTGTGCATCGCCTTCAGCAGATGGAACCATCCGAAGGGGAAGAAACGCCCCTTTGCCTTCTGGAGAGCCTTGGAAATAGTGGGGAACGATATGCCGAAAGCCACGATTTCGTCGTTCTCGTCCAGCAGCAGGCAGCTGGCTTTGTCTGAAATGTATGGCATGGAATCTTCCGCTTCCTGCTCGATCTCCTTCTCGGTGAAGGGGATGAAGTTGTAGACGGTTTCCGCGAAACTGTCGCTGTAGAGACGGAAGAACTTGCGCACCATTTCCGGATCCTTCTTGAGCTTGTCCAGGCTCCCGAAATGAAGGTTGTAACGTTCTTCCACTATCTTGGCCACCCGGCGGGCCTTCTCGGGCACTCCATGGTTGGCCACCATCTTGTACTGGATCCAGTCGCACTCCTTCTCGAAGCCGAGCTGCTCCATGAAATCGTTGTAGTAAGGATAGTTGTAGATGCAGTTGAAGGGAGGGTTGTTCTCGTATCCTTCCACCAGCATTCCCTGCTTGCCGAGCGTGTTGTAATACAGAGGGCCGTGTATGGTGTCCATCCCCTGCTCTTTCGCCCACGCGGAGGCGGTGTCGATAAGAAGCCTTGCGACCTCGATGTCCTTGATTGTATCGAACCAGCCGAAGCGGACGCATTTCTTGTTGTAACGCTCGTTGTAGCGGGGATTGATCATCGCGCATATGCGCCCGACCACCTTGAGCCCTCTCGTCACCATCCACATCTTGTGCACGCAATATTCGAGAGCCGCGTCCTTGGTCAGGTTGCGGACCTCGCGCGAGTGGAGTGCAGGCACATATTGCGGACATCCCTTGTAGAGATTGTCCGGGAAACGCACGAAACGCAGAACATCCTTTGCGTCCTTAACTTCGATTATTTTATAATCTGCCATAGTCTGCAAATATAATTCTTTTTTATTTCACCGACAGCCAGTGGGGGCCGAAGCGCTCGAAGGCGGCACGGTCGAGGGCCTCGCGGTCGTCGGGATGAGCAATGCTGATCATCAGCCTGGCACGCTCCTGCAGCGACTTTCCGTAGAGGTCCACGGCACCGTATTCAGTCACGATCCAGTGGGCGTCGGCACGGGGAGTAACCACTCCTGCACCCGGATTCAGCATAGGAACTATCTTGGCCTTGCCCTTGTTGGTTCGGGAGGCAAAGGCGGTGATGCTCTTGCCGCCCTCGCTCATGGATGCGCCGCGCACGAATTCCACCTGCCCGCCGGTGCCGGAGAAGATGCGGGTGCCGATGCTGTCGGCGCTGATCTGCCCGGTAAAGTCCACCTCGGTAGCCGAATTGATGGCCTTCATGTGAGGGTTCTGGCGGATGACGAAGGGGTCGTTCACGTATTTGATATCCCTCATCAGCACGTCGGGATTATGGTCGATGAAAGAATAGACATCGTTGCTTCCGAGAAGGAAAGATGCCACGATCTTGCCCTTGTCGATGGCCTTGCAGGAGCCGTTGATGACCCCTTTCTTGATGAGGCGCAGCAGGCCGTCGGCAAACATTTCGGTATGCAGGCCGAGGTTCTTGTGGTTGGTGAGCTGAGCCGCCAGGGCGTTAGGAAGGGCTCCGATGCCCATCTGGATGCAGTCGCCATCCTCCACGAGGGCAGCGCAGTTCTTGCCTATCAGCACCTCGGTGGGAGTAGGTTCCGCGAATGCAGCCGTCACCAGGGGGGCATCGTCCTGCACCAGATAATCGAACTGGTCCAGGCTCAGGAGATCTCCGTACGCAAAAGGCACGTTGGGATTCACCACACCGATCACAAGATCGGCGCTCTCGACTGCCGCAACGGAGCAATCCACCGATGTTCCCAGCGACACTCTCCCCTGCTCATCCGGCAGGGAAACCTGCACCAGGGCGGCCCCGAGGGGGATCTGCCTTGTGCGGTAGAGCTTCTGGCTTTCGCCGAGATGCACGGGGAGATAATCCGCATAACCGGCATTCACGTTCGCACGCACGTTGGGGCCCAGGAAGAAGCCCTGGTCGAAGAAGATGCCCTCGTAGCGGGGCTCGCTGTAGGGAGCGGGGCCTTCGGTGTGGAAGTGGTGGAAATGAAGGTCGCGCACATCCCCGGCATCGGCACGGCGGCAGAGGGCGCTGATGAGTGCATGAGGCACGCTCGCAACGCTGCTCAGATGTATGTGGCTGCCGGAAGGAATATGGCTGACGGCTTCGTCGGCGGATACGTATTTGATTGCTTTCATTGGTTATATTTCTTACGTTTGCAATAACTTACAAAGATAAGAAATATTCCTGACTTTACAGCCCTTTGGCCTTGCCTTCGTCCCAGATTGCATCCATTTCAGCAAGGGTCATCTGCTTGAGGTCGCGGCCTTGCGCGATTGTCTGCTCTTCCAGATAGGTAAAACGGCGGCGGAACTTCTCACAGGCCTTATCGAGAGCCACCGAAGGATCCACTCCGTAAAGACGAGAGGCATTCACCACGGCAAACAGAAGATCGCCGAATTCTTCCTCCTTATGGGCGGTTCCGGACTCTTCCACGGCCTCGCGGGCTTCGCCGTATTCTTCGAGAACCTTGTCCCAGACCTGCTGCGGCTCCTCCCAGTCGAAACCCACGCTGCGGGCCTTGTCCTGCATCGCGTAAGCTTTCAGCACCGGAGGGAAACTCTTGGGAACACCGCCCAGGATGGTGCGGTTGCCACCTTTTTCCTTGGTCTTTATGAGTTCCCAGTTCTTGGCAACTTCTTCTTCGGTCATACCCTCGGAGGCGCCGCTTCCGAACACGTGGGGATGGCGGAAACGCATCTTCTCGCATAGGCCGTGGATCACGTCCGCAATGTCCCAGCGCCCCTCTTCCTCTGCGATGCGCGCGTAGAATATTATATGGAGGAGCACGTCGCCGAGTTCCTTGCGAAGGTCCTTGTCGTCGCCTCGCAGCACCGCGTCGCTCAACTCGTAAACTTCTTCCACGGTCATAGGCCGCAGGCTTTCGGTAGTCTGCGCCGCATTCCACGGGCACTTCGCCCGCAGCGTCTCCATTATCTCCAGCGCCTCTGCGAACGCCGCCAGTTTTTCTTCTTTTGTATGCATAGCTGCTATTTTGTAAAGAACGAGAAGTGCACACGGCCGTAGACCTTCTCCTTCACGAAGCAAGGGTGAGTGGTGAAGCTGTGCTCGTCGCCATGCTCGAGGATGAAGTAGCACTCCGGATGGAGGATATCCTGGGCCAGGACCTTGTCCGGGATGGTTTCGAGGCCTTCCAGGGCATAGGGCGGATCCGCGAAGATGATGTCGAATTTTTCGGTGCAGATAGGAAGGAAATCGAAGACATTGTCCCGTACCATTGTCACGTTCTGAAGGCCCAGGCGGGCGGCTTCGCGCTTTATGAAGGATGCATTCTCGCGGGCCATCTCCACGCAATAGACGCGCGCCGCTCCGCGGGATGCGAATTCGAAACTGATGGCCCCGGTGCCCCCGAAAAGGTCCAGAACCTTCAGGTCTTCGAATTCATATTCGTTGTTCAGGACATTGAAAAGGCCCTCCCTGGCGAAATCAGTGGTGGGCCTCGCCGCATAGCGCTGCGGCAATTCTATCGTTTTCCCTTTGAGGGATCCGCCGATGATTCTCATATCTGCTCCACCGACTTGAAGTAACGGTAGAGGCTCATCTCCTCTTCGGGCCCCACCAGACTGCGCATGCAGATGGTGGACACCTCCGGATTGAGCTGGAGCTGCTTGAGCGCGAGAAAGATGTAATACTCGGCGGTGGTGAAATCCGGAGCTTCGAACACATTCGCCAGCAGGAGGCTTCCGCCTTGGGCTATCGCGAGATAGAGACGGCCCTCCTTGTGGGAAGCCACTATCTTGTTGTAGTCGAGGCACCGGGGAAGGTCCTGCAACACATAGAAAAGCTCGGGCAGGGCCTCAATGCGCTCATTCTCAACAGCATACACCAGCACGGCATCGTACTGGGGCACATCCGCCCATTTGACGACATCGCCCTCCTTCAAAGCAACGACTTCTCCAAGGATGTCCCTTGCAGAAGTCGTGTTGAAGAAATGCGACGGCACCAGGGTGCACGCAGCGGTGAGAATGGAGACTTCCACCTCTACTCCCAGTTACCTGCGTTATTGTTAGGTGCGGTGACGGAACCCACCTGCAGGCCTTCGTAGCGGTTCTGGTCTTTCTTCTCGGCATCGAGGTTGATGCGGAGCTGGTTGTCCATACCCTTGAGGAGAGCCTTGTAAGGCATCTTGGCCTCGAACAGAGGAACGGGAACGCCGGAAACGGTCTTCACGAGAGCCTCCATAAGGACGGGCTGGCCGCCGGAGAAGGGGATATACTTGAGGGAATCCACCACAAAATCATCCCTGTGGCTGAAGAGGGTGTCCTTCACGGGAATCTTGGTTTCGACGGAGAACACGAGGTTCTTGTCTCCGGCTTCATAGAGCTTGAGGAAGTCCTCGCCGGTCATCTTCTTACGGGAAGACCTCTTGACCTTTTCGGTGTGGGCGACTGCAAGGGAGTCGTCCAGGGAACCGACCTGCATCACGATGCCCATCTTGCCATTATTGTAGAAATCCGCAAGGGAATCTACGGTGGAGGTGAACTTGCCGTTCACGCTCTTGAAAGCAACCTGCAGGGTACGGATATCCTTGAGGCGCTGGATGGCCACGGATTCACGATAAGCCTTCTGCTTATTGAAGTTCACGGGCTTCATGATGCTCTTGACGATAAGGTCGACAAGCAGGACGCAGAGAAGGAACAGGACAATCTCCAGAATGATCTTGACTGATTTTTTCATATTTCTTTTCTATAATTTCGTCTATATCCGCACAAAGTTAGAAATTTCATTTTTCAAATGCAATATTCTTACTAAATTTGCTCGCGAAAAATGGAAAACATTTCATCTTTGAGCCGCATTCTCGAAGCCTCTTCAAAGGTTTCCGTCGTCGTGCACACTCATCCCGACGGGGATGCTCTCGGCAGCGGCGCCGCAATGCTCGTCTATCTGCGGGAAAGGCTCGGCAAAGATGCTTCCCTGATACTTCCGGACAAGGCCCCGAGGACCTTGGACTTCATCGTAGAAGGGCTTGGCGCGCTGGACGCTTCCGAGAATCCCGCAGCCGCCGAAGGGCGCATCGCGGGCTCGGACCTGATCCTCATCCTCGACCTCAACGACCTCCACCGCACGGAGCAGCTCGCCTCCTCATTGGCGGCATCCCCCGCAGCCAAGGTGCTGATAGACCATCACCTCCACCCGGACCTTTCCGCCTTCGACCTGGCATTCTCGGAGCCGGAGAGATCCTCCACCTGCGAATTCCTCTATTTCATATTGAAAGAGCTTGAGGGCGGCAGCATCGGGAGCATCCCCCACCGCTCCCTGGAGGCCTTGATGACAGGGATGACCACCGACACGAACAACTTTGCCAACTCCGTGATTCCCACCACTTTGCAGATGGCATCCGAACTTTTGCAGGCCGGCGTGGACAGGGATGCGATCATAGACAAACTCTACCATAGCGACAGGGAGCAGCGCATATTCGCCTTTGCCGACATGGTGGCGGAGCACCTGGTCATCCTCCCCTCCGGCATCTCCTACATGATAATGACGGAAGAGATGCAGCGCTCATACGGGCTCGAAGACGGAGAGACGGAAGGCCTTGTGAATATCCCCCTCAACATGGAATGCGTGCGCCTCAATATCTTCATCCGGGAGGAAGGAGGCCTGTTCCGCGTGAGCATACGCTCGAAGAGGGGCCTATCCGCCCAGCACATGGCCCGGGATTTCTTCCACGGAGGCGGGCACGAACTTGCTGCGGGAGGCAAAATCTTCTGGCCGGAAGATATTCCATCCAAAGATGCAGCCGCCGCTTATCTCGAAGAGATTGCGGCACGATTTCTGCGAAACGAAACGACGAACTGAAAACAAGTATGAAACTCAGATATCTGATCATAGCGGCATCCATCCTCGCACTGGTTTCATGTGCGAAGGAAAAGACTGTAGGCAAGAATGACGATGCCAAACGCTATCTGGAGGCCTGGATCGCCCAGAACCATCCGGCAGCCACCCGCACCCCGCTCGGGGCATATATACTCAGCGAAACTCCCGGCACGGGCAAATTGCCGGAAGATTCCATGTATGTGCGTATCAACTACTCCCGCTACACCCTGGACGGGGAACTGAACATTTCCACCGACGCCAGGATATGCAAGAAGTGCGGCATATACAACGACACTTACTACTACGGGCCGCTGGTGGCATACCGCGGGGAGAACCAGGAGAACCTGAGTGCCGGCATCGAAGAGGCGATTTCCACAATGAGGATGGGCGGGCGCAAGACCGTGGTGATTCCGGGCTGGCTTAGCGGGACAGACCGTTACGATACCCCCGAAAAGTATCTTGAGAAAGGCTCCGGCACCGACTACATCTACGAATTCGAGATGATCGAGTGCTTCAACGATTCCGAGCGTTGGGAGAGGGACTCACTGAAGCGTTTCCTTGCGGCCAATTACCCTGAGGCCAAAGAGGATGAGACATATCCCGGCTTTTTCTATATCAAGACCCGCGAGGGTGCCGACAGGAAATTCCCTTCGGATACCACCATCTACATCAACTACACCGGCCGTCTGCTGAACAAGAAAGTGTTCGATACCACAATCGCAGACACCGCCAAGGTATGGGGCCTGTATTCCGCATCCAAAGAATATAAACAGACCAAGATAAACTGGTATAGCGACAGCGAAGATTTCACTGCGATCACCATGGGCGATACCAACAGCGAGACCATCACCGGTTTCTCGTACGGGCTGAGCCTGATGCACCCCGGAGAGGCAGGAATCTGTTTCTTCATTTCCAGCTACGGCTACAAAGCCAGCGGTTCGGGATCCTCGATTCCCAGTTATTCCCCTCTCTGCTTTGAATTAGAAACAACCGAAGCACCCAAATAGAAATGGCTGCAGGCACACAGGGCAAGGCTCCTACTGAGCTTGAAACCAGGAAAATAAGCACATTGCTCAAAGAATACGCGGTCCCGGGCATAATAGCTATGACCGCGAGTTCTTTGTATAATGTGGTGGACAGCATCTACATCGGCCACATAAAAGACGTGGGCGCGCTGGCCATCTCCGGGCTTGCGGTCACCTTCCCCATAATGAACCTGGGCACTGCCATCGGCACCCTGGTAGGCGTGGGCGCATCCACACTGGTGAGCATGCTGCTGGGGCAGAAGAACTATGTGACGGCAAACAAGGTGCTGCCTAACGTAGTGACTCTCAACGTGGTGCTGGGGGCCATCTTCTCCATCCTGCTGCTCTGTTTCCTGAAGCCGGTGCTGTTCTTCTTCGGCGCCAGCGAGGCCATCTATCCCTTCGCCAGGGACTATATGATAATAATCCTGGCGGGATTCATCATCTCCCACCTGTATTTCGGGCTGAACGGGATGATACGCGCCACTGGCAATCCCAAGCTGGCCATGGGGCTGACGCTGTTCACGGTGATATCCAACGCCATACTGGATCCCATCTTCATCTTCGGGCTCGGTCTGGGCGTGAAGGGCGCGGCGATCGCCACGGTGCTCTGCCAGACCATGTCGCTGGTCTATAGCATCATATACTTCTCTTCCGGGAAGAATGTAATCCATTTCGGCAAGCGCATCTTCGGCTTCAGCGCCAAGATAGCGCGCACGTCGATGGGCATAGGCCTGGGGCCTTTCCTGATGAACACCGCAGCCTGCCTGGTGGCCATGTTCATCAACCAGCAGCTGCGCCATTACGGCGGGGATCTCGCAATCGGCGCCTACGGCATCATCAACCGCATCTCCTTCCTCTTCATCATGGTGATAATGGGAATCAATCAGGGGATGCAGCCGATCGCCAGCTACAACTACGGGGCCGGAAAGGGCCAGAGAGTGAAAGAGGTATACTGGCTGAGCGTGAAATGCGCCACGGCGGTATCCCTGGCTGCCTTCATAGTGTCTGAATTCCTCCCCGGACCGGCCGCAGCCATGTTCACCAACGACCCCGAACTCAAGGGGCTGGCTGTCCACGGCATGCGCCTGATGAACATAATGTTCCCCATCATCGGCTTCCAGATCATCAGCACCAACCTTTTCCAGTGCCTGGGGATGGTTAAGAAGAGCGTTTTCCTTTCGCTCAGCAGGCAGCTTATCTTCCTGCTGCCAGCACTCTATCTGCTGCCGCTGGCCTTCGGGATAGAGGGCGTGTGGCTCAGCTATCCGGCATCCGACGTACTGGCATTCACCTGCACCGTCATACTGATAATTCGTCTGATCCGTCAACTCGAACACAGTGAAAATCCGCAATAAGAAATATGTCTACGGAGCGCTTGCCGTGCTGGCAGTGCTGATTATAGTCATCATCGCCCTTCCCTCCGGCAAGGACGAAGCCAAGGCCTCCAGGGGCATACGCGGAATCAATGCCGCACTCACCAACGAAATGTCTGATACAGAGGGGCTTGCGCGTATGGAAAAGGAAGTGAAGACTTTTATGCAGCGCTGGCAGATCCGCGGCCTTGAGCTTTGCATCATGCGGAACGATTCCCTCCTCTATGCCAAGGGCTTCGGCTGGGCGGACAAGGAAAAGGAAGAGCCGATGCGCCCGGGCACCATAATGCGGGTGGCATCCGTCAGCAAGCTGATTACGGCCGCTGGAATAATGAAGCTGGTGGAGGATGGCAGACTCAGCCTCTCCGACAAAGTGTTCGGCCCTTCCGGCATCCTCAACGACACCCTCTACAGCAATCACATCACCGACAAGGCCTACTACGACATTACCGTAGAGCAGCTCCTGCGCCACGAGAGCGGCCTCACCATCCGCCGCGGAGACCCTATGTTCCGCAGCCGGGACTGGATGAATATCTACCACCTGAAGGAAGCTCCCGACCAGGAGACGCTCACCTCCATCGCGGTGCGCAAGCGCCTCGGCTACACCCCCGGCAAGAGCCATGAATATTCCAATTTCGGCTATCTGCTGCTGAGTATGATAATCGAGCGAAAGACCGGGCAGGACTACGAGAAATGGATGCAGAAAAATGTGCTGGAGCCCGCCGGATGCGAGGATTTCCATCTGGCATACAATAGCTACGAGGAGCGTCTTCCCGGCGAGAGCCGCTACCATATGCAGGATAACGATCCCCTGGTGCCCAAATACGACAACAGCCCGGATTCTGTGGTGCGCTGCTATGGCGGCAACGATATCCGTATGCTGAAGGGGGCCGGCGCCTGGGTCTGCTCGGGGCCTGAACTCGCCCGCTTCCTTGCATCCATCGACGGCCGTAAAGGCGTGCCGGACATCCTGAGTATCAAGAGCGTCCGGGAGATGACCACCTACACCGAGGATCACAAATACGGGCTTGGCTGGAACAGCGTGCATCCCATCAAGGGCTGGATACGCACAGGCTCTCTTTCAGGCACCAGCGCCTACATCGGCTACTTCCCCGACGGGGAGTGTTGGATTTTCCTCTCCAACACCCACGCATGGAAAGGTCCGAGATTCTCCCGGACCGTCCATAACTTTATTGCTCAGTGCAGGCAGCGCTACAGCGCCAAACTGCCGGAGCAGAATCTGTTCCAGGCGATGGATGCCAAATAAGTCTGGATTCGGACATACTAAATGCGGTTGACGTCCCTGTTTTCGGGACGTCAACCGCATTTTAAGGCTTTTTTGCTGTTAACGTCCTTGTTTTGGGGACGTTAACAGCACTTTGAAAACTATTCTGCCTTCTCGCAGCATTCTTTCTTTTCGCCTTCGCACTTGCCGCAGCAATCGGTCTTCTCACCGCACTCTGCTTTTTCTTTGCAGCAGGGTTTCTTGTGGCAGGCGGGAACGGCCTCGGTAGCCTTGACAGCCTTCTTCCATGCCTTCACGGTCTTTCCTTCGGCGGTCTTGATGTCGACTACCTGCTTCACGGCAACGTCAGGAACGGGGATTTCGCACTTCTCGCCTTCGCATTCATGCTTTTCCGCGCATTCATGTTTCTCT
>CAMJJO010000056.1 GCA_946406095.1 uncultured Bacteroidales bacterium | reverse complement strand
CCATTTCCATCGATCAACTTCCCATTGTTATCCGTGTGATATACCTTGGATTTTGGCTGAATATGCTCCAATGACCGTACGTTGGGTTTCCATATCTTGAAATCGAACAAGCGATTCTGCTTGATATCCTGGTCCACATTCAATCGGAGCAACGTGCGATAAGCAAGATCATTATCAACATCATACAAGATATCGGCAGAAATAGAATCCAAGGCTTTATCATATTTCTCTTTGAATTTCTGACCGTCCTTTTCTACAATTTCCCTGTGAGTCAGGCCGAGAAAGACCGCCAAATAATACTGCCGGAGCCTCTCCTCGTCCAATTTTCCCTCGCCGAAGTAATAACGAATGAATGAATCCCTTCCATCATTTTTGGACACGTTCAGAATGGCTCCGATCCAATTCCGGGTTTTCGGCCCATTGAATGCGTCCTCGAACCGTTTCTGCAAACGCCGGAGACCGTCAAAAGCCTTTTTCGCATCGATGGGTTTTCCATTGCTCAGGCATTCTTTCTTGAAAGACTCAAAGGTTAGCACCTCTTTCCCGGGCATATAAGTCGAGACCAGCAAACCCATCGGATTCGAGCATCCGAAAACCGCCTGAACATCATCCCTGTTCCACCAGTGCAGCCATTTGTCCCACTCCCGGGCATATCGGCTGCGAAGCATATTGTTCTCCCATTCCCGAGCGACGTCCGTCTGGCCCTCGTCCAGCGAAGCAAGACGCAGGATCTCGGCCTTGATAATCTCCTCCTGCAGCATCTCGGCCTTGCTTCCGTTCATCTTGCTGAAGACGCGCGTGGCATCGTTCGCATTCCTGATGTTGATGTAAAGGAACGAAACCCTGTTCAGCAGGAAATCCAGGAACTTACCCTTGTCTGCGGGCATCCGCTCATCAATGATCGAAAGCGTTTTCTTGAAAAAAAAGAGATCCTGGAATGGCTCCTTGCCGTCCGGAACCACCTTTTTGTCTATCCACTCGGCCTCATTACACAAGAAATCGTTCGATTCGGTGCGGATTGTATAATGAATCTTCAGTTCTCCTTTGAACCCGAGTTTCTTCAACAAGAAATACAAGAAAGTCGTGCGCTGCTGGCCGTCGATCAATACGATCTGCTCGTTCGACTCGTTGACGGTAACTCCCTGCAGAAACACGTCCATTTTCTTTTCGTAATGACTTTTCAGGTCCTCCAGAAGATACTCGACCGAGTTGGTTTCCCCCTTGCGGTTCTTGCCCCAGATATACCCACGCTGATAATCGGGAATGACAAATATCTTCCCTTTCCCGACGTATTCTCCTAAGGTGATAATCGAATTCATCCGCTATTCCCCTTCCGGCTTCGCCGGGTCGAAGTCCACGTCCACCGTGCCCATATAGTCGATCGCCTGGCGGTTGTGGGAACTCACCCGCAGGGTGGCCTTGCCGTTCGGGAAGATCTCGAAATGATACAGGATGTAGTCCTCGTCGTTGTCCGTCGTGAAGTTGATGATACGGCGGTCCGGACGCGAGTAATCCTCGATATACTGCTCGATATCGTCCTTGAAAGTCAGTACCTTACCGCCGCCGTAGGGCACGTTGTACGCCTCGCCCATATAGGGCAGATGCGAATCCACCTTCCCCTCGTGGACGGTCACCGAATACGGCGTGGTCAGCATGCGGCGCGGCCCGCGCATCGGCGACATCGACTCGATGTCCACGCGGAAACTCCGCGCGTCCAGGCGCTGCTCCACCAGAGCGGCCGTACGCGCCTCCTCCTCGGGGCTCGCCTTCCCCAGGATACCGCAGCCGGAAAGAAGGAGCGCCGCGGCTGCCAGGGCGCAAGGGAAAAACTTCTGTTTCATGATATTAGGATGTTTCAAAAAAAGAATCACTTCAACACTTCCTCCGGCACATCCGGAAACTCGTGATCAATAACCATCTCAATGATCCAAGCATGGCAGCAAGCGGCATTACTCGATGTAGCCCTCCTGGTCATAACCCCGATGGCACTTGTGAATGAGAGAAACCAGCCTCTGTACGCGAGCATCGGACACCTCCATCTTACCAAAGCGTTCAAACTGCACCTGATAGCGCTCGCGACTGCCCATAGACAGACGCTGCTCAATATCGTCAGGGACAAAGAAGGCGGAGCGCGCTGCGCCCAGGTAGCGGTAGAATGCGGTCAAATAAATGTGGATACCAGCCAGGTCGAAGTCTCCAAAATGGACGTACTGGTTTGGAATCTCCTGCAACCAGGTCACCAGATCCCGTGACTGAGGGTAGCGGGACACGAGCAGCAGAGGCGGAACGCCGTCGCCACCGAACTGGTCCTGAATCTGATCCCAGACGGCCATCTGCCGCTCCGGGAGGCGGAAGTTCTCCATATTCTCCACGCCCACCACAATAGCATCGGATGGAATACGGAACTGAAGGAAGTCGCTGATATAGAGGAAACTACCAGGGCATGGGCAAAGCAGGATCTTCCGCTCGCCAAGCCGCACATTCAGCGGGCCGATGACATTCACCGGGAATCCTGGACAGGAGCGCACGGTCACCGCCTTGGAGTCTCCCAAAAGCTGCACCTGAGACGCGCGGGATTCGGCCCCGGAAAGTACCGATACCGTTTCCTCCAGCTTTTCCGGTTGCAGGCCTTTGCTTCGCAGATAAACATCGAATGCCGTCCGGGAAACCACTTTCAGCGATTTCCGACTACCCCTGACAATGCTGGTAACCCCACCTTCGGCCAGCATTTCCTCGGTCCAATCCAAAGGAAAACGGCTGAAAGGAACGGTCTCGCCCTGCCGCAAGGCCGCAAATGCCTGAATCAGAGATGCTCTCATTCCATGGCCGCCTCCTTCCGGCTCAACAGCGACTGAATCACCGTACGCGTCCCGTCCTTCGATAGCAGATAAGTGTGCTTATAATCGGCCACATTGTACGGCACCGGCGACCCGTTCACCAGATAGATATTGCGCGCACCGGCAAAGTCCAGGATGCCGCGGACATTCCGAGGATGCAGACGGCCGATTTCGTCCATCACGCAATGGATCCGGAAATCCGAGAAGCGTCCGGACACGCGTTCCTTAAACACATTGATGAGCATAATGTTAACCATCGCCTTCACCAGCACATCCGTGCCATCGGAGCCTACGGATGAAATTTTCTCCACCCACCCGGTGTCGTTGTCATTTTCCGTAATGCGGAACTGGAGCTGGAAAGTATCGCTGAGCGTAAGACGAGGCCGCATCGACAGCTCACCCGTGAGCAGTTTCATCAGTGACAGCAGATGCTCCACGGCAGCGCTGCGGGACTCGTCCCGTGATGTCCCGGAGAATAGGTTCACCTGGTCCAGGTCGTACCCGTGCTCATCGGCAAATTCCTTGATCCGCAATAACAGGGTTACCATTTTATCGGCCGACGGGATGGTGCGGAGCTCGATGCTTTTCACCGCGCCGATGAAGTTCTTTTCCTTGAAATCGAAGTTGATGTCCTTGACGATGCCGGCTATCTCGGAAGAATTGCGGGATACCTCGTCCATCTCGTGGGAAATGCGCAGCAGAAGCTCCGTATAATGCCCGCTGGTACGGCTTCGGAACTCCTCTATCTTCCCAGATTCCATAAATTCCACCAGCGAGGAAGCGAAGGCACGGTACTCCTCGTCGGAGTGATTGTCTGTCTTGAAATCGAAGATATTCCCCGGGCTGAAGTGGGAGGTAAAGGTGTTGACACTCTGATAGAAGTTCTGTTCCGTGTTTCGCTTTTCGCTCAGGACCCGGTGGATAGTGTCGATGAGCTGCCGGCAGGTCTTGTCGGTCCTTTTCTCCCGCCCCTCCGGAAGGATGGGAAGGGCATTGCTCTGCTCAAAATTTTCGGCTTCCGAAAGGCCTTCTCGGAGCTGTTTCAGCGCATCCCGAAGCTCCTGAAGGGTATCCGAAGCACGGGCCAGGGCATCGTCCTCCTTTCTGCGCCTGAGTTTATAACGCTCGGAAAGCGAAGACTTTTTGCTTTCCACCTTGGCTTTCTCCGAGAGGAAGATATCCTTTTTGTCCAGGTATTCCTCCTTGTCTTTGCGGTAACGGAATAGCGTTTCCTTGTTATCCGCAATCTTCTTCAGCCTCTCCTGCAGGCCCCGGATTTCATTCTCACACCGCTCCAGCGCAGTAGAATCGACCCCCTGCCCGGAGAGCTCGCGGGACTGCTCCTTAGACAGCGCCGCCAAAGCATCCGCGAGATCTTTCTCCCGGGCCGATATCTCCGCCTCCACCCGGGTAAGCGCCTCGTCGTGCTGCTTCTGCAGGGATTTGCGCTTGCGGGCATCCGCATCATTAAGCTTTTGGATTTCAATTTCTTTCTCCTTCAAAAGGGCATCCAAAGCCTGGGCCGCCAGCACCTTTTCGGCGGTCAGCGCCTGAAGGGCATCCTTGCACCTGCCCATCGCGTCCTCCCGCGCCTTGCGGGTATTCTCCTCCAGCAGCGCAAGCCGCTTGCCGGCGTCCTCCAGCTTGGCCGGAAGCATCAGGGCGGCCGCCTGAAGGCCGGAAAGTTCATCCCGCAGCGGCTTGATCCGGGCATTGTACTTCTTCCGAAGGGCCACCAGCGTAGATTCCTTCTCCGCCAGAAGCCCCTCCTGCCGATCCTTCAGCCCCGCCAGCTCCTTTTCTAACTGCCGCCTTTCCTTTATCAGCTGCTCCGGCGTGCGCACTTGCATCCTCAGGGAACTCAGGTCCAAATGAACCCCAAACAGGGAATCTCCTTTCGCTTCAGAAGGACACAAGTCCTTAGCATAGAGCACCGTACGCTCATCGGCCACCTTGCCGATAGTCTCTTCCCAGCCGGGCCGGTGCCGGGAAAGCCACTGGATGAGGGAACCGTCCATGGAGGCTAGCAGTTGGTCAATTCCCGCTATCTTCCCGTTCAACGCCTTCATCTCTGCGTACACGGCAGAGAGTTTGTCATCCCACTCACGCGCCTGCGTATTATGTTGGTACTGTCCTTCCTGCATAAGCGACTCTATACGAGCCTCCTGCGCCTTGGCGGATGCCTCCAGCCGACTCTTTTCGCCCTCCAGCCGCATCTGCTCTGCCCGGGAGGCCTTCATCTCCTCAGCATAAGGAGAAATGTGCGCTGACAGCGCCAACTGCTTATCCTCTACCGCTATCCGCTCTTTCAGGTCCAAGATGAGACTATCCTGGGCCGACACACGCTCCCGGAAGGCCTCCTCAATGCCGGACAGCCCCGCCTGCAGCGCTTCAGAAAGCTTCTGGATCTGCGCATTCAGCGCAGCGCCAATCTCCACCTTCCGCCCCTGACGGGCCGCGCGCCAGGCATCGAAGCCAAGCCGCAGTTCCCGTCCGCGGTCCTTATATTTAGTCGTGATGTCGGCATATTCCCGGGTGAGCCGGGAACGGAGCGCCTGGACCGATTCGAGCGAGGCCTGCAGTGCCGGCTCCCGCCCATCCTCTTCGATAAGAGCCTGGATACCAAGCCCTTCGTATTTCTTCCGAAGCTTCGGAATCCGGTCCAATTTGTCATTCAGAGCTCCAAGCTCCTGCTCCAACGTAGAGAGTTCGCGGGTATATTTGTCCTGCAATTCGGCCAGCTTCTCCTTGCACTTTTGCTGCAGGATTTCCGTCTCCTCCACCTGCTTTTCCAGCAGCGGAATGCGTTGCTGCGCATCGCGGCGGGCGTATCGGAGCTCAAGCAAGCATCCGCTCAATTCATCGTCCAGATAGAGGAGCTTGCGGTACAGCTCCACCACCTTCTCCCCCTGGCGTCGCACCGTTACCTCGCCCTGCTTGTTCTTCTGGAACCACTGGGAAATGTCGTTGTACTCCCGCTCGAACCCGGCAAGCTGGCCGCGGAAATACACCAGGTCGATGCCCGGCTCCTCGTCGCCGAGGGAGCGGATGATGATGTCCTTGATGAAATCGGCATCCACCTTGGCGCCCAGAAACACATTCTGGAGCGAGCGCGGAATATTCTGATACTTAGCCGTTTCCATGATGCAGTAACGGGCGAATTCCTTGCCGGTGGCGCGCTTGTTCCCATAAATGATGTCCCGATACTCCTGATACTCGTCCACGATCCGGGTCATGGGAGCGCCGTCCAGACGACGCCGTATGACGGACGAATCTGCCGTCACCTCACCAGCATTATCAACAAGCCATTCTCTCCGGAACGGCGCACCGATAAAGCGAAAGACGCTATGCGCGTGTGAGCGGAACACCAGCACCGTGAAAGCCCCGAATTCAGTCTCCACCTCATAGGCAATGTAGGAATTGGCGCCCGGAAGGTAAAAATCGTCAAACGACTTCTTCTCCCGGCTGATACCGAGGTGCATCTTGTCCCCCGTATAGAAGAACAGGATGGCGCGGAGTACGGTACTCTTTCCAACACCCTGTGTACCAATCAGATGTACATTCCCGTCCAGACGCACTTCTCCGTAACGGATATTGGCGCTGTTCACAAATACAATTCTACTGAGCTGTCTCATTTGCCTCCTCCTCGCTGATTGTCAACATTTCCACCAGTCCCTCCAGGAAATGGAAGGCCGATGTAACCTTGTACACCTGTTCGAACTCATTCTCCAACTCGATGAACCCCGCCTTGTCCAGATCGTCCAGGAGCATCTGCACCGTGTCCTTGGCACTGTGCTGCCCGGGATAGAGCTTGCGAGCCTTTTCCTTCAACTCAACATCAGCAGATATGGCCTCCGTGATAGCTGATGGGGTAAAGCGTACGCCCGTGGAGAAGCCGCTGTGAAAGGTCTTCACAAAATCAAGCCGGTCTATCCACACGCCCAGGGCAGTGAGGCGGCGGGTGAGCTCCGTGCGGGACTCTTCGCGGGAGAAATGGAAATAGCCGTTCCCTTGCTCCAGCACAAAACCAATTCCCTGATAATAAGCCTTATACTCGTCGAAATTCTCTTCAATGTAGTCATAAAGCCTGCGGACATCGACCCGGGTGCTGTCCTGGCTGATAAACCCTCCCCGCGAGAGGAGTTCGAATATCTCTTTGGTCTTGATCATCTTGCGAAAATTAAGGGGTAGGCAAAACCGCCCGATTCCGCATACTCGTCCGTAATACGGAAATCTTCGTCGAATTCCACCGCAAGCCGGCAGAAAAGAGTGAGACGGTCCTCTTCGGATAAGGGTTCAGAGAAGGTGTAGCCGGCGAGGAAGGTCATCAGGTCCTGCGAGCCGCCCAGGAAGGCGCTTCGCACCTCAAAAGTATTCAGGGTGTCCTTGACCACGAAGCCCCGGGAGAGTTCCTCCGGAGAGAGCGGCTCCGGATTGGTCCGCCGCTTGGCGGTAGGGTTCTTCAAGGCGGCATGTGCCTCCTTCAGGGCCGCAATACCGTCGGGCGAATTGGTGAGAGACTCCAGCGAAGGCAGGCAGTTATACCAAGGGCGTTTCTCCAAAAAGGCCGGCCGATGAGACTGCAGAGCCCAGATTACATCCGTCGACTGTTCCCACACCAGCTGGTCCTTGAGGTACTTGATGCGGCGGATCTTCTCCGCAAGCCGCTGCTCCGCCTCAATCTTGTTGAGGTACACGATAATCTGGCGGTCCAGCTCCAGAAGACCATGATAAGATTCTGTAAGAGAATCCTTTACGACCGCCACCGTCTCCTTCAGGTGGGCATCCATCCCCAGGCCGAAAAACACCTTCTGGCGAACATCGAATAGCTTTTCAGCCTCCTTTATCAGCAGGGCGATATCGGCCCGCTTGCGGTCCAGGTTTTCCAGGCGCTTACGCTTGACGGCATAGTCTCGCTCGTTCTTGTAGGTGCTGTCGATAGCCCGCTTGAGGTCGATGACGTTGCGATGCGTGGAAAGGGCGATGCTCCGGAGAATCCGCAGAATCTCCCCCATATATCGATGCCTACGTGCGTCCGTACCCACCGTGAGCCAGAGTTCGATGTTCTCGTTCAGGGCGTCGATATGTTGCTTGACGGAGAGGACGTTGATCTCCTCGTTCACCTCCAGCACCTCCTCGAAAAAACGCAGATAAGTGTCCTCCAGCACCAGCAGGCCGTCCGACTCGCGGATGACCCCGTGCTCAAGAAGATAGTCCAGCCTGCGGGTGTCCTGGGATAAGAAATTCTCCAACGCCTGCTCCCTGCGGAGCGACGGCGCCTTCCTGCTTGTGAACAGGAATCTTAGTATGTCCTTTTCCCGGGAGATGACGCGTAGTAGAGCATCAATGTCACTGAAAGCATTCATAGTTCCAGACGGGGCCGTGGTTAATGCACCTCATTACAAATATATTCATTATTGTTGAATATGCAAAAGACTTCTTGTCGGAGCTAGCAGATTCACAAATGAAATATTTATATTTTCAACATAAAAAACAATCATAATTTTTATATTTACAATAAAAAGATTACATTTGCCGGAGATAATAATCTGTATTCACATGGACAAGGAAATACTGCGAAACATCATCCGTGAAGGTCAAGAAGACATCGCTGCAGCAGAGGCCGAACTTTTCAACAGGCCCTTTGAATTCGAGGAGAACGGTCGATATGTGATGACTGGCGTCCGGCATGCCGGCAAATCGTATATGCTTTATCAGCGAGCGTTAGAGTTAATCAGAGACGGGCATTCACTTGAAGAGATGCTCTACATCAACTTCGACGACGAACGCCTGTATGGTGTTATCACATCACCCGAGCTGGATGACATCCTGCAGGCCTACGCTTCCATGTTCCCCCATAAGCCCATCTTGCTGCTAGATGAGATCCAGAACATCGAAGGCTGGGAGCACTTTGCAAGGCGTCTGGCCAACAGGAAATACCGCGTATTGATTACGGGCAGCAATGCAAAAATGCTCAGTAAAGATATGGCGACCGTCCTGGGCAACAGGTATCTGGACGAAATAGTATTCCCCTACTCTTTCCAAGAATATCTGGGAGCCAAAGGCATCCAGCCGGAAGAAAACCGGCGCTACGGAAAAAACAGGGACGAGATCATCCTGGCCATGAAGGACTACTTTGACTGGGGAGGATTTCCCGAACTCCTGCTCTATAACAATAAGCGCAAATGGTTGAACCAGTTGTATGAAAAGATCCTGCTCGGCGACATTGTCCAGCGGCACAAACTCAAGAACGAAATGGCCGTCAGGCTAACCTATAAACGATTGGCGGAAACCGTCAAGCACCCCGTAGCGTACAACCGCATCGCCAACCTCGTAAAGTCGACGGGAGTCAGCACCACTCCTGCCTCCGTTATGGACTACGTGGGTTTTGCCAAAGAGGCATTTCTTCTGTTCTCGCTGAACAACTACGCCTCCAAGTTCACCGAAAAAGAGACCATCAAAAAACACTACTTCATTGACAACGGGCTCCTCCACATCTTCCTCAGCGATCCGGAAACCGCCCTTCTCGAAAACATTTGCGCCATCGACCTTCATACCAGGTACGACGAAGAACAACTGTGGTTCTGGAACCGTCATGTCGAGGTGGATTTCTACCTTCCTGACGAGAAAGCCGGAATACAGGCCTGCTATTCCACCAGCAAAGACCTCACCACTTTCAGTCGGGAAATCGATGCCCTGATGGCCCTGGATAAAGTCCACCCATTAAACAAGATGGTCATTGTTACCTACGACGAAGAACGCATCCTGAAGACAGCCAACGGGAAGGAAATAGAAATAGTGCCTCTTTGGAAATGGTTACTTAGATAAACGCTGTTCGGAGACCCGGCACATCCTCCCCACCCCTGCCAGGGCCGCGCCGGCAAAGGCGCCCAGGGTATTCAGCACCAAGTCCGTCAGTTCGAAGAAGCCCACGCCCAGCACCCACTGCAGGCACTCGACGCACAGCGAGAGCGCAAAACCGCCCAAGGTCGCCCAGCCGGTCCGGTGCCAGAAACCGCGCCGCCGTTTCGCCGTGGCAAGCGACTCCGCCAGGCAGAAGCCGAACGGCACGAACACCGCGAAATTCGAGAAGAGTTCGGTCCGCCGCGCCTTGCTGCCGTTCAGGAGGTCCACCAGCGCCACCCGGAAGTCGTGCCCCGGGAAATAAGGCAGCAGATCGCAGCAGCGCAGCACCACCGTCGTCTCCAGTAGGAACAGCCCGCAGAACACCGTAATCCCCAGCATCACAGCACCATACACCGTTCTCCGACGCCGCGCCAGCACGAAAGACGCCACCGCCACGACGCCCATCACCGCCCAGTGCCACCAGGGAATCAGAGCGAGGATGTAATGTATATATGCCGCCAGACTACGCACTTGCAAAACAACTTACATCTCACAATCAGCACAAGTTGATCAAAGGAGCCTTGGCTCCGGGAGCGGCTTTCGAGCCGCTTCTATTGGTTTTGCGAGAGTATCCACTGAAGGAAGAAAGGGTCTTCCAACTCATAGCGGTCAGAATAAATCACATAGCCATCCTTCTGGAGACGTTTCAAGGCACTATATATCGTGCTTGTCCTATACTCCCCTGATTGCAGAGGCTTTCCGGATGCCAATCTTTGCAAAATCCACCGATTTGTGCGCTTGAACCCCATCCACAGCCGCTCATAATCCAGGGCATGAGACATAACGATTTGGTCTGTGGCTGCCTGGATGAAGTCTTGCGTGTCGGGCTGAAGAATGCCTGTCTGCCACACGTGGGCCGCCAGTTGCTGGGAATAATAGGGATGACAATCCGTATAATCCAAAATCCCGTCGGCAAGTGAAGTACTCTGCTTCTACGATTGTTCCGAACTTGAACGGATTCTCCATATTACGATTTTTTTCGTTACGACTTTTTTCGTAATACAAAAGTAGTGATTATTTGCATATATCCCAAAGACACACGCAGGAGGCGGGCACAGACGGGTACCGATCACTCATCCTTATACACGTTCACCGTGTACTTGTCGTAGTCGGTGCCGTGGAAGTTGATGA
>CAMJJO010000055.1 GCA_946406095.1 uncultured Bacteroidales bacterium | reverse complement strand
CTGCAAAAAGAGACCCGGTGAGCTGCATGCCGTCACCGGAATCTCCTGCAAATCTTATCACAACATCTTTGGCATCAATTACCTTGTGTTGCATTATTTATTGTTGGTTACAGTTTTAATACGTTTGCGATACTCTACTGGGCATTCGCAGCTGCCTGGGTGGCCAGTTCGGCCTGGAGGCTTTCAAGAGTTCTGTCTTCGGGGATTCCGAGGGCCTTGCGGCATTCTGGAGTGATGTCGGTGCTCTGGGTCTCGTCGATGTAGAGGAGAGCGCTGCGGTCGAACACGAAGATGTATCCGCCGGCCTTTGCAATCTCCTGCATCTTCTCCTGGGCCTTCTTGTAGATGGGTTCCATCAGCTTCTGCTGCTGCTCCTGGAGTTCCTGCTCTACGTTCTGGCTGAATTCCTGGATGCGCTGCTGGATCTGGGTGAGCTCATCTTCTTTGCTCTTACGGGTTGCGGGAGTGTAAGTATTAACGTTCTGCTGATACTTTGCATACTTGTCCTGGAATTCGTTCATCATCTCCTGATAGGATTCCTGGGCGTTCTTCTGCGACTCCTGAATGACGGCGCGGGCGTTGTCGGATTCGGGCATAAGCTGCACGAGTTCCTGGAAATTCACGTGGGCGAACTTCTGGGCCGAAGCTGCAAAACCGATGAGCGATACCGCTGCAATCAAAAGAATCTTTTTCATATCTAAACTAAATTAAAATTGTTGTCCAATAATGAAGTGGAACTGGCTTCCGCCTTTCTTGCCGCTGATATCGGTGTCGAATCCGTATCCCCAGTCGATGCCGAGCAAGCCCACCATCGGTAAGAAGATGCGCGCACCCACTCCGGCGCTGCGTTTGATCTGGAAAGGATTGAAATTCTTGATGTCCGACCAGCAGTTTCCTCCCTCCAGGAAGACCAGCGCGAAGATGGTGCTGGAAGGCTGAAGGATAACCGGATAACGGAGTTCCACGGTGAATTTGTCGTATACGTTGCCCGCATAAGCGGAACGGTTTGCGTTGTAGTTGGTTTCGGTGTACGGCGTGAGGGAGTAGTTTTCGTAGCCGCGCAGAGGGATGATATCCGAGCCGTAGGTGCTGTAGCCGGACATTCCGTCACCACCGACGAGGAAGCCTTCGAACGGGGAATAGCCCCACTTCCTGTTGTAGTAGCCCAGATAACCGAACTGGGCGCGCGTCATCAGCACCAGGTCTCCAATGAGTTTGGTGTAGCTGGCTGCCGAGAACTTCCACTTGTTGTACTCGATCCAGCGGAAACGATGGTCTGAATCCCAGGTGTTATAGTCGACATCCTTCCAACTTTCCACCGGCACCTTGTTGCCTTTGGCATCGAAAGTATGCTTGCGGAACAGCGAATATGGAGGCGTCAGCTGCACGCTGAACGAGAAGTCGGACCCCATACGGGGATATATCTGCTGGTCGGTGGAATTCCTGTTCAGGCTCAGGGTGTAGCTCAGGTTGTGCGACAGGCCGTCGTCGAAGAAGAAATACCCGGAATACCAGTTGGTGAGCTTGTATGTCTGCCAGCTGAGGCCATTGTAGAGCACGAAGTAGTTGTCCGGCCACTTAAGGCGGTTACCCAGCGATGCCGAGAAGCCATAAATCTCCAGCATCCTGTCGTGGCTGAGATACAGATAAGAGGAGTTCGTCTGGCGGGTATAGTAGGTCGAAAGGCTCAGGGAAGTTGGTTTCTTTCCGAAGAGCCAGGGCTCCACGAAACTGGCCGACAGGGCGGTGTAGTAGGTGCCGTTGGTCTGGAAGCGGAACGAAAGGTTCTGGGCATCTCCCAGAGGAACCGGCCTCCATGCCCCCTTGTCGAACATGCGGTGAGTGGAGAAGTTGTTGAAAGATACGCCGGCGGTGGCCACGAAGGTGCGGCCTCCCCAACCTCCGGAAAGCTCCAGCTGGCTGGACGGCTTCTCCGTGACATTGTATACCAGATCCACCGTATTGTTGTTCTGGTTGGGAATCATGGAGTACCCGGAAGAACTCATGATGGATTCCGGATCGAACTGGCCGAGGGAAGCGATTTCACGGATGGAGCGCTCGAAGTCACTCTGGCTGAACAGGTCCCCCGGACGGGTGAACACCTGACGGCGGACTATCTTCTCGCTGGTCAGGTCGTTACCGTTGATGATGATATTGTTCAAAGTGGCCTGCTTGCCCTCGGAGATGCGCATTTCCACATCGACGGAGTCGTTCTGGATATTGGTTTCCACAGGGGTGACGGAGAAGAACAGGTAGCCGTTGTCCCTATATAGCTTGGAGATGTCGTAATCGGTCTGCTTGCCGCCGCCGAAAAGGCGCTTTTCCATCGTCACGATGTCGTAAACGTCCCCGGGTTTGATCGAAAGCACCTGGTTCAGCTGGTCTGAATGATAGACGGAATTGCCCGTCCAGGTGATATCCCGGAAGTAGTACTTGTCCCCTTCCTCTACGGTGATGTCGATGCCGAGGCGGCCCGGCTCGATGGTGTAGATGGAATCCTTGACAATTCTGGCATCCCTGTATCCCGCTTCATTGAAAGCGCTGATGAGGGACTTCTTGTCGTTGGGATACTCTTTCGGATCGAACTTCTTTGTATGGAAGAAATTGTAGAACTTGCGGGACTTGGTCTTTTTCATGCTGCGCGCAAGTTTATATTCCTTCACATGTTCGTTGCCTATGAAATGTATCTCCTGCACCTTGACCTTCTCTCCCCTCTCGACGTCGAAATTGACGCGTATGGCTTTCTTGATGATGGTGTCCTTCTGCACTTCGGCTTTCACCTTGCAGTTCAGGAAACCCTTCTCGGCATAATACTTCTTGATGATGTCGGAGGATGTCTTCTCTACATAGTCCGAGAACTCGCCGCCGCGGCGCAGGTTCAGCCTCTCCTGCAGGTCTTTCTTCTCGCCGGACTTTACGCCGGTGAAAGACCATTTCGAAACCCTGGGGCGCTCGACGATCTTGATGACCAGGAACGCGGAATCCCGGTCTGCGCTGAGATGGTCGATCTCCATCGACACATCCTCGAAATAGCGCTGCAGCCACAGACGCCGGACGATTCCGGACAGTTCATCGCTGGGCACGGTGATATCCATCCCCTTCTGGAGACCGGTAAGCGAAATAATCTGATTCTCGCTGAAATAATTGTTGCCCTGGACACTGACGCCGCCCACCTTGTATTTGGCGGGACGGGAATAATCCACCTCCACTCCCCCTTCCTGGGCGAACGAAACGGCTGCACTGAGCAGAAGCGCCGACAGAGCAATTATCCTTCTGAACTTCATTCCTTATTTGACTTTTCCATAACGCCTGTCCCGCGATGCAAACTCTTCGAGGGCGGCCAGGAGGCTATCCTTTCTAAAATCAGGCCAAAGTGTGTCGGTGAACACAAATTCGCTGTATGCGGCCTGCCAAAGCAGGTAGTTGCTGATTCGCTTCTCGCCGGAGGTGCGGATGATGAGATCCGGATCCGGGAAGCCGGCTGTCACCAGATAAGGCTCGATGCTGCTTCCTCCCTCGGCGGCCATGCGGTCTGCAGCCTGCTGGATATCCCACTTTCCGCTGTAGCTCACGAACACTATCATCGTCAGCCCGGTATTGTGGGACGTGGCCTCTTCCAGGTGCGAAACCGCCTCGTTGAGCGTAGGAGAGAGGCGGGCGCGGTTGCCAAGCACCACGAAGCGCACGTTATTCTTCATCATGGTCTCGTATTCTGCGGCCACCGCCTTGAACATCAGCTTCATAAGTGCATCCACCTCCTCCTGGGGGCGCCCCCAGTTCTCTTCGGAGAATGCGAAAAGGGAGAGATAAGGAATCCCCCATTCCGCGCAGGCTTCGGTGATGACACGCACGCTTTCTATTCCCTCGGCGTGCCCGAAGGCCCGCTCCTTTCCGCGTTCCTTCGCCCATCGGCCGTTGCCATCCATGATGATGGAAATATGTTCAGGTAATCTATCTGGAAGTTGCATTCTATTCGACTGTATTTCTCACGTCCTGCCCCCAGAAAAAACGGCTCTTGAGGGCGTCGATGAAGTTAGACTTGCCCAGGCTTACCCGCCTGAGGGGGAATGGCGCAGTGCCGACACGCACCAGGGCCGCGCTGGGGATGATGTAGCTGCGATTGTCCTGACTGAGTATCATCTTGCCGCTGCGGGACCTGCCGCGGAGCATTATCTCTGCATTCCCGGGCACCACGAGGGGCCGGAGATTGAGGTTGTGCGGGGCCACGGGTGTTATCATACGCACTGGAGCGGACGGAAGGCAGATGGGGCCTCCCGCACTCAGGTTGTATGCGGTAGACCCGGCACCGGTGGCCACCAGCAGGCCGTCCCCCCAATAAGTGGGAAGAGGGCTGCCGTCTATCTCCACATCCACGCCGAGCATTTCGGCGGTGCTGCGGTGAAGGCTCAGCTCGTTCACGGCGTAAGGCCAGTAGTCCGGGATGTCCACTCCGTAGCAGGATACCTGGAGCATGTCCAGTTCCTCCACGCTCCAGCGCCCGGAAAGGATCGCTTCGGCCGTCACTTCTGCAAAATTGGCGGCGAGGAAACCCATCCGCCCGAAGTTCACTCCCAGTATGGGGATGCCGGCCTCGGACACGCGGTGGGCGGCGCTCAGGAAGGTTCCGTCCCCTCCGAAACTCAGCACCATATCGGTATTCGGCTGCACGCATTCGCGGGTGAGGATTTCATAAATGGAGGCACCGCCGGCAGAAAGCTCCGAGAGCAAGGTCTCGATGCGGGCTTCCCCCTTCAGCGCCTGTTTCTTTATGAAATATCCGATTTTCATATTAAGCCTACAAATTTAACATTATTTTACGATTTTCGGTGGTTTTTGCTACTTTTGTATCACTATGACGAAACTAAGCGTAAATATTAATAAGATAGCCACCCTGCGTAATGCCAGAGGTGGCAACGTTCCCGATGTCACGCTGGCCGCTTTGAAATGCGAAGAATTCGGCGCCCAGGGCATCACGGTTCACCCCAGGCCGGACGAACGCCACATCCGCTACAGCGACGTGCGCGCCATCCGTCCCCTGCTCAAGACAGAATTCAACATCGAAGGGAATCCCACGGTCCGGTCGTTCCAGGATCTTGTCATGGAAGTGGTGCCGGACCAGGTCACGCTGGTGCCGGATGCCCACGACGCCATCACCTCCAATGCCGGCTGGGACACCGTGGCCAACAAAGAACTCCTTTCCGGCCTCTGCTCCCTGTTTCACCAGAAAGGCATCAGGGTATCGATCTTCATCGACCCGGTGCCGGAGATGGCAGTTGCCGCCAAGGCCTGCGGGGCCGACAGGGTCGAGCTCTACACGGAGGCCTATGCAGCGCAGTACGCCGCCGGTCCGGAGGCCGCGATAGCACCCTATCTGCGCACCGCCGAAGCCGCCCGGGAGGCAGGGCTGGGCCTGAACGCAGGGCACGACCTCAACCTGGACAATCTGGCATATTTCATCCGCACCATCCCCTGGACGGACGAGGTTTCGATAGGCCACGCCATCATTTCCGATGCCATTTATTTGGGGCTTGAACGCACTATTAAGGAGTACTTGGCACGGATTTAGAATTATTTCGCTATCTTTGTAAGCTATTACAACAGAAAACAATTAAACAACCAAATATGAAAAGAATCGCTCTCATCCTCAGCGCCGCCCTCTTCGTGCTGGCCGCTGTCTCTTGCAAGAATGCAAAAACCGCTGAATCCGCAGCAGACGGAGAAGCAGCAAAAGAAGGCCCCGCAGCAGGCGCCATAGTTTATTTCAACCTGGACCGCGTGCTCGAAGAGTACGATATGGCCAATGACCTCCGCTCTGCGGTAGAAACCAAGGTCAACAGCATCCAGCAGGAAATCAACCGCCGCGGCACCAAACTCGAGAAGGATGTCAAGGCATTCCAGGATAAGATCGACAAGGGCCTCCTCACCCGCAGCGTGGCGGAAGTCCAGGGCCAGAAACTCCAGCAGCAGCAGAACAGCTTCCAGCAGTATGCCGCCCAGAAGCAGCAGGAAATGGCTGAGGAGCAGCAGGTTATGCTCAACCAGATTGGGGATGCAATCAAGACCTTCCTCGATGAATTCAATGCCGAAAAGCAGTATGCCATGATCCTCAGCACCCAGGGCGGAGTCCTTCCTGCACCCGTGGCTGCTGCCGATTCCGAGCTCGACATCACCGATGCCATCCTCGAAGGCCTCAACGCAGCCTACGTGAAGACCAAGGCCAAAGAGACCAAGTAATTTGAAAACCGCCATCCTGTCCGCATTCCACCCCTTCAGGGGAGGCATCGCCCAGTTCAATGGAAACCTCTATCTTGAGCTGGGAAAAACGGCGGATGTGAAGGCATTCAACTATTCCCGGCAATACCCGGGATTCCTCTTCCCCGGCAAGACTCAGTACGTGTCCGCCGGGGATAATTCTTTCCCCATTCCCTCGGAGGCCGTGCTGGATACGGCTAATCCGCTCAACTGGCCCGGCGCAGCCCGCAAGATCAAGGCCTGGGGGCCGGATCTCCTGCTGATGCGTTACGTAATGCCCTATTTCGCGCCGTCTCTGGGGTTCGTCGCCCGCAAAGTCAGGCGCAGCGGGTGCAAGGTGGTGGCCATCGCAGATAACGTCATCCCCCACGAGAGGCATATCATCGACAAGCCCTTCACCAAGTATTTCCTGGGCGGGCTGGACGGATGCGTCACCCTGTGCGATGCCGTGGCGGAAGACCTTCAGCGCTGGGCTCCGGACCTTCCCTCCAAGGTCATCTTCCATCCTCTTTATTCCCATTTCGGGGAGAAACTGCCCCGCGAGGAAGCAGAGCGCACACTGGGCCTGCGGCCGGGGATGAAGAATCTGCTTTTCTTCGGTCTGATCCGGGAGTACAAGGGCCTGGACATACTTCTGGAGGCATTCAGCACCCTGCCGGAAGACTATCAGCTGATTATCGCCGGAGAGTGCTACGGGCCTTTCGACAAGTATCAGGAAATGATAGACGCCTCTCCCGCCAAAGACCGCATCCGGATCTTCCGCCATTATGTAGATGATTCCGAGGTAAAGCTATATTTCTCCGCCGCCGACGTGACGGTTCTCCCCTACCGGAGCGCCACCCAGAGCGGGGTCAGCTCGGCATCCTATCATTTCGAAGTGCCGATGATAGTGACTGCCGTTGGAGGGCTCAAAGAGACGATCGGCGATACGGGCACGGGACTTGTTGCCGAGGAACCCAGTCCGGCGGCAGTCGCCGGCAAGATAACCGAATTCTTCGGAGACGACTCCATACGGCGCAATTGCATCGAGAGCATACGCCGGGAAAGCGAGAGGCTTTCGTGGAAACGCTTTTCGGAAGAATTGCTTACATTTGCAGCAGAGTTATGAGCAAAAGACTGATTGCAACCATATTCCTCGCCGTGCTGCTCGCCGTTCCGGCAGCGGCTCAGGCCTATCAGGCCCCTGAGGTAAAGATATCCCAGGACAAGGTGAGGGTCAACGGAAAGAGTTATTACGCTCACGTCGTCACTGAGCGCCAGACCTTATATTCCATCAGCAAGGCCTATAATGTGAGCCTGAAGGATATCTATGATTCCAACAAGAATCTGGATCTGGAGAACGCCGGGCTGAAGGTGGGTCAGGTGATTTTCATCCCTACCAAGCCCTCGGCGCCTGCGGACGTGGATTCCGTTCCCTCCGCGTCGCAGAACGACCCTGTACGGGAAAATGCTCCGGAAACGGCATCCACGTCCGCTGCGAAGCCGGTTGTGATTGTGCCTTATCCGAAGGAGACTGTTCCGGAGGAGCCGAAGAAGGAGGTCAAGAAGGAGGAGGCGCAGGCAAGTACCGGTTCTTCGGCGCTTGACCGGTGGCTGTTCCCCGGGAAGGGTAAAACAGCGCCGGAAGGGGACACCCCTTCTTCCGCGTCGCAAAGCGACCCTGTACGGGAAACCCGAGAAGGAACCGAGAGGAATGAAGCAAGCTTCAATTCCCGAGGTGACGCCGAGGAAACCGAAGGTAATGCTCCAGAGTCCGGCATTGCTGGAACGGATAGCTCTTCCGCGTTCGTACTGGATATTCCGGAGAGGATCAAAGTAGCTGTGGTTCTGCCGTTTACAAGCAGCCGGCTGTCGGATAACACGGTGGATTTCTATTCAGGGCTCCTGCTTGCGGCACGCGATCTTGGCAACTCCGGCCTGTCAATCGATATCGATGCCATAGATGTGAGGGACAGTGCGTTCATCAGCCCTGCAAGCCTTGCCGGCCACGATGTAATAATCGGGCCCATCACTTCGAAGGATATGCAGGTAGTTCTCGGCAAATGCCCGGAAGAGAAACTCATCATTTCGCCCCTGGATCCGCAGTCGCTCGCTCTCACCAGGGACTTCCCTTCAATCCAGGCTCCGACTCCCACCTCGACTCAGAATGAAGACATAGTCCATTGGGCAATCGAGGATATGCAGCCGGGAGACAGTCTGGTACTTATCACTTCAAAAGGGGCTCCCCTTTCCGAGGGTTCCAACTGCATTATCGAAGCCTTGAAGGGCTCCGGCGTCAGATATCATACTATCAGTTATGGTATTCTGGAAGGGTTGCAGATCCAGAAGGCGTTCGAATGGCATTGCAGTGCCAACGGCACCACCCGCTATATTGTGGCTGCAGATGATGAATCGTTTGTGAACGATGCCGTGCGCAATGTGAACCTGATGATGTTCAAGAAGCACGACGTGGCTCTTTACGCGCCCTCACGCATCCGCTCCTTCAATATGATCGAGACCGAGTATCTGCATAGCGTGAACACCCACATCAGTGCGGCTTATTTCGCCGACTTCGAGAACAAGAACGTCAGCAACTTCATAATGGCATACAGGGCGCTCTACAATGCTGAGCCCAACCAGTTTGCCTTCCACGGCTACGACACCCTTCATTTCTTTGTCGATATAGTCCGCACCTATGGCCGCCAGTGGCCCAAGGTCCTGCAGGACTACAGCGAACGCGGGCTCCAGACCGACTTCCGATTCGTCCGCGAAGAAGGTGCCCAGGGCTTTGTGAACACGGCAGTCCGCCGCGTTGTGTATACGCCTGAATACAAGATAGTTCTACAGTAGATTATTGAAGCAGCGCCCTGGCGTTTGCAACAGCTTCTGGAGTGATTCGCTCGCCGCTCAGCAGGCGGGCGATTTCGTTTATGCGCTCTTCGTCGGAAAGGCGGCGCATGGTGGAGGTGGCTTCGTTTCCGGAAGCGCTCTTTTCCACAACATAGTGGGCGGATCCCTTTGCCGCGACCTGCGGCAGATGTGTGATTGCAAGCACCTGCATATTCTCCCCCATCCGGCATATCATCTGGCCCATCTTGTCGGCAGCGCTGCCGGAAACGCCAGTGTCGATCTCATCGAAGATCATTGTGGGCATACCGGTGTAGCGGGCCATCAATGCCTTGAGGCTCAGCATAATGCGGGATATTTCACCACCCGACGCGCATTTGGCCACATCGGCCGGTGCGGAACCGGTCGCGGAGAACTTGAAAGTGATGGCATCCGAACCCGTGGCCGATGGTTCGGCATTTGAAAGATCTACGGCAAATACCGCCCTGTCCAGTTCCAGGAAACGGAGGGACTCCTGAATGCCGGCGGCAAGCCCCGGAGCGGCTTTAGCACGGGCCTTATGAATCTTATCGCAGATAGCCAGATGGGCCTTGCGGGCTTCTGAAAGCTGCTTTTCGAGCGCCGCCTGCTTTTCTTCCAGGGAGCTGGAATCGAACAGAGCCTCGGAATACTTCTCCCGCTCGGCAATCAATTCCGCAACGGTGGAGCACCCATGCTTCTGCATCAGGTCATATAGAAGGCCCATACGCTCTTCCACCTGCACCAGACGCTCCTGCGACAGGTTTACACGGGAATCCAGATCGCTTATGCTCTGGGCGATATCGGCAATTTCTATACGGGAAGAGTGGAGACGTTCCGCCAGTTCATCGGTGCCGGGCACGAGGTTGGTGAGTTTCCCCAGCAGACGCTCGGCCTCTTTGATGGCGGACTCCACGCTCATCCCCTCTTCCGGGGCAAGCAGCGCGGACACTGCCGCGAAGTTCTCTTTTATGGATTCGGCGTTGGCGAGTTGATTCTGCTCGGCCTCGAGTTCCTCCAGCTCACCGTCCCGCAGTTTGGCATCATCCAACTGCTTGAAACGGGCCTCGTTATATTCGCGGTCGGCCTGAAGGCGGGAGAGGCGCTCGCGTATGCCCGCAAGATCCTTCGTTTTACTATGGATGTCCGCCCACAGGCGGCGGCACTTCTCCACATCATCGGCGCAGCCAGAATAATAATCCAGCACGCTCATCTGGAAGCGCTTGTCGGCGAGTTGCAGGCTCTGGTGCTGGGAGTGGATATCCACCAGCGAACCGGCGATATCCTGAAGCAACTGCACGTTCACTGGAGAATCGTTGATGAAGGACCTGCTGCGCCCGCTGGCGTTCAGCACGCGGCGGATGAGCAGATTCCCCCCATCCCACTCCACTTCGGCCTCTTCCAGAGCGGGGCGCAGATCCTCGGGAGCGGTGAAATCCCCCTCCACTATGCAGTTCTGGGCCCCGGCCGAAATCAGGCTGGCATCCCCTTTCGCACCCATAAGCAGCGAAAGGGCCCCCAGGAGGATGCTCTTTCCGGCACCCGTCTGCCCCGTAATAATGCCGAGACCCTCCGGAAGAGAGATATCCAGAGAGTCTATCAGCACGTAATTCTCTATGTGAAGCGACCGAAGCACGGCTTCTACTCCTCGCTCTTTGCGGTGCGGAAGTAAATGTCGCCGTTCTCGAATTCTGCGATGGCTACGAGGTCCGGCTTAGGCTGGCGCTCATAGTACTTGGAGATTTCGATCTGCTCCTTGTTCTCGAAAACCTCTTCCTTGGTGGCATCGCGCTCGCCGC
>CAMJJO010000054.1 GCA_946406095.1 uncultured Bacteroidales bacterium | reverse complement strand
CAAGACTGCTGCTGAGAGTAATTATTAAGGGTGCGTAACACTGCGTTCCTAACCTAATCCGGGTGCAAGATACATAATTATTTTAAAATATTATTATTTTTTTTAAAAAAGCTGTTGCACAACTGCAAACGTGGTTGTTATTTCTTCCACCGGACGGACGAGCAATACAATAAATGATTAATTTTGCAGACATATGGCTCTGCACGCAATAGAGGATTTCTCATCCATTCCATTCTTTATCCGGAGAATGGACACCACGAGTTATGTCAGGCCTCTAGAAGTGCCCGAGGCCCATATTCCTCTTATTGGATTCATCTATGTGGCATCGGGGGAAGTGCTCATAGAAGTCGATTCGATGCCATTTCTCTGCCATCCGGGGCAGATTTTGCTGATTCCCCAGCAGAGTCCTTTCGCCATTCGCTTCTACCAGAACGCAATAGGCTATACCGGTGGTTTTGCCCCCTCTATTCTGTCTGACACCAGGCCCCTCCGTTATCTGTCGGCCCCTCTTCATCAAGGTTTTTGGTTCGATGAGGGCGCCTTTATGAGCGAACTTTTCAATATGATGGCAAACTCATTCGAGAAAGGGGATCAGTTATTCGTGGTGAAGGGCCTTGATTTGCTTCTTTCCCGTGTCAAACCGGCCAGGGAAGCATCATTCCCGGCATCGGTCAGCCAGTTTCTGGAATCTGTTTTCAATCCGGGAAAGATGCCCGGAACGATTGCTTCATATGCATCTGAGATTGGAATCAGCGAGAATTATCTTAGTCGTCTGGTGAAGAAGCACACGGGCCGGAGCGTGGGTGCATGGATCGATATTGTGCGAATTCAGCGGGCAAAGCGCCTGCTCTCGGATACAAGTCAGCCCATCATAGACATTGCAGCCGCCGTAGGTATTGATGATCAGTCCTATTTCTCGCGCCTGTTCAAGAAAGAAACAGGTCTGACGCCATCTTGTTTCCGAAAGAAGATGCAAGGATAATCCTAATTTCTCCCCTTCTCAGCCTAAAATATCCA
This sequence comes from uncultured Bacteroidales bacterium, assembly GCA_946406095.1. Taxonomy (GTDB): domain Bacteria; phylum Bacteroidota; class Bacteroidia; order Bacteroidales; family UBA932; genus Cryptobacteroides. Next base: position 9,923 of record CAMJJO010000054.1, on the reverse strand, counting down.
ACTTAATCTGCCGATCTTTGCACCGGTTAATTTGAGTTATATGAATTATAACGGAATCATCATAGGTGCAGTCGTGTTCCTCAGCATAGGCATCTGCCATCCGCTTGTCATAAAGATGGAGTATCACTGGGGCAGGCAAAGCTGGTGGATATGGCTGGTGGCCGGGCTGGCGTTTTGTGCCGTATCCCTTTTCGTGTCAAACGATATCATTTCAATCATCCTTGGAGGTTTCGCATTCTGCTGTCTCTGGGGTATTCATGAGATGTTCCTGCAGGAAAAACGCGTCCTTCGCGGCTGGTTCCCGGAGAATCCCGGACGGCATGACTACTATGCTGCCAGGCGCATAGAAATGAAAGATAAGCTATAGGAGCAGCTTCGCCTTCAAGACAACTATAGAATTGTCTTTGAACACACTCTCGGGAATACGGACTTCGGTGCGTCCATTTTCGCCCGTAATACATAAAGGCTGTCCGGTCTCAAGGACGCAGCATTCTTTCAACCTATCGGAAGGGACTGTTACAGAGGATCTTGGAGATGTGATAAAGATATAAAGACTCTTCTCCTCCACTGTCGTTTTCTCGGTAAGATACACATCTCCATCGTCCACTTTCAGCGAGGATGGCTTAGTGCCATAAACCGCCTCTCCGTTGGCTCCCAACCACGCCCCCATCTCCCTGAGCCGCCTCACTGCGGGAGCCGGAAGCGTGCCATCTGCCTTGGGGCCCACGTTGAGCAGATAATTGCCCCCCATCGAGGTGTTGCTGACAAGATACCGGAGCATCCTTGTTGCCGGTTTCCAGTTATAGTCTTTGCTATGATATGCCCAGGAGTTCTGCATTGTGGCCGGAGTCTGCCAAGGTTTGTCCAGCATCTCTTTCGGATAGGAGTTGTCGTGCATCTCGAGAAAATCGATATTATCTCCCGGATCCGAAAAGCAGATACGGCCGTTGATAAGGCATTTGTCGCTATGTGTCCTGACCAGGCGGATAAGTTCGTCCCGCCGTTCCGGGGTAATGTGATTATCCCCTCCCCAGGTATCGAACCAAAGCAGGTCGGGATCGTATTTCTCGATAAGCTCTTTAACTTGAGGGAGGGATTTCCTCTGCCAATACTTTTCGAAATCTTCGTCGGGCCGCCATGGGTACCAGAACGGCAATGCCCCGTCCGGATCCTCCCAATCCTGCCAGTGCGAATAGTAGAAGCCGTATTTGAGGCCGTATTTCTTGCATGCAGCCACCAGAGGGGCAATCAGGTCTTTCTTATACGGAGTCGCGGCAATATCGAAATCCGACACTTCGGAATCCCACAAGGCGAAACCGTCGTGATGCTTTGCGGTGATTACAAGGTACTTCATTCCAGCGTTGCAGGCCTCTCTGACCCAGCCCTCAGGATCGTATTTGACCGGATTGAACTCATTGATAAGGCCATTGTAGTAGTCGTCCGGAACCTCGAGGCGGGGCTTGATCCACTCTGCGTACCAGGAGTTCCCTTGGGGGAAGGTTGCATCGGGCATCGTGTGACCGTTGTAGCTGCCTTCCAGAATGGAATACAGCCCCCAGTGGATGAACATCCCGAACTTGGCATCCTTGAACCATTCAGCCTTCTGCGGATCCAGTTTCAAAGACACATCGGAGGCAGAATTCTTGTGGGAGCAGCCTGCAATCACTATGGCCAGCAAGGAATAAACAACAATAAGATACTTCTTCATACTATACAAATATAATACTATTCGCCAATAAAGACGAAAAATGAGTAAATTTGAGCCATGGAATACCTGTCAAAACAACGATACGACGAGATTGCCACCGAGCTGAAACATCTTATAGGCGAGGTGTATCCCAAGATAAAGGATGACCTCGCGGAGGCCAGCGCCCAGGGAGACCGGAGCGATAATGCGGGATACCGTGAAGCCAGGCGGATGCAGGCAAAGACCATCAGCCGGATCCGTTTCCTGCAGAATATTCTGGAGCATTCCCGTGTGATCGATCCCGACGCTCTCCCAAAAGACAGGGTCAGCCTTCTGAGTTGTGTCGAATTCACGAATCTATCGACAAACACACGGATGAAATTCAAGATAGTCAGCCCTCACGAGATGGACCTCGAGGCTGGCAGGATTTCGTTGAAATCACCTATCGGCGCCGCCTTGATGGGCAGAAAGGTCGGCGAAATAGCCGAGGCTCAGGTGCCTTCCGGAACCCTGCGCCTGAGAATCGACAGTATTACTTTCGAGGGTTAGTTTTCAGATACCTCAGCCGCTCTTCTTCCGGGAAGCGCTCGATGGCATAGCGCAGCATCGTGCGGGGCATTTCCCGAAATCTTGGCCCGAGCCAGGACTCCAGAGCAGCTTTGTTGCGTTTCCCGGCCTCTCGGAGCAGCCAGCCGACAGCTTTATGGATAAGGTCGTGAGTATGATGCAGAAGGATGTCTGCGATATTGAAAGTGTCCTGCAACTGCCCGTGGCGGATAAGTGTCATGGTGCTGACGATGCCTATACGCTGCTCCCAGATAGTTCTGCCGTTCCGGGCAAGATCATAAAGCAGAGCCCTGTCCTTATCCAGCAGCCACTCCCCCAGCAAGGGGTAACAGCTCAGGTCCACAAGGTCCCAATTATTGATGAAGGCAGTATGCGCAAGATAAAAGCCGATACATTGCTGCTGAAGAACAGGATTCTTCTTGGAATGGCTGAACATCTCCACCAATGCAAGCAATGCTGCCAGCCGCACTTCGTGGTATTCACTGGAGATGCACTCCTCCAGATCCTTAAAATCTACTTTCTTCCAGCATTCTTTCACTACGGAACGCGTTACAGGGACCTTGATACCAAGGAACTTATCCCCCTCGCCGTATTGGCCGGGTCCTGTCTTGAAAAAGCGCGAAAGCCCATCCACCTGTGATGGATCGGCCTTTGAAAGCATCTGCGAGAGAAGAGTGTTCATAATAATGTTGTATCGAAACAAAGATACCTAATAATATTCAAAATCGTTTCCTTAGATTTTATATATTTGTAGAAGCAAAAACGGTAGTGAATCAAGATGAATCTGTCGGAACTGACATTTGACCGGGAAGGACTCGCGGCAGCAATCGCTTGCGAAGATCCCGCTTTCGAGGCGGAACTATGCGAAGAAGCATACCGTGTCAAACTTGCAAACGTGGGTAAGGAGGTTTATCTGCGCGGGCTCATCGAGATTTCCAATATATGCGTTAAAGATTGTCTTTATTGCGGCATTCGGAAAGATATCCACTGCCAGCGTTATGAACTTTCTGAAGATGAGGTACTTGCATCCGCGAGGCTTGCCGCGCAGCGCCGATTCGGCTCTGTCGTCATCCAAGGTGGCGAGCGCACGGATCCCGCCTTTGTCCGAAAGATCACCCGCCTGCTTAAGGCGATTAAGGAAATCGAACCGGCCGAAGATGGAGACAGACCATTGGGCATCACCCTTTCCCTCGGGGAACAGCCGCGCGAGGTTTATGAAGAATGGTTCGATGCCGGGGCGCACCGTTATCTGCTGCGCATAGAATCCAGCAATCCCGATTTATATCACAAGATTCATCCGGAAGACCAACTGCATTCCTACGACCGCAGGATCAGGGCGCTATACGACCTTAAGGCAATCGGCTATCAGGCCGGCACCGGTGCAATGATAGGACTCCCCTTCCAGACTGCCGGGGATATGGCTGATGACCTTTTGTTTTACAAGGAATTCGATGCTCCGATGGTGGGAATGGGGCCTTACAATCCTCATCCGGATACTCCCCTGACCTTGTCGGGGATCGGTTATCCATCTGCCGAAAGGCGCTTTGCACTCGGGCTGAAGATGATTGCTCTGCTCCGACTGCTGATGCCTGATATCAATATCGCATCCGCTACCGCCCTGGAAGTTATGGACCCTCTTGGAAGGGAAAGAGGCATTCTTTCCGGAGCAAACGTCATAATGCCTAACATAACCCCCGAGGAGCAGATGGTCAAATACAATCTGTACGACAGGAAGACAATCCGCAGCGACATTAATACCCTGCTTTCACAAATCACTATAGGGTATGGGAAATGGGGGGATTCCAAGCACTGCTCAGCCCAACACCACACCTGAAGCAAAGCCTAACAGTATTTTTTGCATGAACTGTGGCATCTCCCGCTTCATGAAAAACACGAAGGCCGATCCGAGGGCGGTCCCAAGGAATGGAATAAGCAGTGCGGTAAGAACAGGATTCATATTACAAAGGTAATAAATCCCAGGAATTGTTTATCTTTGAAGTATGAATCGAGCAAAGGAAATATCGCGTGTCACTTTGATCGGGAGCGTAGTAAATCTGCTTCTGGTCGGGCTCAAGGCGGTTGCGGGAGTCGCGGGGCATTCTGCCGCAATGGTGTCTGATGCCGTTCACTCTCTTTCGGATTTCGTCACAGATATCATAGTGCTGGTTTTTGTCCGTGTCAGTGCCCGTCCCCAGGACGAGGATCACGACTACGGTCATGGGAAATATGAGACGCTCGCTACACTTCTTATCGGGCTTGCACTGGCTGCCGCTGCAATAGGTATCGTGGTCAGCGGTGCCGTGAAGTTCGCACATTGGTTGCAGGGAGACAGCATTCCAGCCCCTGGCAAGCTTGCACTTTGGGCAGCGCTGGTATCCATTGTTTCCAAGGAAATCCTTTTCCAATACACCCGCATCAAAGGCAGGAAACTCGATTCCAAGGCGCTGGAGGCAAACGCATGGCATCACCGTTCGGATGCACTCAGTTCGATAGGTTCGGCTATCGGCATAGGAGGAGCCATCCTTCTGGGAAGCCGCTGGACAGTGCTGGATCCACTGGCCTCTATCGTGGTAGGAGCGATGCTTGTCAAAGTCGCATGGGACCTTCTTGGCCCTTCTTTCGGTGAACTCTCCGACAGTTCCCTTCCGACTGAAGTCGAGAACGAAATGTTGGAGATCATATCAAGCGTGCCCGGAGTGGAAGATCCGCATAATCTTCGCACCCGTCGTATCGGCAACAGGATTGCAGCCGAAGTGCATATCCGCCTGGATGGCAGCCAGAGTCTTGAACATGCTCACGAAAAAGCGACTGAAGTGGAGCGAAGATTCAGAGACAGATTCGGCGAGCAGTCACATATTATCGTGCATATGGAGCCTTTTAACAGGCCTAGCCGATGATTATCTTTCCTATTTTGGGAAACTTGCGGATCAGCACACAGGCCAGACCTACAATCAGATAGGATATGATTGCCGTCGCCAGGATCTGAACGGGAGTAGTCCATGCTCCCAGCAGGCCATCATTGCCAAGTTTCAGCATTTCCCGCAGCCGGGCGGAAACGACACTGAGGACCAGCATATGGCTGAGATACATTCCATAACTCGCTTTTGAAACGGGCAGAATCACTTTTTGGTAGAAACGTCCGCTTCCATTGAATTTCCGAAGGATCAGTATCCAGCCGATGGCCATCATTGCGACTCCGATGCTGTCGTTAAGCCAGGGTGTTTCCCAGAGTGCAGCCAGTCCCACAGGACCTTCCACGGGGAATACTCCCCCGGAATCGACGGCCACGCGGCGCAAGAAACCGAAAACACCTATCGCAAAACCGCCCAGGAATACAGGGGCGGCGATTGCGATTGTCTTCTTCCATGATATCTCGCCTACGAACTTCCGGAAATAAAGACCGAGAAGAAGGTATCCCAGCATTCCGCTTACATAATAGAACAGGCCATAGCTGTTCCAGCTGGCTTCGCCCCAAAGAGGATATTTAGCCGGATTGGGGATGCCTGAGGGGCCGTAGATGACAGGAGCGGAACCACCCAGCCATACGCGTATCAGCGGAATGATCGTGGTAAACAACCATATTCCTATATATAATTGGAGCTCACGCTTCCCTACTCTCTCCGCCCACGGGGAGATGAGAGGCATAACCAGATATATGCCGATAAGCATATAGACAAACCAAAGATGGCCCGCGGCATAATTGAAATTCCAGAGGAGGTCTTTGAAGTTCTGAATGGGTTCACCCCATACAAGCGCATAGACAATTGTCCAGATAATGAACGGAGGGAGGATACGCGCCGCCCTTCTGCGAAAGAATTCCTTGGTACTGTAGCGCAAAGGAATCTGGAGATAACTGGAGGCTATGACGAAAAGGACGACGGCCGCTCTGGACAATACATCCATTATGGCGGACCATACAGCATCCGTGTGTGTCAAAATCAAAGATCCTTCCCCACCCAGATAAAAAGGCTCCGTACTGTGTGTAAGCATAACCAGAAGGCAGGCCACCAGCCTCAGCCAGTCCAGCCAGATTTCTCGTTTCGGGTCGATTGCAGGGATGTCACTGTACTTCATGTCACTGTTTTTATTTTCACAAATATATGTAAAAATGAATATTTTTTAAAATATCGCTTGCGATATAAAATAATTGTCGTATATTTTCATCGTGAACGATATAAATAACAAATAATTATTATTGACAATGGAAAAGATCTATAACTATAAAAGCACGAGCAACAAAGGTGCAGAAGTCGATTTTGCGCAGTTCGAAGGCAAGGTCCTGATGGTGGTCAATACCGCCTCGAAGTGCGGTTTCACCCCTCAATATGATGGTTTGGAAGCCCTATATCAGAAGTATAAGGATCAGGGATTCGTAATCGTCGGTTTCCCTTGCGACCAGTTCGCAGGCCAGGAACCCGGCAGCAACGAGCAGATTGAGGAATTCTGCCGTCTGAATCACGGTGTCACCTTCCCCCTGATGGCGAAGACAGATGTCAATGGAGCAAAGGCAGAACCTGTTTTCGAGTATCTGAAGTCCCAGGCTCCTACTGAAGAATACAAGGGTCTGAAAGCGAAAGCTACCCATGCTATGCTCAAGGGCATCAGCAGGAGTGTAGAGAAGGATAGTGACATCCTCTGGAACTTTACCAAGTTCCTCATAAACCGTGATGGCACCATCATCAAACGTTACGCTCCTGTCACAACCCCCGAAGATATTGAAAAGGACATCAAGGAGATGTTATGATAAAAGAAGAGTTCAGACTTGATAACCAGCTCTGTTTCAGGCTGTACACCGCATCGCGCCTCCTGACTCAGGCCTATCATCCCCTGCTTTCAGTGCATGGGCTGACATACCCGCAGTATCTTGTGCTGCTGGTGCTGTGGGAGAAGGATGCGCAGCCAGTGAATGATATAGCCAAACGTCTGTTCCTGGAGACCAACACCGTCACTCCCCTGCTTCAGCGCATGGAGAAGGAAGGTATCCTGATCCGCACGAAAGGGAAGAAAGATGCCCGTCAGATGATTGTCTCTCTGACAGAAAAAGGTAGGGATCTCCAAAATATACTTGCAGAAGTTCCTTCTGCCATTGGCAATAAGGTTATCTGCAAGAGCGTTACTCCAGAAAACGCACCGGAACTATTCAGGAAGCTGGACGATATTATCGCCTCACTGAGCGGAAGCACTACTCGTACATAAACAACTCGCTCTTCACAAAAAGCAGGTTGTCTTTGGCGAAATCATAACCTTTAGAACCCGGGCGGGCCACTTTAAGGTACTTCTCGTACCACTCAGCGGCCTGCCTGTATTCTTTTTTCATCTGGTAGCAGTACGCGATGGTTGAAAGTGCAGAAATGAACTTTGGATTGTAGCGATAGGCCTCTTTGTAGTGTTCTATCGCCTTATCCCAGGAAGATTGCATGCGGTAGTATCCCAATCCGTATTGCTGATGGAGGCGTGACATGATAACATGGTCGGGCTCCATCATCTCCATGGCCTTATCAAGCCAAGGTTTCACATCCTCTTCGAATGGATAATGGGATTCAGACTTGACCGCTGCGATCGAATATGCCAGGTTGACGTCGCTCGAATCTATCTGCCATGCCGTGAGCAGTTCCTTTTCGGCCCTGTACATCACATTCGTACGCCAATAGCTCTGCCCCAGATAGTAATGGATGGGGTAGCTGTCGTTGCCTATATCTTCCTGCCTCTGGAACACCCCCACTGCCGGTTCATAATCGCCGTTCCTGTATAATGCAAGACCCTTCAAGGGTGCAATGGTGGCATTGTCGGGATCTTCTGAGAGGAATGCTTCGCAGATGGAAACGGCGTCCTTATATTTCTCACCGTCTATAAGAATCCCCATAGCCTTGGAAAGGACTATTTCGTTCATTGGCTTCAGGGCCAGGGACTTGCGGTAGTAACATAGCGCCGAGTCCGCCTGCCCGATCTGCCGGAAACCATCTCCCACGAGGCTGATGACCGCCGGAATGGAGTCCAGTTGCAGCACGGCCTGCCCTGCCTGGATGCTCTGGGGATAAGCCTTGAGCCTGAAATAAGACTGCATCAGCCTTATCTTATAAAGGATATTCCTGGGAGAGAAGGATGAAAGCATGAAATATGTGCCGGCGGCATCATTATATGCTCCGCTCTGGAAGTGACAGTCGGCCAGCTCAGCCATCACCCCTTCGTCCATGCCCTTTGGATTTACCAGGGCGGCAAGCTCTTCTATGGCATCATCGGTGCGGTAGATGCTTTTCAGATACCGCGCATGGGTCAACACGGAATCTCGGTGGGTGTTCTGTGCTACGGCCGGAACGCAGGTCAAGATCCAAATCAAAACAACGATTATGCTTCTCCGGATTGACATGTCGCAAATCTAATAATATTTTAAAAAAAGCATTTACGAATTCATTTGTTTTTCTCCGCTTTTGAGTGTAAATTTGTATGCTAAGCACATAATGAAATGATATCATCTTTCAATGACCTTTTCGCCGAACTCAAGGCGAAGAACATCTGCAAGCGGATGGTGGCAGCGTGGGCTGTCGATGAGCATACTGTCGAAGCATCTTCGAAGGCCGTAGACCTCGGCATTGTCAAAGTGACTTTAGTCGGTGATTCAGAACAGATAGCAAAAGTTTGCGCCGATAACCGCATAGATATTTCCAAGTTCGATATAGTAGATATCAAGGATGAGCTTAAGGCTGTCGCCGAGGCCGTGCGTATGGTGCACGATGGTGAAGGGGACGTGCTGATGAAGGGGCTTTGCTCCACCGACAAGTTCCTCCGTGCAATTCTGAACAAAGAGACCGGGCTGCTTCCTCCAAAAGGGCTTCTCTCCCATGTCGGAGTTCTAGAAAGCCCCAATTACCACAAGCTGATGTTCATCGGGGATATGGCGGTGATCCCTCAGCCCGATTTCAGGCAGAAGGTCAAGATATCCGAATACATATTGAAGGTTGCCAAAGCATTTGGAATAGACAGGCCGAAGATCGCTTTCATCGCTGCTTCGGAGCAGATGCTGGACACTATGCCTGCGTGCATGGAGGGGGCGATGCTTGCGAAGATGTGCGACCGAGGACAGATTAGGGGATGCATCGGCGATGGCCCGCTGGCGCTGGATGTCGCCATCGACAAAGAATCCGCAGAAATAAAGAAACTGCAGAGTCCTGTGGCCGGTGACGCAGATTGTATGTTGTTCCCCAATATAGAATCTGCAAACGTGTTCTGGAAGACCAACACCAAACTGGTGAAGGGCGTTAAGCAGGCCGGCATGCTGGTTGGCACCAAAGTGCCTTGTGTGCTTGCGTCCCGGGCAGATTCGGTCGAAGTCAAATTGAATTCCATTGCTGAAGCAGTCGCTTTCGTGAAGTAATCTTTATATGGAAAGCATCAAATTACCCGGCAATTTATCCCCGAAAGGGCTTGTCCTTGCAGTCAACACAGGTTCCATTACCACTAAATATGCCGTCTACCGTGATGGCGAAATCATCCTCGACAGGAAACTCGAGCATTCTGTGCAGGAGCTATCCTGCTTTGCCGATGTGATGGATCAGGAAGGGATGCGCACGGAAGCCATCCTTGGTGCCCTGAAAGAGAATGGTATCGAACTGGAAGACATCGACATAGTGATGGCCAGAGGAGGTCTGTTCACACCCTGCCTTACCGGTGT
>CAMJJO010000053.1 GCA_946406095.1 uncultured Bacteroidales bacterium | reverse complement strand
GCGCTGAGAACGAGGGCTGCAACAGCAGCGAGGGTCATAAACTTTTTCATAATGCTTTTTTGTGTTTTTATTATTTTACTTTTTGTTACATTCAATTTTGTTACATCGGTATTTCGACCGTCTCCCCTTCTTCCCAATCATCTACCGTGGCATCCATGCCACTCTTCTTTCCTCCTCCGGGATCCACACGTGGAGGATGGATTGCCGGCTCTGCAACGCTTCCGAATATCAATCGGTAAAGCCCTCTGTATCCGGGATTTGCGGGCAGCAACTGTATCTTGTCTCCGGTGTTGAAGACGTAATCCTCTACAGTCTTTCCGTCCACCAGCAGGGCGCTCACGTTAAGGGTGGAGTCGCGCAGTGCGCTGGGGTGCTCGCCGTTCGGGAGGCCGAAGGTCGTGATGAGACCGTCGATGTGCCCGATGTACTTGTCGGCGTCGTCCATATACAGCTTCCAGTCGTTGATGATCTGGATTGCTTCGTCCCCTGCAGTGGTATTCTGGGTGAGCTCGAAGGTGCGGGCCATACCACTGGTGGATGCGCGCACGCTCTTGAGCATGTCTGCATTGTCGGAGTAGATGGTCACGTACATCTGGCTGACGATGTTCTGCGGATAGACGGGGATGCGGATGGTGTAGTATTCGACGCGCTCCTCGAAGTATGAGATATCGTCGTAGATGTCGCCTGCCCTGGTGGACGTTGCTCCAACTGCAGCTTTGAGTTTCTTGAGGTTGGTGTAGTAGTATTGATATTCTTCTGTCTGCTTGACAGAGATATCGAATTCGTCGGAAACACCCGCGCAAAGCACCTCGGGGTTCTCCACGATGGGTTCGACACCGTCGCGGGTGGCCCAGGTTGCGGCGCTGGTGCAGAGGGTGGTGGCTGCATTTTCGAACGAGGTCATGTTCAGGAACTGCATCCTCCAGTATTCCTCGGGGCTCTGGGTGATCATATACATCCTGTAGTGGCCTTCGGGGAGCTGAACCTCGCAAGAGTCCACGCTTGCAGTGGTGATGGAGGTGTAGTACTCGCCGTCGCGGAAGAAGTACATGGTCACACCGCTGGGGGTGTTTCCTTCCGGATAAGCGGTAACCTGCCAGATGCACTTGACGATCACTCGCACGGTGGAGCGGTAAATCATCTCGAGCGGACGACGTTCGCAACCGACTGCGACTGCCAGCAGGGCAAGAATCAGTATCCACATTCTCTTTCTCATCTTGCGGCCCTCCTCTTTTCTGCGTGGACAATGTACTTGATGCTGATGCCAGCCTTCACCGGACCGAACCAGTCCATCTTACCGTGGTGACGGTAGAGGAGGTGCTGGTCGGTGGAGTCACCTTCGTAGTAGCGGTAGTGGGTTCCGAGCCAGCCGGCGCCAGCGTAGGCGTCCAGCCTCCAGGCGCGGCCAAGCCTCCAGGCATAGCCATATTCGAGACCGACGGTCTGGAACTCACCCTGCCAACCCTTGTGCAGAGGCTCGATGTCGTAATATCCTGCTCCGAGGTCGATTCCAACGAAATGACCGGTGAGGATATCCATAGGATCCTTTGCATTGTGGCGGGACAGCCAGTAACGGGTGCCGAGATCCCACTTGAGAATCTGCCAGGCCTGGTTGTTGACGTTGGAGACCCACCAAGGGAAGGTGTATTCGATATATGTGCTCCACTTGTTGCCGATCGGGAACTCCAGGGAGATGTTGGGAGTGAAGCGGAAACCGTCAGTCACACCGTAAAGATCGTAAGCAAGGTTGGTGGAGACAGCAAAACGAGGACAAACGAGGGCGGGAAGAGGCATAGGAGCGATTTCGGCCTTCTGATCTTCCACCTTCAGGGAATCGTTAACCTCGATAACTTCGTCTTCAACAGTAATTTCTGCCGGCTCGGCAACGGGAACGGCCGGTTCCACAGGTGTCTCCTTGGAGTTAACCTTGACACGTGCTTGGCGCAGGCCGGGGAAGACCTCGTTGAAGAGGTGATCCCACTCGGGGCGTTCACGCAACTTCGCTTCCTTCTCGTCTGGCGCAGTATTGGAAACGATGATGGAGAGAATTTGGCTGCGGGAGGACTCGGAAAGCTCGGAATCGCTTTCAACAGCGAGCCGGAGATCTTCCCAGGCCTCGCCGGCAGAACGTACTGTGATTTTTCCTGAAAGCTCAGGATATCTTTCTACAATATAGTCGTAGGCGGCCTGTCCGCGCTGCTTCGCGCAGCGATTGTTAACGGAGAGGGCGCCGTCGGGAGATGTCTTGGCGGTGATTTCGATAGATTCGACCCCTTCGGTGCCGAGGCTGTCGAGGAGGGCGAAGAGGTTGTCGAGGACCTGAGGGTTGCTGCTGAATTCGGGGTCGACAACCACGGAATTGAGGTCGAAGAGGATGGCCTCGGAGGAAACAGGGCCGTAAGTCTTGCCGGTGGTGGTGTCTCCGGTAGTGGCGGAGGTTTCACTGGTAGTGGCGGGTTTGCCGACGCTAACTGTTTCACCTTCAACGGTTTCAAGAGTCATGTTGGCATAACGCATTCCGGAGAAGACATCCTCGAAGAGGTGCTTCCATTCGGGAAGGACGCGAAGCTTGGCCTCTTTTTCGTCGGCGGCAGCGCTGGAATCGATAATGGAGAGGATCTCGCTCCTGGCAGCCTCGGACAGAGAAGCGTCGGCAACGACAGCGGAGCGGAAGTCCTCCCAGGCCTCACCGGCAGAACGGACGGTGATCTTTCCTGCGAGTGCGGGGAACTCTTTGACAATATATTCGCGGAGGGCGGCGGCACGGCGGACGCTGTAGCGCTCGTTGATGCTCTGGGGCCCTTCGGGAGATGCGTAAGAAACAATGGTGATGGAGGCGATTTCCTCGGCAGAGCGGCCTGCAAGGAGGTTCCTGATCTGCTGGAGTGCCTCGGCGTTACCGTTGAAATCGGCGTCGAGCACATCGCCCCTGAGAGGGAAGCCGACACCGTTTCCGGCAAAGGTATAGCGGCTGGAACCGGCCTTCTGGGAATCAGCTGCAGAATCAGCAGAAGAATCAGCAGAAGAATCAGCAGTTGAAGGAAGAGCCGAACCCAGACGGATCTCGGCATAACGAAGCTGGCGGAAGTAGCTGGAGTAGAGGGCCTTATAAGCAGGGAGGGCCTTCAGGGAAGCTTCCTTGACATCAGCCTCGGAGTTGGAATCGATGATCACGAGAATGTCCCGCTTGGAAGTGGCGGAAAGGCGGCTGTCAGCCTCGACATTGTTGCGAAGATCGTCCCAGCACTCAGCGTGGGGGTTGACGGTGATATTGCCGGCGAGCTGGGGATACTTGCCAACGAGGTAAGCACGAAGAGCTTCGGCACGGCGACCGGAAAGATTCTGGTTGTAATGATAGTTGCCTTCAGGAGAAGAGTAGGAAACGATCTCCAGGGAAGCACCGGAACCATTGACGAAGGCGCTGTCGATCACACTAAGAGCCTCTGCATTCGAAAGATAGGCAGGATTGACGACGGCGTTGTCGAAAGGATAGTAAACGCGGACACGCTGCTGTGCGCGTACAAAAAAAGAAGTGACGAACGAGAAAACGCCGATCAAGACAAGCTTGAGGCCCATCTTGGTGAAAGTGCAAAGTGCGTTGTTCTTGTTCATAATTTCGTCTAAAGATGCAATCGTATTAAGCAGCGTTGCGTCTGTTAGCGGAAATTTTCGAGATTAAGCACTTTACTAAACAAAAGTAAAGTACATCATCATCGTTTCCGGATGCAAAGTTAATCAAAATAATTTATCATCCAACAAAAATTTTGATTTTTTTTAGAAATTTTTTCAAATTCATCAAAAAACGCAAAAAAAGGTGCACAAAAATCGATTTCTCTATTTCTACCTTATATAAACGCGCGCGTAAGATATTGGAAGACAATCCGTATAGGACCCAGAAGGGCGAAAATTAGCTTCTACCCCCCCCATGCCCTTAAAAGGCCTATTTTTATGTTTTCAGAAAAAATTTTGGATTTTTTTGAAAAAATTTTGGATTATTGAAAATAATTATTATATTTGCATCAGAGATCAAATAATAGAGTCGTTTGAGCATTTTATAAGATGAACAGAATAGGCCACATAATGCTTTCCAGCGCATCTTTCTTGGCAATAATCGTTTCCTGTGCCAAGATAGATGACGTTCCGGTGCCCGGAGGAAAGGATCAAAAGCAGAATATTGACTTTGATATTATGGTCACGCGCGAGGGAAAGGTCGTAGAAAGGGCCCGTTCTGGACGTATGACCAAGTCTCTGGTCGAAGATAACGACAATATAGCCACCATGGACACGGACATTCCGTTCGGGCTTGTTGCCATCGACTACGAGAATGGTGAACTCTTGCTGGACAATGCAGCTGTCAAGAGCAACGGTAACGGATACACCGGCTCATTCGACAGTTATCTTTGGTCTGCATCCCAGAAAGTTACCTTCAGTGCGTATTATCCTCATGTCGACGCGCTCAACTACAGTTCAGGTTTTGAAACATATTCAATCCCTTATTCCGTAGAAGAGACCAAGGCAGGCCCGCTGGTGTCCAAGACGGTGGAAAAGGCTGTAAATCAGCTGAATATGATTCCGCTCGTGTTCCAGCACATCACCAACGACATAGGTTACAAAATCTGTGATGTCACTCCGGACCCCCAGCTCCAGGGCCTGATTCACCTCCGCAAATTGGTTGCCCACAACGTGGCGCAGGCGGGCGTGTTCATCAACGATGTTCTCGGCAATTCGGGCACATGGCACAGGCAGGGCTTCTACCGCCAGGTCGTGGTATTCGAAGGTGATGCCGTGGTGGGCGTGGGCTCAGAGAACGAAAAGTTCGTGGGCTACGATACTCTCGAGGACCGTCTGGTGGATAGCCACCGCTTCTATTCCATTCCGGATGAAATCCTGATTGGCAAGCAGTATGTAGAAGTTATCTACGACGTGGACGGCTTCGAGATCGGAGGCTTCAAATACGAGCCTCTCAAAGACCAGGTTGCAAAGTTTATGATCTACGGCTTGCTCCCGGACAATATCTTTGTCTATGGCAAGCAATATACCTTCCATATTGGCCTTGACCTTAGCAAGGTTTTCAAAGAAATCTCCTTCTCTGCCTCTGTAAGCAACTGGGAGACATCGATTTACGAAAATAATGATGATTTCTGATGGCGTACACGTTATTTATATTCTTACCTGTGGCCGTCTGCATTTTCTGGGGGGTGCTGCATAGCCTTATTGCTTCCAAAGCAGAGACCTATCACGATTTCTTACTGCTATGTATTATGTGCGCGGTATATCTGTTCTCAGATGCATGCCACGCAACGCAACCCAAGGGTAGTCCCCTGGACACGGGTGCTTTGATAGCGGCCCTGTTTGCCGGCCCCAGCATTATCCCGCTGATCATAATGTACCTGAACAAGCTGGTACACAAAAGAAGGAGACATCCGTACGAACTATTATGGATCGTAATTCCAACCGTGTTGTTCACGGGGGGATTTTTGCTTTATTTCCTCGACTTCGACGAAAGGGTAAATCATGCTTTCAACATCATTACAGGGCCGATATTCCACATTGTGCTTGGGGTAGAACTGTTGGTGCTGGTAGTCTATATCATTATGACGCTGCGCTACGAAAGGTTTCTTCCCGGAAACCTGATTGCTTTCCTCTTCAAGGGCAAACCGATAAGCCTGACGCGCCTGCAGATATTAACGATTTCTCTTCCGCTGGGCATTATGGTGCTCCGTGTCGCATTGCAGGACAACCTTTATACTAAAACGGAATGGGCCGCTATCGTCAGCGCAGCCATCATTATGGTATCATTGTATCAGTTTGGCCTGAATGCGCTGTTTGGCATGCGCACGAAGATATACTGGTCGGACTTCAGATATATGCTAAGGTTCAATTATGGTAGAGAGAACAAGTCCGAAGTTGTGGAAAGAATCATGAACGAACTGCTGGATGATGCTGAAGAAGAGGCACTTAGGCGCATTCAGCTCAAGATCGGCGAGAATCTGCACATCGACCAGTGGCGGTCGGGAGAAAAAACCGAAGCGACTGCGGCACTGTCCAACCATATTTTCAAAGCCGTGTCGGATTCCTGGGAAGAGGACAGCCTTATCGCCCGTTTCCAGCACCTGATGATCGACCAGCAGCTCTTCCTCCAGCCAAAACTCACGCTGGACGAAGTTGCAGACCGCCTGGAGTCGAATAAGACATATATCTCCAAACTGGTCAACAACACCTACAATCTGGGCTTCCCCGAGCTAATAAACACGCTCAGAGTAGATTATGCAGAGCAGTACATTCTCTCACACAAAGAAGCAAAGCAAGACGAAATAGCCAAACAGTGCGGTTTCCTCAGCGCTTCTTCATTCAATACCGTATTCAAGAAAGTAACCGGTCTCACACCGAAGATGTGGATAGCATCCAGAAATAATGATTGACTTCTCGAAATATAACGTGCTGGTAGTGGACGACGTGCCACTTAACACTATGCTGGTAGAAAAAATGCTGGCAAAGTTCGAATTCCGCATCCGCAAGGCGGGCAACGGCCGCATAGCCCTGGAAGAGATTGCCAAGGAGAAGCCGGATCTGATCCTGCTGGATCTTCTTATGCCGGAAGTAGATGGCTTCGAGGTGCTCCGCAGAGTGCGTGAAAATCCCGAAACGGAGGACATACGCATAGTTATCCTGTCGGCCCTGAACTCCAACGAAGATATAGTCCGCGGCTACCAAATGGGGGCGAACGACTTCATTACAAAGCCGATAATAATGGAGAAACTAGTAAACTGCGTGTCTACTCAGCTTCAGCTTTTGGAACATTAGAAATCGCAACATAGCGCAAGCTAGGCATCTGATTCTTAATGAGATACCTCCAGGTTGCACCACCATCGAGGCCGCGGATAGCGGCCTTTTTCTGACCTCCGGTGAGGGCTTTGTTGCCAAGGATTTCCAGAACCTTGTCCCGATTCTTTTCCTTATAGCTTGCCGCAGCTTCGCGGTACAGACCATCCCAGTCCTCGCCCTTAACCTCGGAGATTATGCTTCCGCCCTGGAGGCCGAAATTCTCCTTAAGATAGATGAGCAGGCAGTTGAGTCTGTTCCTCGCGAGAGCGCGGTTGCTGGTGGGATCTCCCTCGGGAGAAGTCCAGGATTCAATTCTCAGAGGCATACCGGACTCGGCCATCTTGTCCAATTCCGCGAATGCAGCGGCGTTGTTGCCCAAATCCGGCTGCAAATAACGCATTCCAGCGGCGAACATAATCTTGACCGTTCCACTGTCCGCCGGCGCCTCAAGCGATACTTCAGCTGCCACCGGCTCGGGCTCTGGATCTGTGTAGGTAACAGTCACACGCACGGAACGAAGTGCAGGGAACGCAGATCTCATCATATCTTCCCAGGCTTCTCCGGCCCAAAGATCCTGGAGTTTGGCTTCCCTTTCCGCTGCGGGAGTCTCGGTGACTATCTTGAGGGCTTCGTCCTTATAGGCCTTCTTGGAACGGCGCAGCCAGGCGGCGACACCCGACCAGTCCTCGGCGATCACCTTGGTGCTGATCATATCCTCTCCTATCGAAGGGCGAAGTTCCTTTACCTTATCTATTACGCGCGCGGCACGGTCCTGGGCCAGCTGCTTGTTCACCCAGTACGGACCGTCGGGCGAAGAAGTCGCCCTCAACTCGATCTTTGCTATCCTGGATGAATCGGGCCCGGTCAGAATCTGCTCAAGCTTGCTGAAATCCGTTTCAGCCTTGCCGAAGCGGAATCGGATGGTCACATCCTCCGTGCTGGCAGACAGGCGAACCGCCCCTGCAAGGAACAGGAGTGCCACGGCTAGTATTTTGCTGATAGTACGCACTAGCACAAATATAGATATATTATCTAAATTATCTAAAAAATGATTGAAAAAATTGAAGAATCGTCGGGGTGACACGGCTCGAACGTGCGACCCTCTGGTCCCAAACCAGATGCGCTACCAACTGCGCCACACCCCGATTGGACTGCAAAGATAGAAAATTCTCACGAATTTTCTATCTTTGCATAGATTCCTTCGCGTGCTCCGCAGGTTCGGAATGACAAACATTATGATTATTAAAGCAACAATTATCCGCAAGGCTTTCGGCGATCTGCAGGTGCTGCGGGGCGTCAGCTTCGAAGCCGCGCAAGGCGAGGTCGTTTCCATCACCGGGGCATCCGGCGCAGGCAAAACCACCCTCCTCCAAATCCTCGGCACCCTCTCCACCCCCGACTCGGGCACCCTCACCATCGACGGCACCGACGTGCTCTCCCTCAACGGCAAGGAGCTCGCAGCCTTCCGCGGAAAGAGGATAGGATTCGTGTTCCAGTTCCACCATCTACTCCCGGAATTCACTGCGCTGGAGAATGTGATGATCCCGGCGCTGATCGCCGGCCGCCCCGCCAGAGAGGCAGAGGCCGCCGCGAAGGAACTGCTTGATACAGTGGGGCTTGCTGGGCGCATCTCCCATAAGCCATCCGAACTCTCCGGGGGCGAGCAGCAGCGCGTAGCCATCGCCCGCGCCCTGGTGAACCGCCCCGCCGTGCTCTTTGCCGACGAACCCACGGGCAATCTGGATTCCGCCACCAAAGAAGAAATCCACCGCCTCTTCTTCGACCTCAGGGACAGCCTCGGCCAGACCATAATAATCGTCACGCACGATCCGGCCCTGGCCGCCCTCTGCGACCGAGCCCTCACCATGCGTGACGGGCAATTCGTCTAGAGACTGGCTCAGCGCAGCACGGTTTCCGCCACATTCCACCCCTCCACGTGAATCACCGGCTTGGACGGTGCATCCTCGCGCGCGATCTCGAGCGTCACCACCTGCGACTGCCCGGGCTCCAGGGTGAAATAGTTGTCGGTCGTGAAGGTGTAGGGCACCGGCAGGCCGTCATCCCCCAGCAAAAGCACCTCGTTGAAGAAGGCGATCTTGCCGGAGCCGTTCTTCAGCGTCACGTCGAAATACAGGTTCTCGGCGTCCGAACGCTTCTTCAGGCTGGCCTTGACCTTGGTGGAAGGCATCTTCTGCAGGCTCTGGAAGCCGGATGCGCACGGGCCGGTCAGGGTGCCTTCCTTATAGCTATCGGAGGATTCCCAGTAGAAATTGCGGGAGAGCACCTTGCCCTTCGCGTCCCGGCACTCCAGCGCGATGAAGTGCACCGGGGTGAGCTTGTCGGGGAGCCTCAGGCTCAGCGCATCGCACCTCACGCCATCCGCCGGCACCGAAATTCCGTGCACGGTCCAGGTGGCTATCTTCTTGCTGTTCAGGTCGTAAAGGCGTGCTATCACGGTTAGGTCCGACAGCGCGGTCAGCTTGTCGTTATAGACCGAGACGGTGTTCTTGAGGTAGTCGTACTGCACGTGCACGGGCTCCAGCGCATGCATGGTATGGTACAGCGAGGCCGTCGGGATCAGGTACCAGTCCCACATGTGGTTCTTGATCATGGGGATGGGGCTGGCGTGGCTCCAGAAAAGGGTGCCGGTGCAGTAGCGGTCCCCATACCATAATTTATTGTAGTTCCAGACGTCCCAGATGGCCTTGGAATTCATCGCGCTCAACAGCTGCGTCTTCCATCCGTATTCCTTGATGCTCGAAGACTCGCCGTACTCGTCCGCCAGGGCTTTCACTGTGGTGGTGACCTTGCCGAAGCCGCTGCCGTCCAGGTAGTCCCACACATACTGGTTCATCGGCCAGATCTCTTCCGGGCGCAGGAACCTCTGCAGGGAAGTCCAGTGCGGCATTCCGGTGAAGCCGTATTCAGGGTTGAAGCCGTTCACGCGGCTGCCGCGGGGGGATGCCTTGTCGAGATAGTGAAGCATCGGGTTCACCTGCACGTAGGGGCTGCCGTCGTGGATGCCGTCGCATTCGCTCTGCTGCTGCCACGGCCGCGTGCCGTCCAGCTGCTCTATCAGTTCGCGGGTGCCGCTGACCTCGGTGCTCTCGTTGGATGCCACGTAGAAGGCCACGCAGGGGTGATTCCTCACTCGCTTGACGCTGGCCTCGACGTTGGCGAAATAGGTGGCGCGGTCGTGCGGGTGCCGGGTATCGCCGGTCATGAAGAACTCTTCCCACACCAGGAATCCGTACTCGTCGCAGAGCTGATGGAAGTAGTCGCTTTCCACTATTCCGCCGCCCCAGAGCCGCAGGAGGTTGAATCCGCACTGCGCGCTCATCCTCAGCACCGCCGCCATCCGCTTGTCGTTATCTTTCAGCATCGCCTCCGGGATCCAGTTGCTGCCGCGGATGAAGATGGGTTTGCCGTTGACTACGAAGAGTTTGCTGCCGTCCGGAGTGTCGCGGGTGGCCACTATCTCGCGGATGCCGAAGGTGGTTTCGGCGGTGTCGCTGAGGGTATCCTCGTCGTAGACCGACAGCTTCAGTTTGTAGAGGGGATGCTCTCCTTTGCCCAGGGGCCACCAGAGCGCAGGGTCGTTGATGCGCAGCTGGCGGAACTCCTTCGAGCTGAAGGTGAGCAGCTGCTCCTCCTCGCGGTAGAGCTCCACTTCCTTCTTGAATATCAGCGGGTTAGCTATACCGGGGCCGGTGATTTCTCCCTCCACGCGGGCCTTGTGGGTCTTGGGGCTGTCCACGTAGCGGCTGCCCACTTCCACGCTGATGCTGAGGTCGGCGCAGTCGTAGTCCGGATGCGCCAGGGCCGTCTTCACGAAGGGATGGCGCAGGGTGACGCTGCCGGTGGAGTAGAGGGAGATGCTGCGCCAGATGCCGGTGTTGCGGTCGCGCACGGCGTCCCAGAAGGTGAAGTCCCAGCCCACGCTCATCAGCATGGTGGAGTTCAGGCCGATGTTGCCGTCGCCGCCGTTATTGTACTCGCCGGGCGCGCCCCAGGTCTTCTTGCCGGGCCTGCCGGGGAAATCTACCGGATACACCAGCACCGCCAGCGCGTTGCGGCCGCCGATGTTCGCGAATTCGGTGATGTCGATGTCATCGTCCCGGAACATGCCGGTGAGGGTGCTGAACAGATGCCCGTTCACCCAGAACTCCGC
>CAMJJO010000052.1 GCA_946406095.1 uncultured Bacteroidales bacterium | reverse complement strand
AGTTACACTTTTTTGTATATTTGTAGATATGAAAAACCACATGATAGCCCTGGCGGCCATTGCACTGCTCGCCGTCACCATCCCTGCGCAAGCTGGGAAACCCAACAAAAAGCTGAAGAAATTCACCCACGAAACCGTCGAAATCCCTGCGGTAACTCCGAGAGTCATAGCGGTTGAAACCGCCGGCACTCAGTTGCTGCTGCAGGTAGACAAAAAAGGAACGGTACGCACCGTGCATTACGGCGCCCACGCGGGTAATCCGGACGCTTTCCTGAAATTCAGCACCGGCGCTTCCGTTCCCGAGTCCTATCCGGCCGCGGGTGGCAGATTCAACGGCCTGGATGCCCTCCATGTGAAGTATGCCGACGGCAATCAGAATACGGAACTGTATTATGTATCGCACGAAACGGCCTCCAGAAGCGGCGTTACCACAACAACCATCCATACGAAGGATTATGCGACCGCCCTGGAGGTGGATCTGGTATACGACGCCCATCAGGCAGAAGACGTCATCCTAATGCACAGTGTAATCCGCAACTGCGGAAAGAAACCCGTAGAACTCCGGAACTATGCCTCCGCCTCGCTCAACCTGACGGCGGATGATTACCTCCTGACCCACTTCTACGGTGGATGGGCCAGGGAAATGCAGGTAGGCCGGACTCTTCTCACCCACGACACAAAAGTGATCGAAACGCGTCGCGGTGTGCAGGCCACACAGAGCAATAACCCGTCCTTCATGGTGTCTCTCGGAAAGACTTTCAGCGAGACCGACGGCGAAGTGGTCGCGGGAGCCCTTGCCTGGAGCGGCAACTTCCGCATCAGCTTCGAGATAGACCAGACCGACCGCCTGAACATCGTTTCCGGCATCAATCCCTATGCTTCCGCATATCCCCTCAAGGCGGGCGAAAGTTTCACTACTCCGGAGATGATTTATACCTGGAGCCGGAACGGCGCCGGCGGAGCGTCCCGCAACCTTCACCGCTGGGCCCGCAAATATGCGGTCTGGAACGGCGGAAAGGTCAATCCCACGCTGCTCAACAGCTGGGAGGGCGCATATTTCACTTTCACTACCGAGACCCTGCTCCGGATGATTGACGATGCGGCTTCGATGGGCCTGGAGATGTTCGTGCTGGACGACGGCTGGTTCGCCAAGGACCATCCCCGCAATTCCGACAAGGCCGGCCTCGGCGACTGGGAGCTCAACGATGCCAAGATTCCGGAGGGTATTGATTATGTTGCCTCCTATGCCCACTCCAAGGGCCTCAAGTTCGGCATCTGGATCGAGCCCGAGATGGTGAATCCGGATTCCAACCTTGCAGAGGCTCATCCCGAGTGGGTGGTGCAGAGCCCGGGACGCGAGATCTATCAGGCCCGCAACCAGTGGCTGCTGGATCTCACCAACCCGGAAGTGCAGGACTTCGTGTTCGGGGTGTTCGACCGCACCATGAGCCTCTCGTCCAACATAGACTACATAAAGTGGGACAGCAACCGGAACGTGATGTCGTTCGGCAGCCCCTATCTGGGGGATGAACAGGACCGCTTCTTCGTAGAGTATGTGCAGGGATTATATAAGGTATGCGAGAGGATGAGGGAGAAGTATCCGGATGTGATAGTTCAGTGCTGCTCCTCTGGCGGAAGCCGCGTGGATTACGGCTCCATGCGCTGGTTCAACGAGGTCTGGACTAGCGATAACACCGATGCAATCACCCGCATCGGCATACAGTACGGCACTTCGATGATCTATCCCGCATGCGTGATGGGTTCACACGTTTCGGCCGTGCCCAACCATCAGACCGGCAACGTCACCTCTCTCAAGTTCCGCTTCGACGTGGCAGCCGCCGGAAGGTTGGGTATGGAACTCCAGCCCAGGAACCTGTCGGCCGAGGAACGCGCCGTCGCAGACCGCTGCATCACCTCCTACAAAGGCTACAGGGATATTGTTTTCAACGGGGACCTGTACCGTCTGGGATCGCCCTATGATGGTGATTTTTACGGACTTATGTATGTCTCTGAGGACAAGAGCCGGGCGGTGGTATTCACTTACTGCCTGCGCTATCAGAACCGCGCAGTCGGCTCACATGTTTTCCGTCTCCAGGGGCTGGATCCGGCTAAAAACTACAAGGTTACTGAGCAGAATGTAGAACGCAGCTGCTGGTGGGGGAACGGCAAGGCCTTCTCCGGAGCATTCCTGCAGGAAGGCGGATTCAATCCCAAACTGCTGCAGACGAATACCAGCGCTGTGTTTATCCTCGAGGCTGAATAGAGAGGATTTCCATACACATCCTGCCGTTGTGATAGGGGCACTTCCAGAAGCCGGCGCGGTCGTCGCGGGTGTTGGGGTGCCCTTCGGCGTCTATGCTCCAGAACCATTCGCCGTCCGGGGCTATCAGATGTGATTTGATATATTCCCAGCAGCGGATGGTCCGGTTTAACCAGATGCCGCCGGCGTCATTCACCGTCTCGCCAAAAGAAGGCTCGCCGGCAAAAGCGCCGGACGGCATTAGTGATTGATTCAGGCATCCGACTACTGTTTCAGCCTGAACCCACCAGTGGCGGTCGGTGTCGTGATCTTCGTAGATCATGCTGCCATCCGGCTGCAGGCCCTCCAGCGAGGCGGCGGCAATACGACTGCAGCAAGCGCGGACACGGGCCAGCAGGGCGGGATCATCCAGAAGTTCCGCAGTCTCGCAGAGCAGCCAGGATGCTTCGATATCGTGCCCGTATGAGACAGTGTCGGATTGCGACCTCCAGTCCTCATCGAAAAACAGCCCCAGATGTCCGTCGGGGCGGACTATCTTATTCATAAAGATCTCGCAAAGTTCCACCAGGCGGCGGCGCAGCGTCTCGTCTTTCCATACCCGGTACAGGCCGGTATATCCTTCCAGAATGTGCAGATGGGTATTCATGGTTTTCGCATCGTTGCGGTCCTTCTCGGAGAGGCGCATGTCGGCGATGGGCTGCCAGTCCCGAGTGCAGGCCTCGATATACCCGCCCTTGATGGAATCCAGACTATGGTCTTCGATGCTTCGCCATAGTTTTATGGCAAGCTCCAACGCCTCTTCTTCGCCGGTGGCGCGGAAATACTCTGCGCAGCCGTAAACAGCGAAGGCGATGGCATAGAACTGCTTTTTTGTGTCAAGCGGGGTGCCGTCGGCGTTCAGGCTCCAGTAGATGCCGCCGAACTGCCGGTCAAAGAACTTGTCCCGTATCTGCGAGAAGGCGTTGCGGGCGGCATCCAGATACTCAGCCCGGCCCAGTATGCGGTAGGCCGAAGAAAAAGTCCAGAGGATACGGGCGCACAGTATTCCACCCCGGGGAGCATCCGGCATCAGGCGGCCGCTGCCGTCCATCTGCCCATAAAAGCCACCTGAGGGGTCCTGCATGCGTTCCAGCCAGAAGGGGAGTATGTCTTTTTCGAGTTCGGTGCGCACTTCTGCGCGAAGGATATCCAGTTCTTTTGCCATAGTGCAAAAATATAACATATATCGTTAAGGTGTTTTTTTATTATGAATTCAGATAAAATTCTATTAGTTTTTGAAAAAATTTATACATTTGCGGTATGCAAGTACTATCAGAAATCACCGGTCTGTCCGACAAGGACTGCTTCCATATAGTAGAACGCCACAAGAGCAAGTTCGACTATCCTCTCCACTCCCACCGCGAGTGCGAACTGAACTTCATCAGCAACGCTGCCGGGGTGCGCCGCATAATCGGCGACCACATCGGCACCATAGGCCAGTACGAGCTGGTGCTTATCGCCGGAGAAGGCCTTGAGCATATGTGGGAGCAGGGGACCTGCACTTCCGAGAACATCCGCGAGATAACCATACATTTCTCTCCCGACCTGTTCGACACGGGCATACTTGCCAAGAACCAGTTCGAGTCTATCAGCAAGATGTTCGACCAGGCCCGCCAGGGGGTCGTCTTCCCTCAGGAAGCAATCATGAAAGTGTATGCTAAACTGGATACAATCGCCAATGAATCAAATAGTTTCTCCCAGGTGCTCGACTGCATCTGGATCCTTCATGAACTGTCGTTGTTCGAAGTGAAGAAACTGGCTACGAGCGCCTTTGCAAAGGCGCCCAGGAAATCGGAGAGTCATCGTGTGGAAACAATTAAAGACTATATCCACACCCACTATTCGGAGCCGCTCAAGCTGGAAGAACTGGCCGATCTGATAAGTATGAGCCCGACTTCCTGCAGCCGCTTTTTCCGCACCCATGCAAACCGCACCATAACCGACTACATAACGGATGTCCGTCTCGGAAACGCTGTCCGTGCTTTGGTCGACACCACCGAAAGCGTATCCGTTATATGCTACAACTGCGGATTCAACAACCTTTCCAACTTCAACAGGATATTCAAGGAGAAGAAGGGCATGACTCCAAGGGATTTCCGCCAGATGTATAAAAAGACGAAAATTATCATTTAGCGAAAAACTTTGCGAAGATTGACAAAATCGTATTAGCGCAGTCGCGCGTGTCTGCGTAACTTTGCAACCGAATTCAACACGCGCGTATGACTAATAACCGACTTAGGTTTATTCTTCTTTCGATTATCGGCTTCCTGATGCTTTCAATGGCATCTTGCAACTGCAGTTCAGCAAAACAGGAAGCACCTGATTACTTCATCGGCACGAATATGTGGTATGCCAGCCGACTTGCGCTGGAGAACCCTGCCCGTTTCGAGGCGGAGCTTGATTCGCTCAAGGCTCACGGCATCACCAATGTCCGCATCCTTGCCACCGACGAGAACTGGGAAGGAATGGATGCCGTCCTCGATGCTTTCTCCAAGAGGGGAATGAAAGGAGTCCTTTTCCTGAACAACGCCTGGGAATGGAGCGAAGACGGCTACAGGTCATACCTCGAAAAGGCAGGAGCCGGGCGCCAGCCGCATCCTGCAACCGACAGCTATCCTGAATATATGTCAGCCATGTCGGGGTTCGCGAAGAATGCAGAGGCAGTGGATCTTTATCACAGGCACGTACGCAATATGGTGGAGCGCTACAAGGATTCTGATGCCATCTATTCCTGGCAGGTCTGCAATGAGCCTCGTCCTTTCGCCAGAGATGCCGCCACTTACGATGCATTCGTCGCATATGTCCAGAACAGCGCGGCGCTTATCAAGAGTATAGACCAAAAGCATATGGTCAGCACCGGCAACGAAGGCCAGATGGGCTGCGAGGAGGATATGGCGGTCTTCGAGCGCATGAATGACTGCCCGGACATCGATTACATCACCATCCACATATGGCCTTATAACTGGGGTTGGGTGAAAGAAAATAACATTGCGGATGGAGCGCAGAAGGCCATATCCGAGATCCGGGGTTATATCAACCGCCATCTCGAAACTGCCCGCCGCCTCGGCAAGAAAGTGGTCATCGAAGAGTTCGGCTATCCCAGGGATGGTTTCTCTTTCAGCCGCGAAGCTGCCACCAGCGGCCGCGACGCCGTCTACGGCTATGTCTTCTCCAGGGTCCTGGAATCCGCCCGAAAGGCAGACGCCCTGCTGGGATGCAATTTCTGGGCATGGAGCGGTCTGGCCAAGCCCGCCCACGACTATTGGCAGGAAGGTGATGACCTCTGCGGAGATCCTTTCCAGGAAGGGCAGGGCCTGAACGGAGTCTATCTGGGCGATACCTCCACTATGGCGCTGATAGATGCCTATACGGACAGCCTGGCCACCGTGATATCCGTGGATGTGCCCGTCGAGCACGACTGGATGTTCTACGGCAATGGTCCGGTGAAGCTTAACGTCAACGTTGCCTCCAACCTTCCCATGGTGGAGCTCAGCTACAGTCTTAAGCGGGATCTGGACCTGATGGACTGGAATGCGTCCCCCATACTTGAGAGCAGCATCCAGGTCCGCACCCGTCCGGGGCGTATGTTCAAAGCGAGCCTGGATTTTGGCAATCTTGAACCAGGGTTCTACCAGGTGACCGTGAATGGAGTAAAGAAATTCAACATAGGGGTGAATCCCGAACAGATTCAGAGCCCTTCCGATGCACCGGAAGATTTCGATGCTTTCTGGGATACCACCCTCAGCGAACTCGCAGCGGTTCCTATGGATGTGAAATGGACGCTTCTTCCCGAGCATTCCTCGGAAAAGCGCGAATGCTACCGGGTGGAAATGCCCTCGCTTGGCGGTGCCACTATGGGCGGCATCATCTTCATTCCCACCGCTGAAGGCCGCTATCCCGTGCGCATGAGTTTCATGGGTTATGGCGCCGATGTCTATTATGAGGATCCCGACTGGAATTCCGACCGCATCGATTACTGCGTCAGCGTCCGCGACCAGGGTATCTTCAAGGGCCGCAACAACAACTGGATCGAGCGCGGGCTGTCTTCCAGAGAAGAGTATTATTATCGCGGAGCATTCTGCGACGTAGTGCGTTCGGTGGAGTTTGCAGCATCTCTCCCCAAGGCGGATACCACCCGCATCTTCGGCTGCGGCGACAGCCAGGGGGGAGCGTTCACCTGGATATCCGCATCACTCACCGACAGGATGCGCGCAATAGTGCCCAGCGTTCCATTCCTCAGCGACTATCCCGATTATGCGAAAATTGTCTGGTGGCCCATGCACGAGGTCTTCCAGTATGCCGACGAAAAGGGGATGGACCGCGCCGCAATCATGGATATGCTGCGCTATTTCGACATCAAGAACTTTACCGGCAGGATCACCTGCCCGGTTTTCATGGCCTACGGTCTGCAGGATCCCACCTGCCCGCCGCACACCAATTTTGCCGGATACAACAACGTTACCTCTGAAAAGACGTACATGTGCGTGCCCACGTGCGGGCATGCGATGTGGGCTGAACCATCGTTCACAAAGGCCCGGGATGACTTTTTCAGAAAATTCTAAATACTTCTATTATTATTAACAACAAATTCAGGTCAAATGAAAAGTAAAATGATTACTTGCCTGTGCATGCTCCTCATGAGCACCGCGATGTTCGCCCAGAAGGTGACCGTCACGGGAACCGTGAAGGACAACATAGGCCCGGCCATCGGAGTGAGTGTCATCGAAAAGGGCACCACCAATGGCACAACGACCGACCTGGACGGTAAATTCAGCATCAATGTCCCTGCCGACGCGGTGCTGGAATTCTCGTCCATCGGTTATTCGACCCAGGAGATCGCTGTGGGTGGCAGGACTGTCATCAACGTGACCCTCGCCGAGGATGCCGAATTCCTCGACGAAGTTGTCGTCGTCGGTTACGGTACCATGAAGCGCAGCGACCTTTCCGGCGCATCCGTATCAATGCGTGAAGAAGATCTCAAGGGCTCCATCATCTCGAGCCTCGACCAGTCCCTGCAGGGACGTGCAGCTGGTGTTGCCGCCGTGCAGACATCTGGTGCTCCGGGTTCTTCCTCATCTATCCGCGTGCGTGGTCAGGCTACGGTCAACGCAAATGCCGAACCTCTCTACGTGATCGACGGTGTGATTATCCAGGGCGGTGGCAACTCTGCCAGCGACTTCGGCCTCGGCTCCCTGGGTAACGGCCGCACCTCCACCATCTCCCCTCTGGCAACCATCAACCCTGCCGATATCGTGAGCATGGAGATCCTGAAGGATGCATCCGCAACCGCCATCTACGGTGCACAGGGAGCGAACGGCGTTATCCTCATCACCACCAAGCACGGTAAGGCGGGAGAAGCGAAGTTCAACTACGACGGTATGTACGCGGTAAGCCGCCAGACCAGCCGCATCGATATGATGAACCTCCGCGAATTCGCAGAGTACTACAACGATATGGCCGCTCTCGGTTACCTCGAGGCAAGTCCTTACTACGCGGATCCTTCGCTGCTCGGCAAGGGTACCAACTGGCAGGACGAGATCTTCCGTACCGCTCACCAGCAGCAGCATCAGCTCAGCGCCCAGGGCGGTACCGACAAGGTTCAGTACTATGTCTCCGGGTCCTGGATGGATCAGGAAGGTACCATCATCGGGTCCAACTTCAACCGTGTGAGCTTCCGCACCAACCTCGATGCCCAGCTTAAAGACTGGTTCAAGCTTGGCCTCAACATGACTTTCGCCAACACCAAGGACGACCTCAAGCTCGCCGACGGTAGCGAAGGTGTGATTTTCTATTCGCTCGGCGCTCTTCCCGACGTGCCTGTGTACGATATCGACGGCAACTATTCCACCACCGTCCGTGAGGGCTACACCTCCCCGAACCCCGTGGCAATAGCAATGCTCGACAAGTACACCCTCGAGCGTCAGAAACTCACCGGCAACCTGTACGCCGACCTTACCCCGGTCAAGCACGTGACATGGCGCACCGAACTCGGTTTCGACGTCAGCAATTCCGATGCTACCACTTTCAAGCCTACCGCAGACTTCGGCAACTGGGCCCGCAACACAAACTCGCTCAACCTCCAGAAGAACAACAGCCTTTTCTGGCAGCTGAAGAACTACGTTACATACAACAACACCATCGGCAAGCACAACTTCACCGCAATGCTCGGTCAGGAGTGCTGGGAGTCCGGATGGGGTTATTTCAGCGGTTCCCGCACAGGCCTTACCAGCGACGACATCATCAATATCGGCAAGGGTGAAGGCACTCCTACCGTGAATCAGGGTTACGGCCATTCCGCAATGGCATCCTTCTTCACCCGTGAGACCTACAGCTACGACGACCGCTACTTCCTCACCTACACCTTCCGTTACGACGGCAGCTCCAACTTCGGCCCCGACAACCGTTGGGCGGGATTCCATTCCTTCGCAGGAAGCTGGCGCTTCACCAACGAAAAGGGTTTGGGCGATGCTCTCAAGAATATGGGAATCACCAATGGTAAGATCCGTCTCGGATGGGGACAGACCGGTAACGCCAACATCGGCGGCGGCGCATGGGAAGCAACCATGAGCACCATGCCTTCCGCACTCGGCACCAGCGAACGTCCCGCCAGGATCCCCAACACCGGTATCCACTGGGAGAAGCAGCGTCAGACCAACATCGGTCTCGACCTCAGCTTTGCCGGAGGAAAGATCAACCTCGTTATCGATGCATACAAGAAGATATCTTCCGATATGCTCATGAGCCTTACCCTTCCTTCCTATATGGGAACCCAGGGCAATGCCTCTTCCGCACTTGCCGCTCCTAAGGGCAACTACGGCACCATCGAGAACAAGGGTCTGGAAATCACCCTCGACACTCATCCGATCAGTGGAAAGAGCTTCGGTTGGGACAGCAACTTCCAGATTTCCTTCAACAAGAACAAGCTCGTGGCGCTCGACGGCACTGCCAACGCACAGCTCGTCGGTTACGGCCAGTGGAGCGACATCGTTTCAGTTACCGAAATCGGCCAGCCTCTCTATGGTTTCTACGGCTACAAAGTGATAGGTGTCTACAAGGACTTCGACGATATCCAGAACAGCCCCCGTGCAGAAAAATATCCTACCGACGGCGTATTCAATCCTACCACCACCGTATGGCCCGGCGACCTCAAGTTCGAGGACGTGAACAAGGACGGTGAAATCAACGAGCACGACCGTACCAACATCGGCAGCCCGCTGCCTCTGTTCACCTTCGGCTGGACCAATACCTTCCGCTACAAGAACTTCGACCTCAGCATTTTCCTTAACGGAAGCTATGGCAACAAGGTTCTCAACTACAACATGATCGGCCAGGGCTTCAACGGCCTGGTGAGCATGAACAGCGCCTGGACCAACCAGCATGTGGCAGTCAAGGACCGCGCAAAGCTCGCCATGTACGACGAGAGCAAGGGAATGTGGGATGTGACGAACGTCTATGTTGTCAACAAAGACACCAAAACTCCCCGCCCCGTGCTTTCCGACCCTAACGACAACGACCGTCTCAGCACCCGCTACATCGAAGACGGCAGCTACCTCCGCGTGAAGAACATCACTCTGGGATACTCTGTTCCCAAACAGGTGATCGAGCGCTGGAAGATCGAGAATCTGCGTGTTTATATGAACATCCAGAACCTCTACACCTTCACGAAGTACTCCGGATACGATCCCGAAGTCGGTGCTTCCACAAAAGACAGCTCCGGACTCACCTTCGGCGTCGACAACGGACGTTACCCTTCTCCTATGACCTGCTCCTTCGGAGTCAACCTTACATTCTAAAATAGGAGGAAATGATTATGAAAAATATTTTCAAGATTTTCGCAACTATTCTGATGGTTCTCACTGTGGCGTCCTGCTCCGAATTCCTGAACAGGCCTACGGAGGACTCCCTTTCCAGTGCGACCTATTATCAGAACGACGCTCAGGTTGAGCAGGGTGTCAATTACCTCTACAACTCTCCCTGGTACGATATCATCCGTTTCTTCATCTACGGTGGAGAAACCATGGCCGGCAATGTGTTCGAAGGCTCGAGCAACTACATCACGCTTACTGTCAACGGCACCGACGGCGACCTCAAGAATATGGCGTACGCCCTCTGGTCGGTGAATGCTCACTGCAACACCGTCATCCAGAACATCCTCAACTCTACCGGAAGCGCTTCCAAGGAAGTCAAGGACAGGGCCATAGGCGAAGCCCTCGCATGGAAAGCCATGGCTTATTTCTTCCTGGTGCGCACCTTCGGTGACGTTCCCATCATCCACGACAACACCGAAATCATCAAGGAGAACTCCTACAACGATGTTTCCAAGGTGCAGAAGGCCGATGTTTACGATTATGTGATCATCACCCTCGAAGAGGCGCTGAAATTCCTTCCCAAGAAGAGCTATATCGGTCAGAAGCCCCGCATCGATTACTATGCGGCAGAAGCACTCCTCGCCAAGGTTTATCTCACCAAGGCAGGCGTGACCGGCAGCCTCGACGATGCCGACCTCACCAAGGCCCGCGATCTGGCAAAGGATGTCATCGAGAATTCCGGACGCAGCCTTACTCCCAAGTATTCGGACGTGTTCCGTCTCTCTCCAGATGTGTACAACCAGACCGGTGAATGCCTCATTTCCTGGCTCTGGACAGCTACTCCTCAGGCCTGGACTGCACAGAACTCCATCCAGTGCGACGTGGGTCTCGTCGGTTTCGATGAATTCGGCGACCTCTGGGGCGACTGGAA
>CAMJJO010000051.1 GCA_946406095.1 uncultured Bacteroidales bacterium | reverse complement strand
TCGTGGGTACGACGCTTGTCCCTGCGCTGCTTTGAAAGTTTGTGTTTCGGATGTGCCATTGTACTATATTTTATTATTTGTTATTTCAAAATGTCCTTCAGCGCTGCAAACGGACTCCCGGCTGCGGGTGCCACGCTTGCAGTTTCTTCCGAACTCAGATACTTCAGAGCCTCCGGATTGCACTCCCCTTCGGGATGCACCCTACGCATCGGCAGAGATATGCAGGTATAGTCATAGACGAACTGCGAGAGGTCCAGCTCCAAAGAGCCATCGGGAATCATAACGATCTCCCTGTCCCCCGCGTCAGCAGTCTCAGCAGTCTCGCCGAACTTGACGCTCAACTTGAACCCAGTATCCACGGGCAGTTCCAGCTCTTCCAGACATCTGTCGCAAAGAACCGTCACCTTGCCCGAAATGGCGGCGTCCACACCGAAAAAGCGCATCGCCTTTTCCACATACACGTCCACCTCGAGATCCGCGTTCAGAATCTCCGAGTTACCGGAATTGCCAAAGAACTTTCCGTCGGCACGCCAGTTAAACTGCGTACCGCCTTGTGTCAGGCCGCTTAAGGGTATAACAAAGGGCTGCAAAGGTACAAATTTTTTTTCGATTATCAATCAGCGTTGTCACTATTTCTTTTACGCGCAAGCGGATCCAGCAAAATCTTGCGTATGCGCATAAAATGAGGAGTCACCTCCACAAGCTCATCCTCCTGGATATACTCCAGCGCCTCCTCGAGACTGAACTTGATGGCCGGAGGCAGGATTATCTTCTCGTCGGAACCGGCAGCGCGCACGTTGGTGAGCTGCTTGGCCTTGCAGATATTAATATTGAGGTCCCGCTCGCGCGTATGCTCGCCTACCACCTGTCCGGCATATATCTCCTCGCCCGGCTCCACGAAGAAGCGGCCGCGATCCAGCAGTTTGTTCATGGAATAGGCCTTGGCATCCCCCGTCTCCAGCGAAACCAGCGAGCCGTTGTTGCGGTGCTCGATCTCGCCCTTGAAGGGCTGATAGTCCTTGAAGCGATAGGCCACGATAGCCTCGCCCTGGGTGGCCGTCAGCAGATTGCTGCGGAGCCCCATCAGGCCGCGGGTAGGAATCTCGAACTC
The DNA here is from genome assembly GCA_946406095.1 of uncultured Bacteroidales bacterium. Taxonomy (GTDB): domain Bacteria; phylum Bacteroidota; class Bacteroidia; order Bacteroidales; family UBA932; genus Cryptobacteroides. The sequence continues at coordinate 9,958 of CAMJJO010000051.1, read as the reverse complement.
CAGCAGGGTGCGGTCCCCGCGAGGTTCCATCCTAAGCAGCGCGCCTTTGCGGCGGGTAGATATCTCGATGGCGGCTCCCACGAACTCTTCCGGCACCTCGATACTCATCTCTTCGATAGGCTCGCAGCGCTGGCCGTTTATGGTCTTGTCCAGCACCTTCGGCTGGCCTACCTGCAGTTCGAAGCCTTCGCGGCGCATGGTCTCTATAAGCACCGAAAGATGCAGCACGCCGCGCCCGTACACCACGAAGGAATCCGCTCCCAGGCCGGGCTTGACGCGCAGGGCCAGGTTCTTCTCCAGCTCCTTCTCCAGCCTCTCCTTGATGTGGCGGGAGGTCACGTACTTGCCGTCCTTGCCGAAGAAGGGAGAGTTGTTGATGGTGAAGAGCATGCTCATCGTGGGTTCGTCCACGGCGATGGGCGGCAGCGCCTCCGGGTTCTCCAGATCGGCGATGGTATCCCCGATCTCGAAGCCCTCGATGCCCACGACTGCGCAGATATCTCCGCAGCCGACGGCATCCACATTGGTCTTGCCCAGGCCCTCGAAGGTCATCAGCTGCTTGATCTTATGCTTCTGGACTATGTCGTAGCGCTTGCAGAGGCTGATCTGCTGCCCGGTGCGAAGCGATCCGCGAGTGATCTTGCCGACGGCGATGCGCCCGACGTAAGGGGAATATTCCAGCGAGGATATCAGCATCTGGGGCGTGCCTTCCACCACTGCGGGGGCGGGCACCTCCTCGAGGATGACATCCAGCAGAGGGGTGATGTCGGAGCCGGGGTTATGCCAGTCCAGCGACATCCAGCCCTGCTTGGCGGATCCGTAGACGGTCTTGAAGTCCAGCTGCTCCTCGGTCGCGTCCAGATTGAACATCAGGTCGAAGACCTCTTCCTGCACCTCGTCCGGGCGGCAGTTGGGCTTATCTACCTTATTGATTACAACTATAGGCTTCTTGCCCATCTGGAGGGCCTTCTGCAGCACGAAACGCGTTTGAGGCATGCAGCCTTCGAAAGCGTCCACCAGCAGCAGCACGCCGTCCGCCATGTTGAGCACGCGCTCGACTTCGCCGCCGAAATCGCTGTGCCCGGGAGTGTCGATGATGTTGATCTTGACGTCTTTGTAGGTGACGGAGACGTTCTTGGCGAGGATGGTGATACCGCGCTCGCGCTCCAGGTCGTTGTTGTCCAGGATGAGTTGCCCGAGGTTCTCCGGCTGGCGCACCAGATTCGCCTGATAGATCATGCGATCTACAAGCGTGGTTTTGCCGTGGTCTACGTGGGCGATGATTGCTATGTTTCTGATTTCCTGCATCGTTCTACTAATTAACGCGCAAAGATACGGAAAAAATAAAAAAGCCAACCCTTTCGAGCTGGCTTTTCGTTTGTAATTTGAACTTGAAATTACTGCTTCTCGATGATAACAGCACGGTTGAGTTCAGGAGTTGCGAACCTTTCGGTGCCATCCCACTCGACCACGGTGATGTTCTCACGGCTTACGCCAAGCTCATCAACGAGGTTGTAGACAGTCTTAGCACGCTGCTCGGAGAGCTGCTTGTTGCGAGCCTTGGAACCGGTGCCGGTGTCTGCGCTACCATTGAGCGTGAACTTAACGTTCTCGCCACGGGAGATGATGTTCTTGATTGCGTATTCAGCGTGTGCCTTCTCCTTCTTGGTGAGAGTGCTCTTGCCGATCTCGAAGTAAACGACCACGGGCTCGTCGAACAGACCATCAACATTGGTGCTGGCGGCCTTCTTAGCCTCGTCGATCAGCTGCTGTGCCTCGTTCTTGGCATTGTCAGCTTCCTTCTTTGCATTGTCAGCAACCTTCTGTGCATCGTTCTGTGCCTTCTTGGCAGCCTCGTTAGCAGCTGCGATAGCGGCGGCGGCAGCAGCAGCGGTGGTGGCGGTACGGGTCCAGGTGGACCTGCCGATGTTCCACTGCAGACCAACCATTACGCTGAAGGGGAAGGAGAACATGGAAAGGATCTGCTTTGCCTTGCCTTCGTTGGTGACAACGGTATTCTGGCTGGACTCGGTGGTCTTGGTAACCAGGATGGGGTTGTCGATGACGAAGTTGAGCTTGTCGTTGATGGGGTGGATCAACATGGAGCCGAAGCCGAGAACCCACTCGCGGTTGGTTCCAGCGGCGAGGCCGTTGTTGCAGTACATCTCGAGGCCAGCGCGGAGATAGGGAGCCCAGAACCATTTGCGGGTCTCGCTGTATCCATAAACGCTGTTGGAGAAGTTCCACATGAGGTCAGCGGCAAGAACGTGCTGTCCCTGATTGAAAAGATTCTGAGTAAGGCCATAGTAACCTACACGGGCACCCACACCGGGGGTGAACCACTTTCCAACATAACCTTCCAGGGCAAGACCGGGCATGGAAACGAAAGGAACCTTAGGACCGTTGGTCCAGTTCCAAATGGAGTTGCCACCGATGCCGAGGCCCCAGAACATGTTGTCGCTGAATGCGTTGGTCTCATAAGGGCCATACACATAGTTGCCGTCCTTGTCGATGTTGGTTTCCTGTGCGAAGGAAGCAACGCTGATCAGGATAGCAGCAGCAATTGCGAAAAACTTTTTCATAATGAATTTTTTATTTAGTTAACTAAAATTAAACTACAAACTAAACAACCAACTGGCCTCAAAAGGGCACAATTGCGGTGCAAATATAGCAAGATTTCATTAATTATCAAAAATAATTAACAATTTGTCCACAATCATATGATCTCGATCTCACTGGATTTCAGCCAGCCTTCCCGTCCGTCGTAGAGCCTCACGTCACACCATTCCCCCACGGAATCCAGCACCTGGACGCACGTGCCCTCGTGCAGGATGAACAAATCCTTGGTATCCATCTGGGAAGGAGCGCTTTTCACCGAAACCACCGGCCGCATCACCACGGCATCGTCTGCACGGAGGTAGTCCCGCTTCTGCCAGGAAGCGAACAACAGCGTGAATATCAACAAGATAAGCACCACCACTCCGCCGAAGAAGCCCCATTTGCGGGCGGCGGATCCACGCGCCAGCAGGAACAGCAGCACCAGCGCCAGCACGCCGGCAAGAAGCACCAGCGAGAGCCACGCCCAGGTGTCTGAAGGCAGGGTCCAGCAGAGCTTCCGCATCCAGGAACGCAGGAAGAACTCCGGCACGGTATCTATCTTGTCCTGAGTCAGGGACTTGGCGAATTCCAGGTTATGCCTTGCATCGGAGAAGGAAGGATCCATCTTCAGCGCGCGTGAATAGTATAGGATGGCATCCCCTAGGCGGCTCTGCCGGAAGCGCACGTCGCCTATGTTGCAATAGAGTTCGGGAGAAGACATCCCCACCCCCTCTATGGCCGTCCAGGCGCGGTCCGCATCCTCCCAACGGCCGTCGGAATAGGCGGCGACGCCGGTGGTCCATAGCGAATCCAGGTAGTTGTCCGCCGCCTGCGCGCCGAAAGGCATCAGCATCAGGCACAGGGCCAGCAAGGCGCCGGCAGCCTTCTTGTTGTTCTTTTTCATAGAAGCGTCGATGGCCGAAATCACGGAAACGGCCGATTCGTAATGGGTATTCATCGCCTCATGGCCGGAATCAGGGGCGTACCTGGCATATTCGCAGGCATCCAGCAGGGCGGAGAAATCCGCCGTCAGGCCCTCGGAAACGCCGGATTCGACCAGGCGCGCCGAGATATTCTCGCGGCTCATGTCCCCGGCGTCCATGTTCAGCTTGTCCGACACGAAGCCCAGCAGGGCCTTGTGCAGCTCCTCGTAGAAAGCGGTGTAGAGGTTCTTCTGGAGGAAGTCTCCGGCCAGGGCAAGGCGTTTGCGGGCCATCTTGGTGGCGGAGCGGTTGCGGCTGCCGGCCACATCCGCACGGAGTGCAGCGCGCCTGCGAAGGAGGAACCAGACTGCGGCGGCGGCAAGAAGCAGCGCCCCGGCCAGGCCCCAGAACAAAGGCGAGAAGATGAAGAAACTGCCGGTGCTGGAAAGGGACGGCATCCGGGTGCTGATGAAGCGGATGTCGCTGCCAAGATCCTTGACGTCCCTGCGGTTCTGCACCAGCTGGCCGCCGGCGGGCACCGCGCTATCCAGCTCGGCTCCGCGTGCCACCGACAGATGCAGCGGCCCGGAAGTCAGCGTCACATAACGCCCGGCGGCGATGTCGTAGTAGCTATATTCCACCGGCCCCAGGTCGAAATCCCCATAGCTCCGGGGGATGAACGGGTATTCGAAAACCCTGCTTCGGCCGGAGTCGGAAGATTTGATGTCGTAGGCCTCGAAATCCGGAGGGAACGACACCTTGGGCGCGTTCAGCAGTGCCAGGTTGCCGCTGCCGCTGATGGTCACCTTCAGCGAGGCGGCGTCATGGGTCTTAAGCGAATCCTTGGTGAGTTCCGCCTTCATCTCGAACTTGCCCACGCCGCCCCCGAACGAGGCAGGAGCGCCCGCGGGAAGGGCGGATATGTGGAGCGTCACCGGCTGGGTGGCCACGCGCTTGCGCACCTGGCGGTAGCTGTCCTGGAAGAAGCTGTCGAAGATGCTTCCGGAAGAAGGAGATGCAGCCCTCACGTTCACCAGGCACACCAGCTCGGCCGGCTCTATGGTCACGTCCCCCGCTTTCTGCGGAATCAGGTTCCAGCTGCGCAGGACGGCGGTGTTGAAGATCTCCCCGCCCACGTTCTCACGCTTGAACTCTATGTTCGAAGGGGCTGCCAACTCCTGGCTCCAAAAACCGTTGAAACTGGGGAAACGGGCATCCTCGAAACCGGCGATGTTCACTCGCTGATAAAGTTTGAGGGTTGCGGAGATGCCTTCCCCCACCACCGCACGGTTCTTGTTGACTATCAGGCGCATGTAGATGTCGTCCGACGAGACTGTCCCTGCCGCCTGGGAAGATCGGGCGCTGCCGCCGGAGCCGGAAGACGCCTGGGCGGAACCGCTCCGGGATGCATTGCCGGCCACCACCTCGATGGTGAAGCTGCGGCTGCTGATTTTCTTCCCCTGCACGGTCGCCACCGCAGAGGGAAGGGTGAAGGTGCCGGTGCGCGCGGGCATCAGCACGTAGGTATAGGAATTGGTGACGGTCTTGGAACGCTTGCCATTGACTATGCTGACCGATGTGGATGTGCCCTTCTGAGGCCCCCAGATGAGTTTGAAACCATCTCCGGGCTCCCACGAGAACTCGGAAACCGAGTGCTCGCCCTCGATCGAGAAACTCACGTTGAACTGCTCGTCGGCTGCCACCAGGTTAGGTGCATCCACCCTCACCGTCTGGGCGTTCAGCCCTGCTCCGGCGAGAACTGCAAGCATTATGGCGATTATCAGTTTTTTCATATTCTACCAATTCTTCTCTTTCTGGCGGGACTGCAGCGCCGCCGCTTTCTCTTTGTTCACCTTGTCCTGGGTTTCCTTTTCCTTGGCCTGCACTGCCTGGAGCATCTGCTGGGCCTGCTGGGGGGATATCTCCTGAGGCTGGGGCTGCTGGCCCTGCTGCTGTTGATCCTGCTGGTCTTGTTGCTGGTCTTGTTGCTGTTGCTGCTGGTCCTGGTTCTGGTCCTGCTGGTCCTGGTCCTGGTTCTGGTCGCCACCGCCGCCCTGCTGCTGATTCTGCAGCATCAGCTTGGCATAGATGTAATTCTCCTTGGCATCCATGTCGTCCGGGCGCAGCAGCAGGCTCTCCTTGAACGCCTTTACCGCCGCCCCGTAATCCTTCTTCTGCAAGGCCACGTCCCCAAGGTTATAGTAGTAATCCGCGGCGTATCCGCTCACGGGGGCCACGTCCTTCACCGTCTCCAGCGCCTTGCCGGCCTCGTCCCAGGAGTCCTGGCGATAGAGGGCGGAAGCCAGATTGTACTCGCCGGCGAGCGAGAGGCTGTCCTTCACCACCGCCCTGCGGTAATCTATCTCCGCGTTCCTGTAATCTGCCTTGCGGAACTTGCGGTTGCCGGCGCGAACCTCCCTCCTGTCTACCTGGGCAGACAAAGGCAATGCGCTCAGCACCAGCAATATGCACAATAATCTCTTCATCAGAACATCCTCCTTTTCCAGCGTCTTTCCCCTATCAGCAGCTCCAGCACCAGAAGCACCAGCGCCACCGCGAAGAAATACATATACTGCTCGTCGTACTCTTCGAACACCACCGAATTGAAAGTCTCCTCCTCGAGCTTGTCGATATCGTTGATTATGGGATTCAGGCCGAATTCCTCGTTGCCGGCGTGCACATAGGCCCCGTTCCCGACCTCCGCCACCTTCTGCAAGGTGCTCTCGTCGAGGCGGGTGACCACTATGTTGCCGTCCTTGTCCTTGAGCAGGTCCCCGTCCATGGGGATAGGCTCGCCGCGGAGGGACCCCACACCTATCGTATATACCTTGATGCCCATTTCAGCGGCCTGCTTCGCCGCTTCCACGGGGTCGTCTTCGTGATTCTCGCCGTCGGTTATCACTATTATCGCACGGCTCTTCTCGCTCTGGGCGCTGAAGCTGCGCGCCGCGGTGAGGATGGCATCGCCTATGGCAGTTCCCTGCACTGGCACGGATTCGGGATTGATGCTCGAAAGGAACATCTTGGCCGAGACGTAGTCGTTGGTGATGGGCAGCTGCACGAAGGAACTGCCCGCAAAGATGATGAGGCCGATGCGGTCCTCCTGCAGCTTGTCGGTGATGCGGGAGATGGCAAGTTTGGCCCTCTCCAGACGGTTCGGGGAGTAATCCCGCGCCAGCATCGAGTTGGAGACGTCCAGGCAGATCATGATTTCCGCCCCACGGGTTTCCCTCTCCTGCAACTTGGCACCTATCTGCGGCCGGGCAAGGCCCACTACGAAGAAGGCGAATGCAAGGTCGAAAAGCACCAGCCGCACCCAGCCCTTTGCACCGGACCAGGATGGGATCAGCTGTTTCACCAGCGCAGGGTCCCCTATGCGGCTCAGGCGCCTCTTCCTCAACCAGCGCACCAGAGCGTAGAGCAGGGGCATCAGCGGCACCAGCAGCAGCAAGAACAGATATTGTTGATTGGCAAATATCAGCATTACGGCAGCCTCCTTATAAGCAAACGCAAGGCGAACTCCAGCAGCAGGCATATCAGTGCCCAGAGTGCGTACTTGCCGAACAATTCCTTATAGATGGGGAAACTGTCCACGGTGGTGCGGACCTTTTCCATCTGGTTGATTTCAGAATAAATCTCTGCGAGCTTGGTATTGTCGGTGGCGCGGAAATAACGGCCTCCGGTGGCCTCGGCGATGGATTTCAGCAGATCTTCATCTATCTCCACGGGCAGTTTGCGGAGCTCCACCCCCCATTGGGTCATGACCGGATACGGGGCCTCCCCGCGGGTGCCTATGCCTATGGTGTAGACGCGAACCCCGAAGGTCTTGGCGATCTCCGCGGCGGTGGCCGGCGCAATCTCGCCCCGGTTGTTCACACCGTCGGTCAGGAGGATGACCACCCGGCTCTTGGCGTCCGAATCCTTCATGCGGGCGATCGCAGTAGCGAGGCCGTTGCCAATCGCGGTGCCATCCTCGATCAGGTCCGTCTGCACGTCCTTCATCAGGTTGATGAGGGTGGCGCGGTCGGTGGTCAGCGGGCACTGGGTGTAGCTCTCTCCAGCGAACACCACTATTCCCATGCGGTCCGAGGGCCTCTGGGCGATGAACTCTATGGCTATGTCTTTCGCCGCGCTGATCCGGTCCGGATCGAAGTCCCGCGCCAGCATACTGGTCGAGACATCCATCGCCAGCACAATGTCGATTCCTTCAGTATCGATCTTTTCCGTTTCGGAAGATGAGCGGGGGCGTGCCAGCGCCACTATTATCAGGGAGATGGCGGCGATTCGCAGAGCGAAAGGCAGATGCCTGATCCAGGCCAGTGCGGAAGGGCCTGCCGCGAGCCAGGGGGCCGATGCCGAGACCCGCATGTGCGGGCGCCTCCCGCCCAGTTCCTGCCACAGATAGTGGAGGATGAGAAGCAGCGGAAGGGCCAGCAGCCAGAGGAGTTTGGGATACTCAAAGAACATCGCCTTCCTGCCCCTCCTCGAGCGCTGCGCGGTAGGTTTCGGTCACGAACCTGACTGCCGTGGGAACCACCTTGGCGTTATAATCGTCCGGAGCCGAATGCTTGGCGAACTTCACGAAGTCCGCTATCTCGAACAGCTCCTTGGTATTGTCGTAAAGTTCCGGGGTGATGTCCTTCTCTGCCTTGAGGGCGTCGAAGACCTCGGCGGTGGTCATCTCCGGAGCATCCACGCCGAATCGGGCGCCCATATAGACCTTGAGGGTATCGGTCACTCCGGAATAGAAGGCCTTCTGCTTTTCGGGGGCCCAGAACTTCTCTCCGCGGTACTTGTCCAGATTGCGGAGGGCGGTGATATGCGCAGGCTCCTTTATCTTCTCCGCCTCCTTCTCCCTGCTGCGCTTCCGGAGCCACCATACCAGCGCGGCAACGAGGCCCGCCAGCAGCAGCCCGCCCCCTATCCAGGGAACCAACTCCATGAATGTCAGCGGGTAACGTATCTGGGCCTTGATGTCGTGAGGCACATAAGTGGCGGTGTCCACGGGCATGGATTTCACCTCCAGCTTGGCCCCGGTAAACATCAGGGTATCCACCTGCTCACCCTCCTGACGCACGACGACTACAGGATTCAGCTGGTATTCCCCCTCCTGGAAGAAAGCCATCACGACCCTGGCTTTAAGGTCGTAGGTCATGGTGCGGAGGTATATTTTGGTAGTGTCCAGCTCCCAGTTTTTCACCAGCACGATGTCTTCGCTGCCGGTCTTGCTGTAGTCCGGCAGGCCGAAGCGGGTGCCTGCCTTCACGCCCTTCATCTCGAAGCCGTACTCCAGCTGGTCCGCCACGAGGATGGAGTCCCTCTTCTGGAGCGGATTCAGCAAGGCGGGGCCTTTGGGGATCAGTTCCAGCAATGCGACCAGTATGATGCTCAGTATCTTCATCTCTTTGCAAACAATGCCATCAGACCCTTCACGTAGTCGGAGTCGGTAGCTATTTCCACGTGATCTACTTTATACCTGTTGAACAGCTGCTGCTCGGCCCCGGCGAGGGTGGAGAACCATTGCCCATAGGCCCTGCGCATAGCCGCGCTGTCGGTGTTCACCCAGGCAGAGCGCCCCGTCTCGCTGTCTTTGATGTTTATGAGGCCTACCGGCGCCAGGCTGCGTTCGCGGGGGTCGAAGACTTTGATTACGGAAAGGTCGTGCCTGCCCGCCGCCACCTTCAGGGCATCCTCGTAGCGAGGCTTGCCGCTGGCGTCCGCATCCAGCATGTCGCTCAGCAGGAAGGCGGTGCACTTCTTCTTGATCGCCCCGGTGAGGAACTGCAGGGCTGCGCCGATGTCGGTGCCGTCCGAAGTGGGCTGGAGTTCCAGCATCTCCCTGATTATATGAAGGAGATGGCTGCGTCCCTTCTTCGGGGGGATGAACTTCTCGACGTGGTCGCTGAAGAACAGGGCGCCGACCTTGTCGTTATTGAGGATGGCGCTGAAGCTCAGCACTGCGGCAATCTCTGCCAGCAGCTCGCGCTTGGTGCGGGTCTGAGTGCCGAAGAGGCCCGAGCGGCTCACGTCCACCAGCAGCACCACAGTCATCTCGCGCTCCTCTTCGAACACCTTTATATAGGGTGCGCGCATGCGGGCGGTAACGTTCCAGTCCATGTTGCGCACGTCGTCCCCATACTGGTATTCGCGCACCTCGCTGAAGGCCATGCCGCGCCCTTTGAACGCGGAATGGTATTCCCCCGCGAATATCTGGTGCGAGAGAGCCTTGGTGCGGATTTCTATCTTCCGGACCTTCTTTATCAGTTCTTCCGGGCTCATTACGGCACTACCACGGCATTGATCACCTGGGAGATGATCTCTTCGGTGGTGACGTTCTCGGCCTCGGCTTCGTAGGTGAGGCCGATACGGTGGCGGAGCACTTCGGGGCAGACGGCGCGCACGTCCTCAGGAATCACATATCCCCTGCGCTTGATGAA
>CAMJJO010000050.1 GCA_946406095.1 uncultured Bacteroidales bacterium | reverse complement strand
GCACCGTCGTCACTGGCGTCGAGATGTTCCGCAAGCTCCTCGATCAGGGTGAGGCAGGTGACAACGTCGGTCTGCTCCTCCGTGGTATCGACAAGAAAGAGGTCAAGCGTGGTGAAGTTATCGCTAAGCCCGGTTCCATCACCCCTCACACCCACTTCCTTGGCCAGATCTACGTTCTGAAGAAGGAAGAAGGTGGCCGCCACACTCCTTTCCACAACAAGTATCGTCCTCAGTTCTTCATCCGTACCCTCGATGTTACCGGTGAGATCTCTCTCCCCGAAGGCGTTGAGATGGTGATGCCTGGCGACAACGTGGAAATCAACGTGCAGCTCATCACCCCTGTTGCTCTTAACGAAGGTCTCCGCTTCGCTATCCGTGAAGGTGGCCGTACCGTTGGCGCAGGTCAGGTTATCAAGATTCTTGACTAATCCTGATTCTTACACACGAGTGGGTTCCCCGAACAGGGGCGCCCACTTTTTAGGGGAATAGAATAATGGTAATTCAGCGGTCTCCAAAACCGTCAATGTGGGTTCGATTCCTGCTTCCCCTGCAAATATCAAAGGTTACGATTTGGTAATGTTTAAAAGACGCCGATCTCCGCTTCCAACTTCCGGCGTCAATTAAATGTAAAGATGAGAAAGTTTATCAATTACTTAAAAGAGTGCTATGTAGAGCTCGTCAAGAAGACTACGTGGCCCACTTGGCAGAAGCTGCAGAGTTCTGCGCTCCTCGTAATGGTGGCCACCGTCATCCTCGCGCTGATGCTCTTCATAATCGACTATGCTTTCCAGCATCTGATGACCCTGATCTACACACTGTAAATTTTTACCGCGATGGCTGAAATGAAATGGTATGTCCTTAGGGCGGCAGGCGGAAAGGAACGCAAGGCTAAGGAGTATCTCGAAAAGGAGATTGAGCGGAGCGGAATCGCCGACCAGGTGGGCCAGGTTCTGGTCCCGGTCAAAAAGGAAATAGTAACCAAGAACGGCAAGAGGAAGGCAGTGGACAAACTGCTCTTCCCCGGCTATGTGCTTATCCAGGCGGTTCTTACCCCGGTCCTCGAGAACATCATCCGCAACCTCGTTCCCGGAATGTCCGGCTTCCTTACGGAAAAGAAAACTATCAGCAGCACACAGGTAGAAAGGATCCCCGTACCTATCCGTGAGGACGAAGTGCAGAGGATTCTCGGTGTTCAGGACGAAAACATCGACAATGCGGCGGAGACTGTGGTGAACTACGAAATCGGCGAATCCGTACAGATCACCGACGGGCCGTTCAGCGGTTTCAGCGGCATTGTGGATGAGATTCTGGAAGACAGGAGCAAAGTCAAGGTTATAGTGGTCATCTTCGGCCGTAAGACTCAGCTCGAACTCAGCTTTACACAAGTAACTAAAGAATAACAAGTAAAATGGCAAAAGAAGTTACCGGATTTATCAAGCTCCAGATCAAAGGCGGAGCAGCTAATCCTGCGCCCCCTGTAGGACCGGCCCTCGGTTCCAAAGGCTTGAACATTATGGACTTCTGCAAGGCTTTCAATGCAGCCACGCAGGCCCAGGCTGGCAAAGTCCTCCCTGTGGTTATCACAGTCTATTCTGACAAATCCTTCACGTTCGAAGTAAAGCAGCCCCCCGTGGCCGTTTCGCTCAAAGAAGCTGCGAAGATCAGCAAGGCTTCCGGCGAACCTAACCGTAAGAAGGTGGCCTCCGTTACCTGGGATCAGGTGAAGGCTATCGCCGAAGGTAAGATGCCGGACCTCAACTGCTTCACCCTCGCTTCTGCGATGAAGATGGTTGCAGGCACTGCAAGAAGTATGGGTATCACCGTGACCGGTGAATTCCCCGAGAACCTTTAATTGAACACACGCTATGAGTAAGGCTACGAAAAATCAGAAAGCGGTGATGGCCAAGTACGACCACACCCAGGTTTATCCTCTCGCACAGGCGTGCGCTCTCCTGAAGGATATTACATTCACCAAGTTCGACGCCACCGTCGAGCTCTCCGTGAATCTCGGCGTTGACCCCCGTAAGGCCAACCAGATGATCCGCGGCGTCGTCACCCTCCCTAACGGCACCGGTAAGGTCGTGCGCGTCCTCGCGCTCTGCACCCCCGACAAGGAAGAAGAGGCAAAGGCGGCAGGAGCCGACTATGTAGGTCTCGACGAATACATTGAAAAGATCAAGGGCGGCTGGACCGACATCGACGTTATCGTCTGCACCCCTTCCGTTATGGCGAAGATCGGTGCCCTCGGTAAGATCCTCGGCCCCCGCGGCCTCATGCCTAACCCCAAGACCGGCACCGTTACGATGGAAATCGGCAACGCAGTGAAGGAAGTCAAGGGTGGTAAGATCGATTTCAAAGTCGACAAGACCGGCATCGTGCACACTGGAATCGGCAAGGTTTCCTTCACTCCCGAGCAGATCTATCAGAATGCTGCAGAGGTGCTGAATGCAATCGCCAAGCTGAAACCCCAGGCCCTCAAGGGTACTTATATGAAGAGCTGCGCTCTCGCTACCACGATGAGCCCCGGCGTTAAGGTTGATCTCAAGGCATTCCTCAACGGTGCCGAGTAAAAATTGGGAATTATGAAGAAAGAACTTAAAAATCAGGTTATCGAGAATATCTCGGAAGAGCTGAAGGCATATCCCAATTTCTACATTACGGATATCGCCGGACTCAATGCCGGGCAGACCAGCAAGCTCCGTCGCGAATGCTTCGAGAAGGGCATCAAGCTCAGCGTAGTGAAGAACACCCTCTTCACCCACGTTCTCAAGGCTTCCGGCAATTCGGAACTCGAGTCCCTTATCGAGACTCTCGTTGGTAACACCGCAATAATGTACACCACCAATGCGAACGCTCCCGCGAAACTCATCAAAGAGTGGAACAAGAAGAGTGAGAAACCCGCACTCAAAGGTGCTTATGTACAGGAATGCGCATTCATAGGTGCTGACAAGCTCGACGAGCTCGTTGCAGTCAAGAGCAAGGAAGAACTCCTCGGCGACATCATCGCTCTCCTCCAGAGCCCTGTACAGCGTGTACTCGGCGCTCTGCAGAGCGGCGGCCAGACCATCGCCGGCGTTGTCAAGACCCTCGAAGAAAAAAATCAGTAATAACAATAATAACAATTTAAAAATCAAACAATTATGGCAGACGTAAAAGCACTTGCAGAAGAGTTGGTAAACTTGACTGTCAAAGACGTTCAGGAACTTGCTAAGGTCCTTAAGGAAGAATATGGTATCGAGCCCGCAGCAGCCGCTGTCGCAGTAGCAGGCCCCGCCGCAGCTGCAGCAGATGCAGCTCCCGCAGAGCAGACTGAGTTCGATGTTATCCTGACCAGCGCAGGCCAGGCTAAGCTCCAGGTGATCAAGGTCGTTAAGGAAGCCCTTGGTCTTGGACTTAAGGAAGCAAAGGATCTCGTTGACGGAGCACCCAAGGCTGTTAAGGAGAAAGTCTCCAAGGCAGAGGCCGAGCAGCTTAAGGCTACCCTCGAAGAGGCTGGCGCAGAGGTCGAGGTTAAGTAACTTCGCCCCGCCCCTTGCAAGGGACAAAACAGGTTTAGAGCCAGGCATATTAGGCTCTAAACCTTTTTTCCGTCTAAAAATTATTTTATTCCTTAAGGCAGATTTATGTCAAAAAAGACCCAACCGAAGCGAATTAATTTCGCAAGCTCCAAAATACTGGAATACCCGGATCTGCTCGAGGTTCAGCTGAAGTCCTTCAAGGATTTCCTCCAGCTCGAAACCACTCCTGAAAGCAGGAAGAACGAAGGTCTGTACCAGGTTTTCCAGGAAATATTCCCCATCGAGGATATGAGGAACAGCTACAAGCTGGAGTTCATCGACTACTTTGTCGATCCGCCTCAGTATTCGATTGAGGAATGTCTTGAGAGAGGCCTGTCTTACAGTGTTCCTCTGAAGGCAAAACTCCGCCTTTCGTGCACCGACTCGGAGCACGAGGATTTCGACACCAAGGTGCAGGACGTGTACCTGGGCGACATCCCCTACATGACTCCGGGCGGCACATTCGTGATCAACGGTTCCGAGCGCATCATCGTATCGCAGCTCCACCGTTCCCCCGGCGTGTTCTTCGACCAGACTATGCACGCCAACGGCACGAAGCTCTATTCTGCGAGGATCATCCCCATCAAGGGTTCCTGGATAGAGTTCGCAAGCGACATCAACAACGTGATGTTCGCCTACATCGACCGTAAAAAGAAACTTCCTGTAACCACTCTTCTCAGAGCCATCGGCTTCAACTCCGACAAGGATATCATCAATATCTTCGACCTGGCCGACGAGGTTGCAGTGAACAAGAAGACCCTGAAGGCCAACGAAGGCCGCAAGCTCGCCGCCAAGGTTCTCAAGACCTGGACGGAAGACTTCGAAGACGAGGATACCGGCGAGGTCATCCCGATCGAGCGCACCCTGCCCATCGTGGAGCGGGATGCCGTGCTTGACGATGAGACCATCGCAGCCATCCTCGACACCGACGTGAAGAGCATTCTCCTGCAGAAAGATGAGGCCAGCACCAGTGAGTACGCCATCATCTTCAACACCCTCCAGAAAGACCCGACCAACACCGAGATCGAGGCAGTGAACTACATCTACAAGCAGCTCCGCAACAGCGAACCGCCGGATGAGAACACCGCCCGCGACGTCATCGACAAGCTCTTCTTCAGCGAGAAGCGCTACGACCTCGGCAATGTGGGCCGCTTCCGTCTCAACCGCAAGCTCGGTCTGAACACGGACGAGAACCTCCGCGTTCTCACCAAGGAGGATTTCATCGAGATCGTGAAGTACCTTATCCGTCTTATCAACGGCAAGGCCAGCGTGGATGATATCGACCACCTCAGCAACCGCCGCGTGCGCACCGTGGGCGAACAGCTCGCCAACCAGTTCAGCGTCGGTCTCAACAGGATGGCCCGCACCATCCGCGAGAGGATGAACGTCCGCGACAGCGAGCAGTTCACTCCCTCCGACCTCATCAACTCCAGGGGACTTTCTTCCGTCATCAATTCATTCTTCGGCACCAGCCAGCTGAGCCAGTTCATGGATCAGACCAACCCGCTGGCCGAAATCACGCACAAGAGGCGTCTCAGCGCACTCGGCCCCGGCGGTCTTTCCCGCGACCGTGCAGGATTCGAGGTGCGTGACGTGCACTACACACACTACGGCCGTCTCTGCCCTATCGAGAGCCCTGAAGGCCCGAACATCGGCCTTATCTCCAGCCTCTGCGTCTATGCCCGCATCGACGAACTCGGCTTCATCGAGACCCCTTACCGCGACGTCAAGGACGGAAAGGTGGACCTCACCGCCGCAGGATGCCACTATATGACCGCCGAGGACGAGGAGAACAAGTATGTCTCTCTCGCAAACGTGAAGATGGACGACGATGGCAACATCCTCGAAGACCGCATCCAGTGCCGTCTCGAGGCCGACTTCCCTGTCGTCACCAAGGAAGAGGTCGATTATATGGACGTCGCCCCGAACCAGATGGCTTCCGTGGCAGCATCCCTGATCCCCTTCCTCGAGCACGACGATGCCCACCGCGCACTTATGGGTGCGAACATGATGCGTCAGGCTGTGCCGCTCCTCAAGCCCGAATCCCCTATCGTGGGCACCGGTCTGGAAGAGCGCGTTTGCCTGGATTCCCGCACTCAGTTCGTGGCCGAGCGCAAGGGTGAAGTCACTTATGTGGATGCCAACGAAATCCACGTCAAGTATGCCCGCACCGAGGAGGAGGCTTTCGTAAGCTTCACCCCCGAAGAGACTGTCTACAAGCTCCCGGTTTACCGCAGGACGAACCAGAGCACTACCGTCACCCTCGTTCCTATCGTCCGCAAAGGCGACAAGGTGGAGAAGGGACAGGTGCTCACCGAAGGCTATGCCACCCAGAACGGCGAGCTCGCACTCGGCCGCAACCTGAAAGTGGCGTTCATGCCTTGGAAGGGTTACAACTACGAGGACGCTATCGTGCTGAGCGAGGAGATGGTGAAGTGGGATATCCTCACTTCCGTGCATGTGGATGAGTATCTCACCGAGGTACGCGACACCAAGCGCGGCATGGAGGAGCTCACCTCCGACATCCCCAACGTCAGCGAAGATGCCACCAAGGATCTCGATCAGAATGGCATCGTGCGCATAGGCGCCCACATCGAACCCGGCGACATCATGGTCGGTAAGATCACCCCGAAGGGCGAGAGCGATCCTTCTCCGGAAGAGAAGCTCCTCAAGGCCATCTTCGGCGACAAGGCAGGTGATGTGAAGGATGCGTCCCTCAAGGCCAATCCTTCGCTGAGCGGCACCGTCGTCAAGACCGCCCTCTACGCCAAACTCAACAAGGAGAGCGGCAGGAAGGGTGCATCCAAGAACGATATCAAGACAAGGTCCGAAATGCGCGAGGCGGAATTCAATGCCAAGGCAGAGAAACTCCGCGCAGAGTTCCTGAAGAAACTCGAAATCCTCACCAAAGACAAGAAGAGCGCCGGCGTGTTCGACATCTTCGGAGTCGAAGTGGTGGCCAAGGACAAGAAATTCACAAAGGAAACCCTCGCCAACATCGAATACGACAACGTCAATACCGGCAAGTGGACTTCCGATAAGGACACCAACGCCCTGATCCGCGACCTCATCAACAACTACTGCATCACTCTCAAGAATGAGGCGGCAGTCTGCAAGAGGGAAGTGGACTACATCAAGGTCGGCGACAATCTTCCCAACGGCGTCATGCAGATCGCTAAGGTCTACGTGGCAAAGAAGCGTAAGATCACCGTCGGTGACAAGATGGCAGGACGTCACGGAAACAAGGGTATCGTGGCCAAGATCGTCCGCCGCGAGGATATGCCGTTCCTTCAGGACGGTACTCCCGTGGACATCGTTCTGAACCCTCTGGGCGTGCCTTCACGTATGAACCTCGGCCAGATCTACGAAACCGTGCTCGGTTGGGCCGGCTGGCGTCTGGGCGTGAAGTTCAGCACTCCTATCTTCGACGGTGCAAGCAACGAGGAAATCGCTGCATACACCGACAAGGCTGGAGTTCCACGTTTTGGTAAGACAATGCTCCGCGACGGAGGCACCGGCGACTGGTTCGACCAGCCCGCAACGGTTGGCGTCATCTACATGATCAAGCTCGGCCACATGGTCGACGACAAGATGCACGCCCGTTCCATCGGTCCCTACTCCCTCATCACCCAGCAGCCTCTCGGAGGTAAGGCCCAGTTCGGCGGCCAGCGCTTCGGTGAAATGGAGGTCTGGGCACTCGAGGCCTTCGGCGCAGCAAATGTGCTTCAGGAAATCCTTACGGTCAAGTCCGATGACGTGACCGGCCGCAGCAAGACATACGAGGCCATCGTCAAGGGTGACCCGATGCCGCCTGCAGGCATACCCGAATCTCTCAACGTGCTTCTGCACGAGCTGAGGGGTCTCGGCCTCAAGGTTACGTTGGAATAAGTATTAACGGATAATTGAAAAGGAATATGCCTAATTTCAACAATAGAGATAATAAGGTAAAGAGCAATTTCCAGACAATCAGCATTTCGCTGGCCTCTCCGGAAGATATCATCGAAAGGAGTTGCGGCGAGGTCCTGAAGCCGGAAACCGTCAACTACCGGACCTACAAGCCCGAGCGTGACGGTCTCTTCTGCGAGAAGATCTTCGGCCCCACCAAGGACTATGAATGCTATTGCGGAAAATACAAGAGGATACGCTACCGCGGCATAGTCTGCGACAGGTGCGGCGTGGAGGTCACCGAGAAGAAGGTCCGCCGCGAGAGGATGGGTCACATCACCCTCACCGTTCCCGTAGCGCATATCTGGTATTTCAAGAGCGCTCCCAACAAGATATCCGCTGTACTCGGACTTCCTTCCAAGAAGCTCGAATCGGTTATCTACTACGAGAAGTACATCGTCACCCGCCAGGGCGCAAGCGACGTTCCCAAGTACGAGCTCCTCGCAGAGGATGAGTACCTGGACGTGCTCGCAAAGCTCCCCGGCAACGAGAATCTTCCCGATTCCGATCCCGACAAGTTCATTGCGAAGATGGGTGCCGAAGGCATCTACGACCTCCTGAAGGAAATCGATCCCGAGCAGCTCTGCTACGAACTCCGCCAGAAGATGCTGGTAGAGACCTCTCAGCAGCGCAAGACCGAAATCCTGAAGCGCCTCCAGGTAGTGAAGTGGTTCCAGGAGAGCAAGCGCGTCAACCGTCCCGAGTGGATGATCATGAAGGTGATCCCGGTCATTCCCCCGGATCTCCGTCCTCTGGTTCCCCTCGACGGCGGCCGCTTCGCCACCTCGGACATCAACGACCTCTACCGTCGCGTGATCATCCGCAACAACCGTCTGAAGAAGCTCATCGAAATCAAGGCTCCGGAAGTGATTCTCCGCAACGAGAAGCGTATGCTCCAGGAAGCCGTCGACAGCCTCTTCGACAACTCCAAGAAGAGTTCTGCAGTCAAGAGCGAGAGCAACCGCGCCCTCAAGAGCCTTTCCGACTCTCTCAAGGGCAAGCAGGGCCGCTTCCGCCAGAACCTCCTTGGTAAGCGCGTTGACTATTCCGCACGTTCGGTCATCGTGGTAGGCCCCGAACTCAACATGCACGAGTGCGGTCTGCCCAAGTTCATGGCCGCCGAGCTCTACAAGCCTTTCATCATCCGCAAGCTCATCGAGCGCGGCATTGTGAAGACCGTGAAGAGCGCAAAGAAGATAGTCGACCGCAAGGATCCGGTCATCTGGGATATCCTCGAAAACGTGATGAAGGGACATCCGGTGCTCCTGAACCGTGCACCTACCCTCCACCGTCTGGGTATCCAGGCTTTCCAGCCCAGGATGATCGAAGGAAAAGCCATCCAGCTTCACCCTCTCGCCTGTACCGCTTTCAACGCGGACTTCGACGGTGACCAGATGGCAGTGCACCTCCCTCTCGGCAACGCCGCCATCATGGAGGCTCAGCTGCTGATGCTGGGATCGCACAACATTCTTAATCCCGCCAACGGAGCCCCTATCACCGTTCCTTCCCAGGATATGGTGCTCGGACTCTACTATATCACCAAGATCCGTCCCGGTGCAAAGGGAGAGGGCCTGACTTTCTACGGCCCCGAAGAGGTCATCATCGCCTACAATGAGAAGGTGATCGACATGCACGCCGAAATCAAAGTCCGCGTACCCGTCGACAAGCAGGATGCTTCCAAGGGAACCCAGATCATCAAGACCACTGCCGGCCGCATCATCGTCAACCAGTACGTTCCGGACGAAGTGCCCTACGTGAACGAAGTTCTCGGCAAGAAGGCTCTGCGCAACATCATCACCCTGGTCATCAAGAACACGGGTGTGACACGCACCGCAAAGTTCCTCGACGACATCAAGAACCTCGGTTACGACCAGGCATTCCGCGCGGGCATCTCCTTCAACCTCGGCGATGTCATCATCCCCAAGGAGAAGGACGAACTGATCGACTCCGGATACAAGCAGGTGGGTGAGATCAAGAACAACTATGCGATGGGTTTCATCACCAACAACGAGCGTTACAACAAGGTCATCGACCTTTGGACGACCATCGACAACAAGCTGACCGGCATCGTGACCAAGCAGATCTCGGCCGACCAGCAGGGCTTCAACCCCGTGTTCATGATGCTCGACTCCGGCGCCCGTGGTTCAACCCAGCAGATCAAGCAGCTCTGCGGCATGCGTGGCCTTATGGCCAAGCCCCAGAAGAGCGGTGCAGCCGGTGCGGAGATCATCGAGAATCCTATCATTTCCAACCTGAAGGAAGGAATGACGGTGCTCGAATACTTCATCTCCACCCACGGTGCACGTAAAGGTCTGGCCGATACCGCCCTCAAGACCGCTGATGCAGGTTACCTGACAAGGCGTCTGGTGGACGTATCGCACGACGTCATCATTACCGAAGAGGACTGCGGAACCCTCCGCGGCCTCATCGCTACCGCAATCAAGAACAAGGACGAGGTTGTGGAATCGCTCGGCGAGCGCATCCTCGGCCGCACTACCGTTCACGATATCTTCAATCCGCTCACCGGAGAACTCATCCTGCACGCAGGAGAAGAAATCCGCGAGGCACAGGCCGAGCTCATCGACTCTCTGCCCATCGAGCAGGTGGAAATCCGTTCGGTGCTCACTTGCGAAAGCCGTCACGGCGTTTGCGCAAAGTGCTACGGACGCAACCTTGCCACCAGCCGCATGGTCGAGAAGGGTGAGGTCGTGGGTGTGATTGCAGCTCAGTCCATCGGTGAGCCTGGTACCCAGCTGACTCTGCGTACCTTCCACGTCGGTGGTACTGCGGGCGGTTCCGTGGTGGATTCATCCATCGACTCCAAGTACAACGGCAAGCTCCAGTTCGAGGAACTCCGCACCATCGAGCGCGTTTCCGAGGATGGCGAGTCCGAGACCGTCGTGGTCAGCCGTATGACGGAACTCCGCATCGTGGACGAGAACACCGGATATGCTTATTCTCAGTACGATATCCCTTACGGCGCCATCCTCTACAAGAAAGACGGCGACAAGGTCAAGAAGGGAGACCGCATCTGCGAATGGGATCCTTACAATGCCGTTACCCTGGTCGAAACAGCCGGTAAGGCAGCTTTCGAGAACATGATCGAGGGCGTGACATTCCGCAAGGACAACGCCGACGAGTTCAGCATGAGCACCGACAAGGTCATCATCGAAAGCAAGGATAAGACCAAGAACCCGACTCTGGTCATTCTCGGCGAGAACGGCGAGACCCTCAGGACCTACAACCTGCCTGTGGGTGCACACGTCACCGTCGAGAACGGAAGCAACGTGCGTGTGGGCGAGATCATCATCAAGATCCCCCGCGCGATCGGCAAAGCATCCGATATCACCGGCGGTCTGCCGCGAGTCACCGAACTCTTCGAGGCCCGCAATCCTTCCAACCCTGCCATCCTTTCCGAGATCAACGGTGAGGTTATCATGGGCAAGGTGAAGAGGGGCAACCGCGAGATAGTGGTAAAGAATCGCAGCGGCATCGAAAAGCACTATCTGGTTCCTCTGACCAAACAGATCCTCGTGCAGGAAAACGACTATGTGAAGGCCGGAACGCCTCTGTCCGACGGCGGCGT
>CAMJJO010000049.1 GCA_946406095.1 uncultured Bacteroidales bacterium | reverse complement strand
GATGCGTTCCTGCGTGGATTCAGGGAGATAGAAAGCTATAAGTTCGTGTAGGATGGCGCAGTATGTATTCAATCCCATCACACTGCAGTACGAGGTCCGCGAGGAACCCCGCTACGCCCGTCCTTTGCGCGCAATCCTTATAGTGCTGTCTGTCGCAGGTCTCTGCATGCTTTATTTCTGGCTCTTCACGTCCGTCCTCGGATGGGATCTGCCCAAGACGGCGCGGCTGAAGAAGGAGAATGCCATGTGGCAGTCCAAAATAGCCCTTGCAGAGCGCCAGATGGACATCTGCGAGGAGACGTTGAGGGGAATAGAGGAGCGGGATGATTTTGTCTACCGTTCGATTTTCGGCCTGAACGTGATTCCGGATGAGGTGAAAGAGGCGAAGACGGATCCCGGGGCGGATCCGCTGACGGCGCGTCTGAATGCACTTACCAAGCGCGCTTACGTTCAGACCATGGCCCTGGACGAGGTGTACGGCATCGCGATCGACGCCGGCGATATGGTCTCTCACATCCCGGCCGTGCCTCCCATCCTTCCCAAGCAGGGGTCTTACCGCATGGCGAGCCCGTTCGGGTATCGCACCGACCCTGTGTATGGCGGCACTCGTTTCCACGCCGGTCAGGATTTCGCCGCCGATGTGGGGTATCCCGTCTATGTGACCGGCGACGGGGTGGTGGAGAAGGTGAGTTATGGTTTCACCGGATATGGCAATGAGATCATAATCGACCACGGGTTCGGCTACAAGACGCGTTACGCCCACCTCAGCCGCATCGACGTGGCCAAGGGAATGAAGGTGCTGCGCGGGGATCAGATCGGCGCCATCGGCAAGACCGGAAAGGCGACCGGCCCGCATCTGCACTACGAAGTCATCTACAGGGGCAATGCCATCAACCCCTACAGCTATATGAATCTGGATATGACGGTGGAGGAGTATATCGCCATGATCACCCGCCGCCGCGAGGAATCCGGACCTAAGACGAAATCGACCCTGGAACTGCTTAAAGGACACGGACGATGAGCAAGAAGACCTACATATTCGACGCCGCTGCGGTGACCGTCCGCAAGGTGACGCGCTCGGTATGGACCATTATCTGGTCTGTGTTGAGGGTGTTCCTGGTGTCGGTGTCGATCTTCATAGTCATCTACCTGATACTTTCCCTCGTGCTCAGCACCGACACCGAAAAGCGCCTGCGCCGGGAGAACAGGCAATACGAGAAGGTGTTCGAGAACATCCGGGAAAAGCAGGAACTGCTGTCGGAATCGATGGAAATCCTGTCCTGGAAGGATGGCCGAATCTACGAGGAAGTCTTCCATACCAAGGCTCCCGCGGTGGATCCCGTGGGTTCGCTGGAGTACTTCTTCGGTGCCGATACCATCCCCGACGGGAAGATAGTGACCTACACCTCCAGAAAGGCGGACGCCCTGCTGGAGACTGCCGGCGAGGTGAATGCCGCGTTCGAGAAGATCTACCGCACGCTCGGGCAGAAGGGCTTCGTGATGCCGCCCATGTCCCTCCCCGTGAGGGATGTGAGCTACCCGCAGATCGGGGCTTCCGACGGCCTACGCCTGAACCCTTTCTACAAGACGGAGGTGGTCCACCACGGGCTGGATATCATAGTGCCGCAGGGCTCGCCGGTGTTTGCCCCGGCGGACGGAGTGGTGGAGAACGTGACCCGCAGTTCGAAGGGCGACGGCAACACAGTAACCATCGCACATTCAGGGGGATATATGACCCGCTACCTGCATCTGGACGAACTCTTCGTGGAGAGGGGACAGCGGGTGAAGAGGGGGAAGAAGATCGCCACCGTGGGTATGTCCGGCAGCGCCTATGCCCCGCATCTGCACTACGAGGTGAAACTGGACGGGGCCTACCGGAATCCGGTGAACTACCTCTTCGGCTCACTCCAGCCGGAGGAGTATCCGAACTTCCTGTTCATGAGCATAAACACCAGACAATCAATGGATTAGCATATGAGTAAACTGTTCTACACCATTGGCGAAACCGCCGAGATCCTGGGAGAGAACGTCTCCCTGGTGCGCTACTGGTCGGGCTATTTCGAGAAGTATCTGAAGACTTCCCGCACCGCCCGCGGCGACCGCCGTTTCACAGCCGAGGACATCGACACCTTCAAGCAGATCCATCTGCTGGTGAAGGAGCAGGGTCTGACCCTGGAAGGCGCGGCGAAACAGCTTGCAGCCAACAAGGCAACGGTGGACAAGCGCGTCCGTGCCCTGGAATCCCTCAAGAACATACGCGAGCAGCTCGCAGAAATCCGGAAGACGCTATGAAAGTAAAGGATATAATCGCCGTGATAGAGGAGTTCGCCCCGGCCCGACTCCAGGAAGGATATGACAATACGGGGCTTCAGGTAGGTTCTCCCGAGCAGGAAGTGCACGGATTGCTGATCGGCTTCGACTGCACCGCCGCCCTGGTGGAGGAGGCGGTACGCCGCGGATGTGATATGATCCTAACGCATCATCCCCTCATCTATCATCCCATCAAGAACCTCTATCCGGAGGATCCGGGAGCAGCCGCGGTGATCGCCGCCGTGAAGAATGGCGTGGCGGTGTATGGCTGCCATACCAGTGTGGACAAGACTCCCGGGGGAGTGAGCTTTGCGCTTGCCGAAAAGATCGGCTTGCAAAATATCGAGGTGCTTTCTCCGGAAGAAGGAGGTGCCGGTTTCGGGGCGGTCGGAGACCTGCCGGGGGAACTGCCCGCACTCCAGGCGGTAGCACTTGTGAAAAAGGCTCTGGGAACGCCTGTGGTGCGCTGCTCGGCCCCGATTCAAGGCCCTGTGGATAGGATTGCGGTATGCGGCGGCTCGGGCACTTCTTTGATTCCCGCAGCGCGAAAGGCCGGTGCCCGTATGTATGTCTGCGGCGATATTTCCTACCATTATTTCTTCCAGCCGGAAGGCTTCATGGTGGTGGACGCCGGGCATTTTGAGACAGAAGTTGAAATAACAAAGGTGCTGCTTTCCGTTATACGGAAAAAATTTCCTACCTTTGTATCCCTTATATCCGAAAATATCGGCAAGGCAAATCCGGTAAATTATTTGTAATTACAATATGGCAACCAAGAAAACAGTCAAGAAAGTTGAGACCCCCATCGACGAGAGGGAGACCTTCGTCAGTCTGCAGAAGACCTTTGCAGACTCCGACCTCAGCGTAACCGAGAAGCTTAAAGTGCTCTATCAGCTCCAGGCAGCCGACAACGAGATCGGCAAGCTCGTGCAGCTCAGGGGCGAGCTCCCCGCCGAAGTGGCGGCTCTCGAGGGAGAAATCGAGGGTTTCAAGGCCAAGATCGACCGCCTCAACGAGGCAATCAAGGGCGAAGAGGCCGCAATCGAAGTGAACAAGGCCAAGATCACCGAGCACGAGGCAGACATCGAGAAGTACAAGGCCCAGCTCGAGAACATAGCCAACAGCCGTGAGTACGACTCCATCAGCAAGGAGCTCGAGAACGAGAACCTGCTGCTGCGCATCGCGGACAAGTTCATTACCGAAGCAAAGGAGCGCATCGTAGAAGACAAGAAGCAGATCGAGGAATACGAGGAGCGTATTTCCGTCCGCAACGAAGACCTCGCAGCCAAGAACGAGGAACTCGCGGCAATTGTCAACTCGACCGCAGACGAAGAAAAAACCTATACCGACAAGCGCGACGCCCTTGCAGCCAAGCTGGACGCCCGCACAATGAGCGCCTACGAGCGCATCAAGGCCAGCGTGCACAATCATCTTGCAGTCGTCCCCGTCTATAACGGAGAGGCTTGCGGAGGATGCTTCAACACCATCACTCCCCAGCGCCTCGTGGACATCGCCTCCGGCACCAAGCTGGTGATCTGCGAGCACTGCGGCCGCATCATCGTCAACCCCGAAATCTAGTCTGGAAGAATGGCAGAGCAGAAAACACGCAAGAAGGCGCAGGCCAACATCGACACCCTCGGGCTCGAGATAGGGAACAAACCTCCTCAGGCCCTGGAGGCGGAGGAGGCCGTGCTCGGCGCTATGCTGCTCGAGCCGTCCGTGGTGGATGCTTCCATGGCGGAGCTCACCAAGGACTGCTTCTACGACAAGAAAAACCAGATGATATTCGAGGCGATGAGCAAGCTCGTCCAGGAGCACACGTCGCTGGATATCATCACCGTGAGCGAAAAGCTCAAGGCCCTCGGGAACCTGGAGGCCGTGGGCGGTTCGGTCGTGCTGGCGAACTATTCCGAAAGGGTGGGTTCCGCCGCGCACGTGGAGTACTACATCAAGATCCTCAAGCAGAAGACCATACAGAGGGACCTCATCACCGCGTCCTACGCCATCCTCAAGGAGGCTTTCGACGATTCGACGGATGTGGACGACCTCATCGACATGGCCCAGTCCAAGGTCTATGATGCAGTGCAGAACAACGTCCGCAAGGATGTGCAGGAGATAGGCTCCGTTCTCAACGAGGTCATCTCCGACATCCAGGACCGTCAGGACAAGACTGGCCTCAGCGGGGTGCCTTCCGGCTTCCCGACTCTGGACCAGATCACCCAGGGCTGGCAGCCGAGCGACCTTATCATCCTCGCCGCCCGTCCTTCCGTGGGTAAGACCGCTTTCTCGCTCAACATCGCGCGCAATGCCGCGGTGGACCACCACATGCCCGTGGCTTTCTTCTCCCTGGAAATGTCTGCACGCCAGTTGGCCAAGCGTCTTGCCGTGAGCGAGACCGGCCTCAGCGCCGACAAGATAAAGGGAGCCATCCGCCTCGAGCAATACGAATGGGAGCAGCTCGAATATAAGATCAAGGACCTCGCAAAGGCCCCTCTCTACATCGACGATACTCCCGGCCTGCCCCTGATGGAGTTCCGCACCAAGGCAAAGAACCTGGTGAAGAACAAGGGGGTGAGGCTGATCGTGGTGGACTATCTGCAGCTGATGCAGGGCCCTGCCGAGCTCAGGGGCATGCGCGAGCAGGAGGTGGCAGCCATCTCCCGCACGCTCAAGGCCACCGCAAAGGAGCTGGACGTGCCCATCATCGCCCTTTCCCAGCTTTCCCGCCAGGCGGTGCAGCGCACCGGCGGCGCGGGCAAGCCTCAGCTGAGCGACCTCCGCGAATCCGGTTCCATAGAGCAGGATGCCGATATGGTGCTCTTCATCCACCGTCCGGACTTCGTCGGCCTGTCCGACAATCCGGAAGATAAGGAGAAGACCCAGATCATCATCGCAAAGCACCGTAACGGCGAAACCAGGGACATCGACATGGTGTTCAAGAGCGAGCGCGTCAAGTTCCTGGAAATGGACGATGTGCTGTATGCGCAGACCGGCCCCGTGGCTTCTGCGATGAATAACGAATTCGAGCAGTAGCATGGCGGTTCAGGAAATATCTCACATAGGGAAAATTGTTGACATTGCTCCGGACTTCATCACGGTAGAAATCGTGGCGGAGTCCGCTTGCGCTACCTGCCACGCTTCCGGGCTGTGCGGCACCCTGGATGCGTCCCGCAGGGCCATCTCGGTGCCCGCCACTCTGGGCGACTGGCAGATTGGGCAGGAGGTGCAGGTGCTTCTGAAGCGCTCCATGGGCTTCAAGGCGGTGTGGCTGGCCTATGCCATCCCGCTGGTGGTGCTGCTCGCAGTGCTGCTGGGGCTGAACCATGCTGGAATGGGCGAACTCGCATCCGGCCTGATCGCCATCGGTGCGGTCGGAGTCTACTATCTGGTGCTCTGGCTGTTCCGGGACAAACTCCGTAACGAATATTCTTTCTACATAAAAGAAAAATGAATCAAATTGTAATTTGGACTATCGTAATCCTGGCCGGGCTGGGTCTGTTGCTGGCCGTGGTCCTCTATCTGGTGGCCTTGAAGTTCAAGGTGGAAGAGGATCCGCGCATCGAGCAGATAGAGAAGACTCTGCCGGGAGCGAACTGCGGCGGCTGCGGCTATGCCGGATGCCATGCGTTCGCCGATTCAGCCGTGAAGGCGTCTGATCTCAGCGCCCATTTCTGCCCCGTGGGTGGCAATGAGGTGATGAAGAAAGTGTCTGAGATTCTCGGCTATGCCATGGTGGAAAAGGCTCCCCAGGTGGCTGTGGTGCGCTGCAACGGAAGTTGCGCCGTCCGCCCTGTGGTGAACATCTACGACGGCGAGAAGAGCTGCCGCGTGAAGGCCGCCCTCTACAGCGGCGACACCGGCTGCCCCTTCGGCTGCCTCGGCTGCGGCGACTGCGTGAACGCCTGCGAGTTCGGAGCTTTGAGTATGAATCCCGAGACCGGCCTGCCGGTGCTGGACGAGAGCAAGTGCGTGGCTTGCGGCAAGTGCGTGAAGGCCTGCCCCAAGAAACTTATCGAGTTGCGTCCCAAAGGCCCCCGCGGCATGCGCGAGGCGGTGCTTTGCCGCAACGAGGATAAGGGCCCGGTGGCGAAGAAGGCCTGCGCGAATGCCTGCATCGGCTGCGGCATCTGCGTCAAGACCTGCACCCACGATGCCATCACCCTGGAGAACAATATTGCCTATATCGATCCTGCGAAGTGCAAGCTTTGCCGCGAGTGCGAGGCGATGTGCCCGACCGGCGCCATCCACGGAGTCAACTTCCCGAAGGAGCTGGACAAGGCCGCCGTCAAGGAGCGTATAGCAAAAAGAAAGGAGGTAAGCAATGAGTAAGATAACCTTTGCCATCGGCGGAGTCCATCCGGACGACGCGAAGCTTTCGCGCAATTGCGCGATCGAGGTGCTGCCTCTGCCGCAGACGATGTATGTGTCTATGGCTCAGCATCTTGGCGCCCCCGCCAAACCCATCGTGGCAGTAGGGGACAAGGTGAAGACGGGGCAGGTGATCGCCGAACCCGGCGGATTCATCTCCGCCTTCGTGCATTCCCCCGCATCCGGCACCGTAAAGAGCATAGGTCCCCGCAAGGACCTGGCCGGCAACCCTGTCACCCACATCGAAATTGCGGTCGAAGGGGATGAATGGGTCGAGGGAGTGGATCTTTCCGATACCCTCGTGACCGAGATCCCGGAGGAACGTCAGGCCATCCTGGACAAGATCAAGGCCTGCGGCGTGGTGGGACTCGGCGGAGCCACCTTCCCCACTCACGTAAAACTCAATCCCGCACCCGGCAGCGTGGCTGAATGCCTCATCCTGAACGGAGCGGAGTGCGAGCCCTACCTCACCAGCGACTTCCGCATCATGCTCGAGCGCACCAAGGAGATTGTGGTTGGCGCCGCTATCATGCAGAAGGTCCTGGGCGGATGCCGCACAGTCATCGGCATCGAAGAGAACAAGCCCGAGGCCATCGAGGCCATGCGCAAGGCCGTCGCCGAGCTGCCTTACAAGATCGAGGTCCTTCCTCTCAAGAAGAAGTATCCGCAGGGCGGCGAGAAGCAGCTGATCCAGGCGGTGATGCACCGCGAGGTCGGCTCCGGCGGACTGCCCATCAGCGTGGGCGCGGTGGTTCAGAACGTGGCCACTTCGCTTGCGGTGTATGAGGCCGTGCAGAAGAACAAGCCGCTGATTACCAATACTCTGACCGTCACCGGCAACTGCCTGCCCGTGGAGAAGCAGCACAACTACCTCTTCCGCATAGGCATCCCGCTCAGCTATATCGCAGAGTACGCCGGCGGAGTGCCGGAAGGCGCCGCCAAGCTCATCAGCGGAGGCCCCATGATGGGCCGCGCCATCGCCAACCTCGATGCAGCCACCGTCAAGGGTTCATCCTCCATACTCTATCTCTCCGAGGCATCCACCAAGCGCGGACAGGAGTCCCTCTGCATCCGTTGCGGACGCTGCACCGACGCCTGCCCCATGGGCCTGGAGCCTTATCTCCTGAACCGCCTCTACAAGGCCGGGGATGTTGCTGCGCTCGAGGCGAATGCCGCGCAGGATTGCATAGAATGCGGTTGCTGTCTCTACAGCTGCCCCGCCTATATTCCACTTCTGGACCGCGTGCGCCAGGCCAAGGGAATGGCAATGGCTGCCATCCGCGCCCGTGCAGCGGCGGCAAAGGCTGCAGCAGAAGCTAAAAAGTAAGAATCATGGCATATATAGTATCTCCCAACCCCCATATTCACGCCAAGGTCAGCACCAAGAGTCTGATGTTGGATGTGATTATCGCGCTCTGCCCGGCAGTGATCGTCTCGTTCCTGTTCTACGGGCTGGGCGAAATCGCCATAATGGCGGTCAGCGTCGCGTCCTGCGTGGTGCTGGAATGGGCCATCACCAAATATCTGATGAAGAAGCCCGCCACCACCGGGGACCTTTCCGCCATCGTCACCGGCATACTGCTGGCGATGAACCTCCCGCCGACCTGCCCCCTGTGGGTGGTGTTCATAGGTGCGGTAGTGGCCATCGCGGTTGCCAAGATGAGCTTCGGCGGAGTCGGACAGAACATCTGGAATCCTGCCCTCGTGGGCCGCGTATTCCTGCTGGTGTCCTTCCCGACCTTCATGACCGACTGGACGGTGCCCGCCGGATTCATCTCCAACGTGGATGCATTCTCCGGAGCCACCCTGCTCGGCCAGGTGTCCATCCTGGGCGCCCTGGAGGCCGATAAACTCGTGAGCCTGCAGACTCTCTTCTACAATATCGGCGGTTCTGCTGGCGAGATTTCCGCGCTGGCGCTGCTGGCCGGATGGGTGTATCTGCTGGTGCGCAAGGTCATCAAGCCCTGGATCACCCTCAGCATCTTCGCCACCGTGGCTCTCGTGGCCTGCATCTTCCATATGGCGGATCCCGCATCCTATACCGGACCCCTCTTCAACCTGCTCACCGGCGGCGTCATCCTCGGCGCCTGCTTCATGGCGACGGATTACGTCACCTCGCCTATGAGCAACTGGGGCGGAGTCATCTACGGCATCGGAATCGGCTTCATCGTGATGATGATACGCTATTTCGGGTCCTACCCCGAGGGCATGTCCTTCGCGATCCTGCTGATGAATACCGCGGTTCCGCTCATCAATATCAAGTTCCACCAGCGTAAATACGGGAGGAAATAGGTATGGCAGCTAAATCGAATCTTACGAACATGGCCTTGTGCCTGACCGCGGTCTGCCTGGTGTGCGCCGCGATTCTGGGCGTCACCTATGCGGCGACAAAGGCCCCTATCGAAGCCGCTGCGGCCGCCGAGGCCCAGGCATCCATCGCCAAGGTGCTGCCTGATGGCGGTGAGATCTCCGAAGAGATCGCTTCCGACGCCGAGGGCGTGGAAGGGTACTACGTGCAGACCTCGGAAGAGGGTGCCGTGACGGCCTATGCCGTGAAGTCTTCTACCGGTGGATTCGGCGGGCTCCTGACCCTGATGGTCGGGGTGCTGCCGGACGGCACCGTCTACAATACCTCGGTGCTGGCGCATTCCGAGACTCCGGGTCTGGGTGCCAAGTGCACTGAAGAGAAATCTGCATTCCGCGAGCAGTGGAAGGGTTTCGCCGGGGTGCTTTCCGTGAAGAAGGACGGGGGCGACGTGGATGCCATCACGGCTTCTACCATCACTTCCCGTGCCTACACCAAGGCTGTCGCCCAGGCGGTTGCGCTTGTGAAATCTATGGAGGAATAAGCTATGAGTAAGTTTTCACTGATAACAAAAGGCCTGCTGAAGGAAAACCCGACCTTCGTGCTGGTGCTGGGAATGTGCCCGACGCTGGCCACCACCACCTCCGCCATGAACGGCCTTGAGATGGGCCTCGCGACCATGTTCGTGCTCATCCTCTCCAATATAGTCATTTCCCTGATTGCTCCGGTGGTGCCGGACAAGGTGCACATCCCCGTCTATATAGTGGTGATCGCCACCTTCGTGACCGTGCTGCAGCTGCTGATGCAGGCGCTCGTTCCGGATGTCTACAAGACCCTGGGCCTGTTCATCCCTCTGATAGTGGTTAACTGCATCATCCTCGGGCGTGCGGAGGCATTCGCCAACAAGAACGGAGTCTGGGATTCCGCTCTGGACGGCATCGGGATAGGCATCGGCTTCACCCTGTCGCTTACGGTGATCGGCATCGTGCGCGAGATCCTCGGCAGCGGCGCCATCTTCGGCTGGAAATTCATCACCGGGGACGGCATGCTGGCTTTCGTGATGGCTCCGGGCGCTTTCATAGTGCTGGGTTATCTTATGGTCCTGTTCAATAAAATCGCTAAAAAGTAAGGGCTATGGAATATCTGCTTATAATCATTTCGGCGATTTTCGTCAATAACATCGTCCTGGCTCAGTTCCTTGGCATCTGCCCCTTCCTGGGCGTGTCCAACAAGCTTTCCACCGCCGGTGGAATGAGCCTGGCCGTGTGCTTCGTGATCACCCTGGCGACTGTGGTGACATACCTCATCAACCAGTATCTGCTGGTGCCTTTCGGGCTCACTTTCCTGCAGACCATCGCCTTCATCCTCGTGATCGCGGCGCTGGTGCAGATGGTAGAGATCGTGCTCAAGAAAGTTTCCCCTTCGCTCTATCTGGCCCTGGGTATCTTCCTGCCCCTGATCACCACCAACTGTGCCGTGCTTGGCGTGGCCATCAACGTGGTCACCAAGGAGTTCACCTTCGGCGATGCAGCCCATATGCTCGGGCTCGGTGAAGCCACCGTGTACGCATTTGCGACTTCGCTTGGCTACGGCCTTGCGATGGTGCTCTTCGCGGGCATCCGCGAGCATCTGGCCCTGAACGAAGTGCCCAAGGCATTCAAGGGCCTTCCCATCGCTCTTATCTCCGTAGGAATCATGGCTTTGGCATTTCTTGGATTTTCAGGAATAGTTTAATATATTTGTCCAACTAAAACCTTTTGAGTATGAAAAAGATTTTGACTGTCATCGTTGCAATGTTCGCCATCGTGGCACTTGCAAGCGCTCAGCCCCGTGCACTCGGTATCCGTGTCGGTTGGGGTGGCGAAGTTTCCTATCAGCACAATCTGGGTGGCGAGAACTTCCTCGAAGTTGACGCCGGTTGGGGTGTGAACGCTATCAGCGTCGGCGCAGCCTACGATTTCCAGATCGCTCCCGTTGGTCCTTTCGGATTCTATGCCGGTCCCGCAGCACATATGTGGCTCGGTGGTGGCGAAGATGCAAATCTGGTCCTCGGCGTTGGTGCACAGGCTGGCCTCGAGTATGTATTCGATGCTATTCCTCTGCAGATCTCCCTCGACTGGAAGCCTATCTTCACCCTGGTCCCCGGCACCGGCTTCGGCTGGCAGAGCTTCGGCCTCGGCATCCGCTATATGTTCTAATAGCAGCATAGTGGCAATTAAGTCGCGCGGTTATGACCGTGCGACTTTTTTTTGTATCTTTGAATACCTTAAACCACAGGTCCATGTTCAAGATCCTAGAAAAG
>CAMJJO010000048.1 GCA_946406095.1 uncultured Bacteroidales bacterium | reverse complement strand
CGATGTCGAGCATGACCGACATCGTGTTCCTGCTGCTCATCTTCTTCCTGGTGACGTCTACCCTCATCAATCCCAATGCCCTCAAGCTCCTGCTTCCCAAGAGCACGGGCCAGGTGAGCGCCAAGCCCACCGTCAGCGTGAGCATCAAGGACTGGGGCGGCAGCTACACCTACCACATCAATGGCAACGAGCTGGCAGAGAACGACATAGAGCAGGTGGAGGACGATCTTGTCGGCCTTCTCCAGAACGAAGAGGATCCCACTTTCAGCATCTATTCCGACGAGAGCGTTCCCATCGGCGAAATAGTGCAGGTGATGAATATCGCCAAACGCAACCACTACAAGGTAATACTCGCAACCCAGCCAGAATAACATGAAAGAGTATCTCCGCGAAAGGAAACGCATAGAAGACAAGTCGAAGGTGACCGGCATCGTCCTGACGGTGCTGCTGCACGCCGCGGCCTTGTGCGTGGTGTCTTTCTCGGGGCTCAAATACATCTGGCCCCCGCCGGAAGAGAGTTCCTTCCTGGTGGATTATACCGAAAGGGAAGAAGTGGAGATAGATCCCATTTTCGGGCGCGAGCCACAGGGCGAGGAGGTGGACCTGGAGAAGGATGTGGAGCTCGTGCAGAAGAGCGAATCCCCCAACCAGAGCCTTGCAGAGAACCTGACCCCTGCCACCAAGCCGGATGATTTCGGCGATGTCGAGACTCCGGAGCCTCCCCGCGAGGAGGAGCCCAAGCTGGACCCGCGCGCCGCTTTCCCCGGCATGTCAAAGAAGGATACTTCCGTCACGGCGCCCCATAACGCCCGCGAGGCATCTTCCGATTTCCGTGCGGGCCAGGCCACCGGCAACACCAGCACCACCAAGACCGAGGGCGAGGCGAATGCCCACGTGGAGGGCCGCAAGGTGAACACTTCCACGCTCGAGAAGCCCAAATACAACGTGCAGGAGAGCGGGCGCATAGTGATGCGCATCTGGGTAGACAATTATGGCAACGTGAAGAAGGCCATAGTGGGTGACGGCACCACAATTTCAAACACCAAACTTATTGCGGAGGCCCGTGCCGCCGCGATGAAAGCACACTTCGATCAGAAAATCGACGCCCCTGCGATGCAGGAAGGCACGATTACATACATTTTCAATTTAAAGTAACATTTCAAGAGCGCCCACCTGCGACGTGAGTCGCGGACGCGCACATTTCAAGACAATGGCAGAATTCAGCAAAGATGGCCGCAAGTTAAGGCCGAGAAGGTCTACTTCGGCAAATTCGTCCAAACCCGCGTACAGCACTGCGGGCGGGCGCAACAACTATGGAGAACACAAGAGCTACGGCGAGCACAAGAGCGGCGAGCATCGCAGCTTCGGCCGCGACGGCGAGCATAAGAGCTATGGCGAGCGCAAGAGCTTCAGCCGTGACGGCGAGCGCAAGAACTATGGCGATCGCAAACCATTCGGCGAACGCAAACAGTTCGGCGAACGCAAGCAGTACGGCGAGCGCAAGCCCTATGGCCAGAAGCCTGCATACGGCGCAAGGCGCAATGGCAACAATTTCAACAAAGCATCCGACGATGGCATCAACCGTATGATTGCTGCCAGCCCCAAGGCACAGATATCCGATTTCGATTCCGCACCCAGCGCCATCAAGGAGGAAATCCGCCTCAACAAATTCATCGCCAACTCGGGAGTCTGCTCCCGCCGCGAGGCCGACACTATGATCCAGGCCGGAGTGGTGACGGTGAACGGAGAGGTGGTGACCGAACTCGGCACCAAGGTGAACGTGCTGACCGATGTGGTCAAGTTCAACGGAGAGACCCTCCGCGGAGAGGCCAAGGTCTATATTGTGATGAACAAGCCCAAGGGCTATGTCACCACCGCATCCGACCCTCACGCCGACAAGACCGTGATGGACCTCCTCAAGAACTGCCCCAACCGCGTCTACCCGGTAGGCCGCCTGGACAAGGCCACCACCGGCGTGCTGATGTTCACCAACGACGGGGAGATCTCGGAGCGCCTGACCCATCCTTCCTACGATAAGAAAAAGATCTACCAGGTGGTGCTGAACAAGCCCCTCACCGAGGAAGACCGCCAGAAGATCCTTTCCGGCATACAGCTGAACGACGGCCTCATCGCCGCCGACGCCCTGGAGTTCATCGACCCCGAAGACAAGCGCAAGCTCGGCATCGAGATCCATTCCGGCAAGAACCGCATCGTCCGCCGCATTTTCGAGGCAGTGGGATGCGAGGTCCGCACCCTGGACCGCGTCTACTTCGCCGGCCTCACCAAGAAGGGCCTGAAGAAGGGCGAATGGCGTTATCTCACAGAGGGAGAAGTCAACATCCTTAAAATGGGGGCATACGTGTAATGGCGCATAAATCCGGTTTCGTAAATATCATCGGCAACCCCAACGTCGGCAAGAGCACGCTGATGAACGCGATGGTGGGCGAGAAGCTGTGCATAGTCACGGCCAAGGCCCAGACCACGCGCCACCGCATCATGGGCATAGTGAACGGGGAGGACTTCCAGATAGTGTATTCAGACACTCCCGGCATCCTCAAACCCGTCTACCGCCTGCAGCAGAACATGATGAACTTCGTGGATTCTGCCATCGGCGATGCGGACATCATCCTCTACGTGACCGACACGGTGGAGAAGCCGGACAAAAACACCGAGTACGTGGAGAAGCTTTCGAAGCTCGCCTGCCCGGTGATAATCGTCATCAACAAAATAGATATCAGTACCCAGGAGAAGGTGAGGGAGCTGATGGCATGGTGGCAGGAGAAAGTGCCGGCTGCGCTGGTGCTTCCTGCATCCGCCCAGGAGAACTTCAACCTGGACGCCATCCTGAACGCAGTGGTGGAGCGCCTGCCGGAATCCCCCGCCTGGTACGACAAAGACACTTTCACCGACAGGAACCTGCGCTTCTTCGCCTCGGAGATCATCCGGGAGAAGATCCTCCTCAACTACAAGGACGAGATTCCCTACAGCTGCCAGGTAGAGATCGAGAGTTTCAAGGAGGGAGAGGAGCGCTACGACATCAGCGCCATCATCTATGTGATGCGGGATTCGCAGAAGGGCATCCTCATCGGCAAGAAGGGCGCGGCCCTGAAGAAGACGGGCACCGCCGCCCGCATCGACATGGAGGATTTCTTCCAAAAGAAGGTGTTCCTCCAGCTGCTGGTGAAGGTGGACCCCGACTGGCGTGAGAACCGCCGCGAACTCCGTAAATTCGGTTACGAAGACTAAAAAAGAACTATGAGCGAAGAATTCGACGACATACAGAACGAGGAACTCGAAGAGCAGGTGGACCAGGAAATCGAACTGACCGAGGAAGAAGACGGCCAGGGCGGCGGCAAATTCAACCGCCTCCTAGAGAGCGACAGCCGCAAGTACAAGCTTTCCGGCATGTTCAAGGACTGGTTCCTGGACTATTCCTCATACGTAATACTCGAACGTGCCGTCCCCCATATAGTGGACGGCCTCAAGCCCGTGCAGAGGCGTGTTCTCCACGCCATGTTCCGTATGGACGACGGCAACTACACCAAGGTCGCGAACATAGTGGGCCAGGCGATGCAGTATCATCCCCACGGGGATCAGTCCATACTCGGAGCCCTCGTCCAGCTCGGCCAGAAGAACCTGACCGTGGACTGCCAAGGTAACTGGGGCAACATCCTCACCGGGGACTCGAACGCCGCGCCGCGATACATCGAGGCCCGCCTGAGCAAGTTCGCGAAGGAGGTGGTGTTCGACCCGGAAATCACGAACTGGATGAACTCCTACGACGGCCGCAACCAGGAGCCGGTGGAGTTGCCGGTGCGCTTCCCTCTCCTGCTCGCACAGGGCACCGAGGGCATCGCAGTGGGTATGGCCTCGAAGATCCTCCCTCATAATTTCAATGAGCTGCTGGACGCCTCCGTCAAGATCCTGGAGGGCAAGTCCTACGAGCTCTATCCGGACTTCCCCACCGGCGGCTTCGCCGACTGCAGCAAATACAATCAGGGCAAGCGCGGCGGCGCCGTCAAGGTGCGCGCCCGCATCGAGAAGATAGACAAGAGCACCGTGGCCATCACCGAAATCCCTTACGGCAAGACCACGCACATCCTCATCGATTCCATCCTGAAGGCGAAGGACAAGGGCAAGATCAAGATCAAGAAGATCGAGGATATGACCACCGACAAGGTGAACATCATCATCCACCTGCCCAACGACGTGTCGCCGGACAAGACCATCGACGCCCTCTATGCCTTCACCGACTGCGAGTGCAACATCGCTCCGAACGCCTGCGTCATCGTAGACAACAAGCCGCAGTTCCTCAGCGTGCACGATATCCTCGAATACGATACCTTCCACACCAGGGACCTGCTGGAGCGGCAGCTGCGCATCCGCCTGGCCAAGCTCCAGGACGACTGGCACTACTCCAGCCTCGAGCGCATCTTCTTCGAGGAAGGAGTGTATCATCTGCTGGAAGACAAGAGCTTCCCCAGCTGGGAGGCGCAGAAGGAAGCCATCCTCGCCAAGATGCAGGAGTACCGCGCGCAGGTTCGCAGGGACATCGTGATGGAAGATATCGACCGCCTGGTAGAGAAGCCTGTGCGAAAGATTTCCCGCTTCGACGTCAAGGCCATGGAAGAAAAGATCGCCGGTCTGGAAGAGCAGATGAAGGCCGTGCAGGCAGATATCGACAACATCACCGCCTACACCATCGACTGGTTCAAGGGTCTCAAGAAGAAGTATGGCAAGGATTTCCCCCGCCTCACCGAACTCACCGGCTTCGAGACCATCGCCGCCACCAAGGTCATCAACAACAACGCCAAGCTCTACGCCAATCTGGCGGAAGGCTTCGTGGGAATCGGCCTCAAGCGCGATGACAACGGCACCTACATCTGCGACTGCTCGGATCTTTCCGAGATCATAGTCATCGGCAAGGACGGCAAGTACCGCATCACGAAGGTGGAAGACAAGGCCTTCTTCGGCAAGGACCTGCTCTACGTGGGCATCTTCAACCGCGGGGACGACCGCACCATCTATAACGTGATCTACCGCGAGGGCAAGACCAGCGTCTACTACGCCAAGCGCTTCGCCATCACCTCGATCACCCGCGACAAAGAATACGACATCACCACCGGAGCCCCCGGTTCGCAGATAATGTGGTTCACCGCCAACCATAACGGCGAGGCGGAAACCGTGCGGATCGCCCTGCGCCCGAAACCGAAACTCAAGAAGACTTCGCTGGAGTACGATTTCGCGCAGCTGGCCATCAAAGCAAAGACCGCACGCGGCAACCTGGTGAGCAAGAATTCGATCGCGCGCATCACCCTCAAGAGCAAGGGCGTGAGCACCATCGCCGGAAAGGATATCTGGTATGATGCCGATATCCAGAAGCTTAACGAGGATGGCCGCGGGCTCTACCTGGGGCAGTTCGAGGGCGAAGACAAGGTGCTCTGCATATTCAAGAACGGCACCTTCTACACCACCTCCTTCGACCTGGTGAACAAGTATCAGGGAGATGTGCTCAGCATCTGCAAGCTGGATACTTCCAAGACCTACACGGCGCTTTATTATGACGGCGCCGCCAAGACCTTCTACGTGAAGAGGTTCTCTTTCGTGGAGAGCGACAATTCCCCCATGCTGTTCATTTCCGATGCGCCCAAGAGCTATCTGGTGGCCATTTCGGACGACAAGCACCCGCAGTACAAGTGCACCTTCGGCGGCAAGTCCGCTCACAAGGAGCCTGAGTGCATCGATGCGGAAGAGTGGATTGGCAAGAAGGGTGTAACCGCGAAGGGCAAGAAGTGCCACGACCGGGAGCAGGTGAAGAAGGTGGAGTTCGTCGAGCCTTTGGTGAAGCCGGAGGATGATGAGCCGGCCGCGCCTGCGGAGCTTTCCGCGGAGCCGATGGAGATCGTTCTTCCGGAAGAGGAGGATCTTTCGCTGCCTACCGGGGAGATCATCCTGCCGGATCCGGAGGCGGAGATTCCAGAGTTGATCATAGAGGAGCCAACGTTGTTCTGATGGCGGTTTGGGCTCTCATAGGGTTCATGGGGTGCGGCAAGTCGTCGATCGGACGGCTCGTTGCCCGGATGGCGGCTTGCCAGGAGTCATTGCTGCCGCCGGAGTCATTCCCGTCTTCGCCTGAAAACGGCTCAGCCGGAAAAGCTCCGGACGGCAGCGGGACCTTTGCTGCGGGCAGGAATTCGGGCGATAATCTGCCCGCGCAAGCATTTTCCGAAGCCACGGGCAGGAATTTGGGCGAAAATCTGCCCGCGCAATTGGTATTTGTAGATCTGGATGCGGAGATCGAGGCGCGGAATGGGCGTTCGATCCGGGAGATTTTTGCCGAGGGTGGCGAGGCGGCTTTCCGCGCTATCGAACGGGAAACTCTGGAAGCCCTGCTGACGGCAGGTGGGCTTCCCTTTGAGGGACGTGCCACCCGCGGCACGGAAGCGGGGGGACCGTCGGCTACAGCCGATGGTGGGGTGAGCGAAGCGAACTCCCGAAAGGGGAAGGCCCACCTACCGTCAGATCTGCTGCTTTCACTGGGCGGAGGGACGTTGACCGATGAGGGGAGCCGGGAGCTGGTGAAGAAGAGCTGCAAATGCATCTACCTGAGGGCGACAGTAGAGACGCTGGCAGCGAACCTTCGGGAAGCCGGAACCGAAGGCCGGCCGATGCTGGCAGGCGTCAATCTCGATGCACCGGCATCCGCCCCCGACAGCCTTGAATCCCACATCGCCTCGATGATGGCCACCCGCGGCCCCATCTACGAAAAAGCCGCCGACATCATCCTCGACATCGACGGCCTCAGCTACGAACAAGCAGCCCGGCAGATCCTCAACTCATTTTCTCGATAAGGCCTTCGGGGGTCAGGATTTGGGGGCCGTCGGCGCTCTGACGGGCAAGAAAACTACGGTCGGAGGTGACCACGATGTCGAAGTCTTCGGAATCTGCCTGGGCGAACTGGGCATCGTCTTCGAAGTCTCCCGTTGGGTTCTTGAGTGCCTCGCGGATGGACAGGCCGTCGATCTGGGTCACATTCACGAAAGACAGGATGTACAGAATCATTTGACTGAATTTTTGCATAGAAAAATTCTTTTCCCTGGAAAGAATATACTGTGCATCCAATAGACTCTGCGTAGTAATATATCCTTCTAGTTCCCCGTTATGAATTGCTTGAAATATACGCTGGGAAGCCTCCCGATGTTCACGATAATCGGAGCTCAACACATCAATTGTAATGTTCGTGTCCAAGAAGGCCCGGATCTTATGCTTTAATGTATTTTTCATATAGATAAGCGTATTTAGGGTCATTATTCAGTTCTTCTTTGGTAGGCCTGGGCAGATCGAAGCATGCCAGGTTGAGAATTTCATCCGAGACTTTGAAGTCTTTCGGGAGTTTGGGGAATTCGAGGCCGACGGCCTTTTCGATTGTGTGCTCGAGGAAGCTGTTCACCGAACGGTTCTCGCGCTTGGCGACCCGCTTCACCCTTGCCATCAGTTCCGGGCTGAGCCGGAGTATAGTCTGTACTCTTTCCATAATAATATCACCTTTCTGCAAATATAGCAAAAAGGTGATATCAAACAATGGAAAATGATATCAATTATTATTCTACCAGACGTCGGAGCAGGCGTCTGGGGATGCGGCTGAAGACGATGTCGTAGCCGTCGTCGGTGCTGCGGGAGCCATCTTCA
Organism: uncultured Bacteroidales bacterium; assembly: GCA_946406095.1. Taxonomy (GTDB): domain Bacteria; phylum Bacteroidota; class Bacteroidia; order Bacteroidales; family UBA932; genus Cryptobacteroides. Next base: position 3,857 of record CAMJJO010000048.1, on the reverse strand, counting down.
TACAACACTCCCACGTCTCCGTTCCGGAAGACAACCATGGTGGAATAGGCGGCGGGGCCCTCCTGCAGCGTCAGGACATCCCTCCAGGAAGTGCCACCGTCGGCACTCACCGCCAGGGTAAGCCCGCGGCGGGCCTTCTCTTCCTTAATAAAAGAATGCAGCAGCAGGCCGTCACGCCATAAAACGATATCTCCGTTGCAGGGGTTGGCCACCAGGCCCTCGGTGAACCTCTCCCCTTCCCAGTGCCAGATGCCGTCGGGGCCCTTCACGGCGGTATTCAGGCCGCGGGGACCGTAAAACCACCGGCGGGAGCTGGATAGCAGCCGGCCGTCCGGGAGCAGCACGAGCTTGGTTTCATCTGCCGGCGAGAAGAGGGGCTCGGGCTGAAGCGTCCAGCTCTCCCCCCCGTCCTTCGAATAGAATAGGTGCGGCTCGATCGGCCAGGGCACGGGCATAGGATCCGGATAATCCCTGGGCAGAACGTCGGCCGCCAGCAGGATATCTCCATCCGCATCCACAATCCCCTTTCCGGAAGTCACAAACGCGCTGTGGATACTGTCCGGGAAGGCCACCAGACGCGGCTCGCTCCAGGTGATGCCGCCGTCGTCGCTGGTGCAGACGGTGGTGTGCTTGAGCCCGCGGCGGAAGCCTTTGCGGCCGTTTCCGCATGCAAAGAGGCAGAGGATACGGCCGTCCGGGAGGGTGGTGAGCGACGCATCCCCATAGCCGAAGCCCAGCACGCGGGAGGTATCTCCACGGGCGATGAAGCTCTGCTCGCTCCAGCTGCGGCCGCCGTCGGTGCTGCGCTTGCAGGAGATGTCGATGCTGGTGCTGCGGTAGCCAAGGTCCGCCAGGTTCTCGTAGCGGCGGTCGATGACTGCCACTATGTTTCCCTTGGCATCCAGGGTCATGGCCGGAATGCGGTAGAAATGGCAGGAGTCGCTGCCCTCGGCAAAAACGGTAGTACTTTGGATCGTCGGATGGGCGCAGGCGCAGGCTACCAGGCCCGCCACCAGCAGGGTAAAATATCTCATAAGTATTACTTAAGGTCGCTCTTGATATAAACGGCATTCCCGGCAGCGCGCAGGGTGGTTCCGTTCCAGTCCCAACGGTTTTCGCTCACGCGGTTCACTATGTTCCGGGCGTTCCCCTGGCCATAGACCCACATCGCAGTGCCGCCGCCACCGTCGAAATTCATCGCCTTATAGCAGCCGAGGCCTCTCATCAGCTTGCCCAAAAGTTCGGTAGACATGCCTATGGCCGTCTGGTCCGCAGGCCAGCCGCTCTTGCTCCAGCGCCCGTCCACGGCCACCTGCACCACCGTCTTCCCATCCTTCGAAAGGCCTATGGCGGTGCGAGGATGCGTGGTGGTGAGCCACTTGTCGGTATCCGCCGCCAGCCAGTCGGAACTGCACTTCTGTATCTCTCCCTCCCAAACCAGAAGCGGTCCGGCGCAGCCCACGGTCTTGTTCGTGAGCTTGGCGGCGTCGTAGTTGTCCTTGACCTTCACTATATCCACCACGTCGCCGTCGATGGTGATGGCGCAGTTCTCTATCCAGTCATCGGCGCTTACCGGGGTCTTCTTGATGGAGCCGTCCACACGCACGAACTGGCAGCAGGCCATGGGACCGTTCGTGCCGGCCACCGCGTCCAGATAGATGCACTTCTTGTCCAGGTCCCTGGGGTCCTCCCCTTCCTTCAGAGCTGGAGAATAGCCGTTTGGATAGGTAGTGCCGTAGTTGAAATAAATACCGAGTTTGTTATGCTCGTTAAGGGTGGTACGCACGATGTTTATGTTGCGTATCTGGCCCTCCCACTTTCCATGGAAACTGGTCCATTCCACCCCATCCACAATCTTCTTGGATGTGCCGCCGAGGGCCGTAAAATCGATGGTAGGCGTAGGATCCCAGGGGGTTTCATCAACGGGCGTGCCGGGATCTTCAGGGTCCTCCGGCTCCTCCACAGGCCCGACGGGTGCGGGCAGATCTTGATGGTAATTATCCGAGCCGCAGGAAACGGCGGCAAGCAACAAAGTGGGAATCAGAAGGGATGCGAGCGCCCTTTTCATATGATATCCTCCCCCTTTCGCATGTCGCGGATGCGGAGTTGGGTGAAGGTATTGCCGGCGAAGTAGTTCTCTACGATGGCGTAGCAGACATCCACGGGGTTGCCTTCTTTCACGTAATCGTAATATTCCGCCAGGTTGAAAGCGATGGCAGGAACCTTATGGTAGGGCTGATCTTCCTGGATGAGGTCCAGTTTCATATGCGCTCCGCCTGCGCCCACCTTGCGTCCGTCGCCAGCGTCATAGACGTTGCGGGTGATGAAGATGGGGTTGTGGTTGCCGGGGCCGAAGGGCTGGAATTGCTTGAGGATGCGGAAGAACTTGGGGGTTATCTGCGCGAAATTCAACTCGGAATCTATGTCCACCACCGGTGTGAGCATGTCTGCCGTGATATGCTCGCCCACGAACTTGTCCATGCGGGCTGCGAATTCCGGAAGTTTGTCCTCGGTGAGGGTGAGGCCGGCGGCATAGGTGTGCCCGCCGAAGTTCTCCATCAGGTCCGCGCAGCTCTCGATGGCGGCGTAGAGGTCGAACTTGCCGGCGCTGCGGGCAGATCCCGTGACGAAACCGTTGCTGCGGGTGAGAACCACCGTAGGCTTGTAGTAGGCCTCCACCAGACGGGATGCCACGATGCCCACGACGCCCTTGTTCCAATTGGGATTGTATACGATGGTGACATTCTCCCGCGCCAGGCACTTGCCCGATTCCACCATCTCCAGGGCCTCTGCCGTGATCTCGCGATCTACGTTCTTGCGGTCGTTGTTATTGTTGTTGATCTTCTCCCCCACTATCATCGCCTTGCCGGTCTCGGTGGCGGTGAGCAGCTCGACTGCCAGGCGGCCGGTCTCCATGCGCCCTGCCGCATTGATGCGCGGGCCGATCTTGAAGACTATGTCATCTACCGTGATATGCCCGGGCTCGAGCTTGGAGAGATTGATCATCGCCAGCAGGCCCTTCCGGGGGCTCTCGTTAAGCTGCTTGAGGCCGTAGTATGCAAGGATGCGGTTCTCCCCCACCACCGTCACCAGGTCTGAGGCGATGCTCACCACGAGAAGGTCCAGCAGGGGGATGAGGGTCTCGAAGGGGATTTCGAACTTCTGGGCATATGCCTGCACCAGCTTGAATCCCACTCCGCAGCCGCAGAGATCGTCGAAAGGATAGGTGTCGTCTTCGCGCTTGGGGTCCAGCACCGCGACCGCCTTCGGGAGTTCGAGCTCCGGGAGATGATGGTCGCAGATGATGACATCCACCCCGAGACTCTTGGCCAGATCCACCTTCTCGATGGCCTTGATGCCGCAGTCCAGGGTGATGATGAGGCCGAATCCGTTGTCGGCGGCCCACTGGATGCCCTTGGCGGAGACTCCGTAACCCTCGTCGTAGCGGTCCGGGATGTAGAAATCCACCAGATCCGTATAGCGCTTGATGAAAGAGTAGACCAGACTCACGGCGGTAGTGCCGTCCACGTCGTAATCCCCGTAGACCAGGATTTTTTCGTTCCCGGCGATGGCCTGATGCAGACGCTCCACGGCCTTGTCCATGTCTTTCATCAGGAAGGGATCGTGGAGATTGTCCAGGCTGGGGCGGAAGAATGCGCGTGCCTGCTCGAAGGTCTCGACGCCACGCTTTACCAGAAGCTCTGCCAGAACACGGTCTATACCCACCTCCGTGGCAAGGCGGTTGACCTTGTCCGCCGGCGCGGGTTCACCGATATTCCATTTGGCTTCCTTCATCATAGCTTACAAATTTAGCTATTCTTCTTTTATTCTCAAAATTGTTTTGTGTTCGCGTTGTG
>CAMJJO010000047.1 GCA_946406095.1 uncultured Bacteroidales bacterium | reverse complement strand
TTTGCAAGGTTAATGTCAGTGTCTTACAAATATAAGAAAATGAAAGCGAAATTCCATCCTGCCCAGGCCGTTCCCGGTAAACTTGATACTGCCTCTGCTACGGCCGTTCCCGGTAAGTCTTTGGCCAATAGCAAGATACGCAAAACGGGTTGCCGAAAATTCGGCATCCCTTCAGCGCTATCTATCTGTCTATCAATCATTTGCTGGGCACAGGCACCGTTGCTGTTTTCTGCCTGCAGCGCCAGCGACGGGTGGAGTTCCGAAGAAAAAGCTATAATCGGCACAGCGCATGGCATTTTGAAAGATGCCAATTCTCCGGTTGATGCAACCACCCCTCCAATGCGGGTGCTGACCATTGAGGATGCGAAGGATTCGCTGTTCCTGCGCCAGCAATGCAAAGACTTTACTCCGGAGATGCTGGCCTCCCCCGAATTTACCGCTTTATCTGAACTCCTGTTGGCAACCGTCCAACATCCTACTCAGGACGGCGTCGGAATCGCGGGGCCCCAGGTGGGGATTTCGCGGCGTGTGGTAGCCGTGCAGCGCTTCGACAAGCCCGGCGAGCCCTTCGAGGTGTATCCTAATGTGCGGATCGTTGACCAGCGTGGCGAACTTTCCTCGGGCCCCGAAGGCTGCCTCTCCGTTCCCGGCCTCCGTGGTAACGTACTGCGTTACAGGGATATAGATATCCAGTACACCCTCCCTGCCGGTTCCCCTGCCAGTTCCTCTGCCGGCAACTCCTCTGCTGGCCGCGCCCCTCGCATCCTCCCTGCCCCACGCGACACCACCGAACGCATCCAGGGCTTCACCGCCATCATCTTCCAACACGAATGCGACCACCTCGACGGCGTGCTATATATAGATAAGGTTATCCCCGGCTCTTTGCAGAACCGAGACTAAAACAGCCGCGTCACCTTAGACTACTCTCGGCACAGCACCATCAGGGCAGCGCCAGTGCAAGACCAACCACAAGACCATCAGGGCAGCACCTAAGCAAGACCAACCACAAGACCATCAGGGTAACACCAGTGCAACTGCCGGGAGCAGTGGCCGTTCCTGGCAACAGCCTGGCAGCCAGCAGGTTACGCCATAAGGGATGCTGAAAAATCAGCATCCCTTTTTATCTAACCATCTGCAAATCAGCCTCTTACCAGGAACGACCGAATGAGCGAGTTTACGGGTAGTTTACAGGGGAACGACCGAATGGGCGAGTATGCGGGTAGTTTACCGGGGAACGGCTGGATAAGCAGGTTTACGGGGAACTTACCTGGAAACGGCCGGATGGGCAGGTTTATGGGGAACTTACCTGGAAACAGCCGAATGGTCAGGTTTATGGATGGGCCTACTGGGATCTGGAAGATGGAGGAATTTCCGCATCTGATCGGCAGAGGCATCCACCTTCGCATATAGCATCCTGCTTATCTTAGGAATCAGTTCCGGAGGAAGCATATCGAAATTGGGGCCTTCATATCCCATTGACCTACTGTGCTTTATCAACTTATTATAAACGGAATGATCGCCACAGTCATCCTCCAGATCATATTCATTTCCGGCAATATTCTCCACAACATCCAAGGCCTTGGCAAAAGAACCGAATATTTCCTCCAACTCATCGTAATTCAAGAAGTTATATTTATAGACGATATAATCGATCACTTGCTGCTTCTCTTCCGGAGTCAGACCGGAAAAGATTCTTTTCAATGTCGCATAGCCCAGGTATTTCCCCTCTCTATAATAAATATCTACCACCTTTAGGGCATCCCTTACCACATGCCGGCTGCGGCGCTTCACAAGCTTGTTCGAAAAAGGATTCGGATTATCCTTGTATGCAAGCAGAGTCCATCTGTTTTGTATCGCCAACCTGCACAGTTTCCCCGCCACCGGATTATTGAAGATATATGCAATACAGGCGATTATCTTCTTCATCGCATGCTTCCCGGCCCGTCCGAACCTTCGTTTGAAAACCGGCCCGGTCCGGTCATACTCCGTATTGTACTCCCGGCTGAATATCGTAGCCAAACGTATCTGGAATTTCTTTAGAACAGACTCCGATTTATCTTTGAACAAGGAGTGAATGTGATTGAACATAATGGAGAATGCAAGGACGCATAGTCCCATCTCCCTTATCAACACACTGTAAACAGTAAAAAACACCAGGCAATCCTCAACTCTGTAGAACAGCCCCCAGCCATTCCGGCCCTTCATGTACACATGTTTCGCTTTCATGTTTTTTTCCACAAAAGAAGGAAATGCCGTAGTCAATGTCAATCAAATTTATGCATAGTGGATTTATTTTTAAGTTTGCGTATAGGGATAAATCTTTTGGCCGGTATGATAATAGAAGGTGGCCGTTCCCAGCAACGACCTGGCAGCCAGCAGGTTACGCCATAAGGGATGCCGAAAATTCAGCATCCCTTTTCATCTAACCCTCTACAAATCAATTACTTGCCCGGAACGCCCAAGCGGGCAGGTTTACGGAGAGCACACCCGGAACGCCCAAGCGGGCAGGTTGACGGAGAGCCATCACCCGGAACGCCCAAGCAGGCAGGCATATGAAGTGCCCGCCAGAAACGGCTTTGAAAGCCGCAGCCAAAAAAAAACAGGGGAATCTACGCGATCCAGACCAGCACATGACGGTCGAAGGTCATGTACTCCAGATCGAACTCCTCTTCGAAACCATCCTTATTGATAAAGGTAGCCTCCAGTTCGCCCTCGCCCTTCAAGCGGAAGGCATCGATCTCGATCTGCTCGGCGAAATCCACCTTGTACTGGCTCATCTTTTTATAGACGGCCTCCTTCGCGCACCAGTAGATGGCGAGCTGCTCGTTGCGGTGATCATCGTCCAGATCTTCGATTTCATCTTCCGAGAGGGCCTTCTTCTCCACGGCGGAGAAGTCCCGGTCCAGACTTTCACAGTCGATGCCCACGTCGTCCAGGTCGTTCAGAATGACGGCGACGTACTTCTCGGTATGGGTAATCGAGATATTGGTAGCGTTGTTTTCGATATAAGGTTTGCCGTTGTCGTGGTGGGAAAGATAGACTTTCTCTTCGAACATCGCGTCCAGGAGGGCGCGTACGGCCAGTTTCTGCTTGCGCAGAGATTCGCTTTTAATGAATGAGATTTCTTCCAGTTCGTCGGAAGGAATAGAGGATAATGCTTTAAGTTCTGCCTCGCTTTCTGTGATATGCCAAACTCCGAGACGCGAGTGCGCGTCGTCGTCGAGGTCTTTTGTAAGAAATAGTGCCATAAATAATTACAACATGCAAATATAATCAATTTTTAGATATCTAAAAAATATGTATCTTTGTGCTGCTTTAAGCGACTATACTCTTAATTCATCATGAAATATTTAACTAACGAGAAATTGGTCATCGTCGGAGCAGGTGGAATGATTGGCTCCAACATGGCCCAGTCCGTGCTTATGCTCGGTCTCACCCCCAATGTATGCCTCTACGATATCTACGAACCCGGCCTCAAGGGCGTGCTCGGAGAGATTGACCACTGCGCATTCGAAGGTGCAAACGTCACCGCAACCATCGATCCCGCCGAGGCATTCACCAACGCGAAATACATCATTTCTTCCGGCGGCGCTCCCCGCAAGGAGGGCATGACCCGCGAGGATCTTCTCAAGGGCAACTGCCAGATCGCAGCCGAATTCGGCGACAACATCAAGAAGTACTGCCCCGACGTGAAGCACGTGGTGGTTATCTTCAATCCGGCGGATGTCACCGCCCTCACCGCACTCATCCACTCCGGCCTGAAGCCCGAACAGCTCACCAGCCTCGCCGCCCTCGACAGCACCCGTCTGCAGGAGGCCCTGGCACAGGAATTCGGCGTGCAGCAGTGCAAGGTCACCGGCGCCCACACCTATGGCGGACACGGCGAGGCCATGGCAGTTTTCGCCTCCCAGGTGAAGATTGACGGCAAGCCCCTCGCAGAGATGAACCTCAGCGAAGAGCGCTGGGCAGATATCAAGCTCCGCACCGTCCAGGGCGGCAGCAACATCATCAAGCTCCGCGGCCGCAGCTCCTTCCAGAGCCCTGCATATCAGGCAGTCAAGATGATCGAGGCCGCGATGGGCGGCGCCAAGTTCACCTGGCCTGCAGGATGCTACGTGAACAACAAGGTCTTCCAGAACGTGATGATGGCAATGCCCACCACTATCGACAAGGCCGGCGTTCACTTCACCGCTCCGAAGGGAACCGCAGAAGAGATGGCAGCCCTCAAGGCATCCTACGACCATCTTTGCAAGATGAGAGATGAGATCGTCTCCCTCGGCATCGTTCCTCCGGTGGCCGAATGGTCTGCGCTCAACCCCAACCTCTAGGCGGCGCGTGGCAGCCAAAGTGCTGCAGATCAAGCGATTAATAAAAAGTCTCCCCTCTGAAAACGGAGGGGAGACTTATATTTAACTATCTGGAAATCAGGCCATTAGACGCCATGGGCTGCCGACACTGACTGCGCGCCATGGGCTGCCGCCGGCTAGATATCCTCCGGCCGCTGCACTGGCTTTTCCTTGGGTTGGCCCTTGCCAAAGCCGGACTGTCCCTTTCCGGAACCGGACTGGCCTTTGCCATTCTGCTGGCGGTTGCCCAGAGGGCGCACGCCGGGCTGCTGCAGCTGTCCCCTGCCGCCGGTCAGATTGTGGATCTGGCGGGTTCGGAAGCTATCCTCCGCAACATACAACTTGGCAGTCTTGACCACCCCGATGATCTTGATGAAATCCTTCTCGTAATCTGCCAGCACATTGCGCTGCCCGTCCTTCGCCTTGTTGTAGGCCTCGAGAGCGGCCTTCACTTCAGACTCGCCCTTGCCATCCTTCAAAACCTGCTTGAGGTTCTTCAGGGCCTGGCGATACTCCTGGTTGTTCTCCATCTGCTCCTGATGAGCCTTGTTGTAGATGGGCCAGAACTTCTCGGCCTCTACCGGGGTAAGTTCAAGTTCGGAGGTCAAGTAGGCGATGTGCTCGCTCTGGATGCGGTTCCTCGCACCCTGACGGAATTCTTCGATGTCCTCCTTGGAGAACTTGTACTGCTGGGGTTTTCTGCCTTCCTGATTCTGGGCAAAAACTGCGACGCCGATCAAAAGGGCGGCCGCTGCGATCAAAATCTTTTTCATAGTTCTACTCATTAATAATTAAATAATCTTCTATTTGCGCGAGCGTGATGTCGGAACTGATGAGGTATTCGATGATCTCTTCGTCCGATGCGGCGGGGATGGCGGTCCGGTTCAGCACCAGATTGCCCACCAGCACCGCAAGCGCAAAGCACGCTGCAAGCGCGAGGTAAGGAGCGAATTTCTGCATCCGGCTTGGCTGCTTCTCCTGCGCAGGAATTGCCGAAAGCCTCGTCTCGAGGTTTTCGAAGTAGCCATCCGGAACTCTGTATTGGATTTTCTTACTCATACCGATTATATAGATGTAAAACTGATGCAAAGGTTTAATCGTCTTCCGCCACCATCACCTTCACCTTTTCCGCCGCCTGATGGTAAGATGCCTTCAGAGCGCCGACGGAAGTGCCTGTGATGCGGGAAATCTCTTCGTAGGGAAGTTCCTCGAAGTAGCGCATGCAGAAGACCGAGCGTTGTTTTGGGGGAAGGGCGGCGATGGCTTTCGCGAGCACGCGCTGTGCCGCGTCTCCGTCGAACCAGGGGTCGCTGTCGACCATCAACGCGGCCGTCGTATCCAGACTTTCGAAGCGCAGTGCCGCGCGGACCTGCTGTTTGCGGAGGAAACTCAGGGCCTCGTTGGTGGCGATGCGCCAGAGCCAGGTTTTGACGGAAGAATCCCCCCGAAAGCCCGGCAGCGCCTTCCAGACCTTCACGAAAACCTCCTGGAGGATATCGTCGGTGTCTTCGTGAGAACCCACCAAGGCGCGGATATGCCAGTACAGTTGCTCGCTGTACTGGCATATCATCTGCCTGAATTCCGTTTCGCCCATCATCGATAATTAGACGACCGAAGCGGCCGAAGGTTTACTTACGTGCGATTGCTTTCTTCGCAGCCGCTGCGATATGCGCCGCATCCAGCCCGTAGGCGGCCATCAACTCTGCGGGGGTTCCGCTCTGGCCGAACCTGTCGCCGCCGTTGATGAATTCGATGGGAGCGGGCTTGCCGCCGGCAACGACCGCAGCGATGGCCTCGCTGAGTCCACCGAAGGCATTGTGCTCCTCTGCAACCACCACGGCGCCGGTCTTGCCGACCGACTCCAGGATCGTGGCTGCATCCAGCGGCTTCACGGTGGCAACGTTCAGCACCTCGGCGCTGATCCCCTCTGCCTCAAGGGCTTCGGCGGCCAGCAGAGCCTCCCATACCAGATGGCCGGTGGCAACCAGGGTCACATCCTTACCGGGATTCAGATTATAGATCTTGCCGATCTCGAAGGGCTCGTCAGGGTCGGTGAAGTTGGGCACTGACGGGCGGCCGAAACGCAGATACACGGGGCCAACCATGCGCGCAGCGGCCAGGGTGGCCTGCACGGTCTGGTTGTAGTCGCAAGGCACGAGCACCGTCATGCCGGGCAGGGCGCGCATCAGCGCAAGATCCTCCATGGTCTGGTGGGTGGCACCGTCCTCTCCGAGGGTGATGCCTGCGTGGGAGGATGCGAGCTTGACGTTGGTGTTGCCGTAGGATACCTCCTGGCGCACCTGGTCGTAGACGCGGCCGGTCACGAACTCCGCGAAGGAGCCGCAGAAGGGAACCTTGCCGGTGAGGGCGAGGCCTGCCGCAACGCCCACCATATTGGCCTCGGCGATGCCGCATTCGATGAACCTTTCGGGGAATTCCGCGGCGAAGGCATCCATCTTCAGGGAGCCTTTCAGGTCTGCTGCGAGGGCAACGACATCGGGATTCTCGCGGCCTGCGAGCACGAGGCCTGCGCCGAATCCGCTGCGGGTATCTTTCTTTCCGGAATCAATATACTTCTTCATACTAATAATCTCCTAAGGTTTCTTTGAGCTGCTTGAGGGCTTCGGCGCACTGCTCCTCGCTGGGAGCCTTGCCGTGCCAGGTATGCTTGCCGGCCATGAAATCCACTCCGTGGCCCATTTCGGTCTTGAAGAGGATCATCTTCGGCTTGCCGTTCTGCTTGCGGGCGAGCTGGAATGCATTCAGGATCGACTCGAAATCGTGCCCGTCGGCCACGATCACGTCCCATCCGAACGCCAGCCACTTCTCGTTGAGTTCCTCGATGCCGGTCACGGTCTCGATGGGGCCGTCGATCTGCATTCCGTTCCAGTCGGTCATTGCCACCAGGTTGTCCAGCTTGTGGTGGAGGGCGAACATCGCCGCCTCCCAGATCTGGCCTTCTTCGCTTTCACCGTCTCCGCAGAGCACGAAAGCGCGGTGTCCTTCGCCGGAGAGCTTCTTGCCGAGGGCGATGCCTGCTGCGGCGGAAAGCCCCTGCCCGAGCGAGCCGGAGGGCTGGAAGATGCCCTTGATGTGGCCTACGCAGGGGTGCCCCTGGAGGTTGCTGCCGAACTTGCGGAGGCTGCCCATCTCCTTGGGATCATAGTAGCCTGCGCGGGCGAGGATGGAATAGTACACGGGGGCGAGGTGCCCGGCGGAGAGGATGAATGCATCCTGGCCTTTCGCGTCGCGGGTCCAGGTGGCGGGATCCTGCTCCATCTCATTGAAATACAGGGCAGTAAGGATGTCGGTACTGCTCATTGATCCTCCCGGATGGCCGGATTTGGCGGCCGTCACCATCCGCACTATGTCGCGGCGGACCTGGGAGGCGATGTCGGTGAGTTCCTGAATGTTCTTCTTCATATCGTAGAATAATAGATAATTCCGTTTTAGCGCTTTGCCTGTGCCTTGACGGCCTTGATGGCCACCTTCTGCATGAGCTTGGCTTCCTTGTCGGTCACTTCGTTCTCGGTGCCGGCGTTGCGGAAGCTGTTGCCCTTCACGCTCTTGCCCGTGCAGGGCTGGATGAGGGTCTCGAACCAGACGCACGCAGTGAGGTAACGGCCGTATTTATAATCCATGTGGAAGCCGTCGCGGGTGAGTTCCTTCTCGGTCTTGAGGGAAGTGCCGCGCATCAGCTGCACTGCCGGTCCGCTGGGGATGACGATGTCGATGCCATACTGCTTGCGGGCCTTGTCTACGCAGACCTGGATGCTGTCGAACATCAGTTTCTGGTCGTATGCGTAGTTGGCGAAACTGCGGTTGGTATAGCTGCTGGCGTAGGCCCAGGTCTGATGCCAGACGATGCAGGCCTTGGGGTTGGGGCACTGCTTGCGCACGATGTCGATCAGATTCCCCAGCCAGGGATCATAGCTCTCCCAGCGGCCGCTCTTGGGCGAGCCCTGCTGCATGGTGATGATGTCCCAGGGTTCATCCCCCACGCCATCCATGAAGGAGCCTTGCTTGTATTTCTTGATGGTCTCCCACTTATTGTTGGTGGATTTGAGATAGACGTACTCGTGGCCGTTGGTCTCGAACTCCTTGCAGTGGCGCTCCAGGGTGCATCCGCCGATGTAGAGGCGGCCGAGGATCACGTTGTGGATGCCTGCAGCCTCAAGCAGGTCCGGCAGATACTGGGTGGCATCGTCCGAGAAGGAGTTGCCGATGGCGAGGATGCGGATGGTGTCCTGCCCTACAGGAAGAGGATAATTGGGATATTTTTCCTGTGCGGTGATGGCCAGAGATGCCATCAGCGCGGCGAGAGCGAGTAGTATTCTTTTCATATTTTTCTATATTTGTGGTAAAGTTAGCAAAAAGATGCCTGAAAAAGAAAAAATACGTCAGATGTTCGACAGCATCGCCCCGGAATATGATGCATTCAACCATATGGCCTCCCTCGGAATCGACCGTGTGTGGCGCCGCCGCGCACTCCGCTGGATCGACGGCCCGCAGGTGCTGGATGTGGCCTGCGGCACCGGGGATTTCGCCATCCTGATAGCCAAAGAGCGCCGTTGCGGAGTAATCGGCATCGATATTTCCGAGGGGATGTTGAAAGAGATGCGCCAGAAGGTGCTGGAAGAGCACGTAGAGCGGGAAGTTAGCTGTGAGACAGGCGATTGCGCCTCCCTGCGCTTCAAGGACGGCACATTCGAAAATGTAACCGTGGCCTTTGGAATACGTAACTTCGAGAACCGCGAGGCCTGCCTGAAGGAGATTCTGCGCGTGCTGCGGACCGGCGGGAGTTTCGTAATGCTGGAACTGGGCATCCCCCGATGGAAAAGGATGCGCCGCATCTACGAATGGTACCTGACCAAGATTATGCCGCGCATCGGCAAGCGCTATTCCGGCAACCGCGCGGCCTACGAATATCTGCATGCATCCGTCCGGACCTTCCCCGGCCCGAAGGAGTGGATGGCCATCCTCCGGAAAGTCGGCTTCACGGATGTCCGCCACCGCGCCCTGTCTTTCGGCATCTGCCGGCTGTACGTTGGCAAAAAGGCCTGACTTACGCTCCAGGCACTACCGCTATAGATAGTTCGTACAGCAGATACAGCGGCAGAAAGACCACCAACAGGGTAAAAGGATCCCCCGTCGGAGTGATGAGCGCGGCCAGCACCAGCAGCACCACCACGGCGTAGCGGCGCCAGCCCCGGAGCATCCCCCGGTTCACCACCCCCAGCTTGCCGAGCAGCCAGCTCAGCGAAGGCAGCTCGAACACCAGCCCCATCACGAACACCATGCTCAGCAGCGTGCTCATGTAGCTATTGAGCGATATCTGATTGACTATATCGGAAGACACCCGATACGAAGTCAGAAACTTGAAAATTATCGGAAAAACCACCACGTAGCCCACCAGGCAGCCCAGATAGAACAGTCCCGTGCCGCCGAGGAAGGCCCCGCGCACTCCGGGCACCTCGCGAGAATACAGCGCCGGCCGCACGAACACCCAGATCTGATACATCAGGTAAGGAAACACCACCAACAGCGCCATCCACATCGACACGGAAATGTGCGTCATGAACTGCGAGGCCACATTTATGTTGATGATGTTCACGTCCTCCCCCGGGCCATACACGAACCCCAGCCAGCGGTACAAGAAGAAATCCGCATGGGCAGGGCCGAGGATCACCGTATCAAAAATGTGAGGCAGGGCGATGAAGCACCCCACCAGCACAATCACGAATGCGATGACCACCCGCAGCAGGCACCAGCGAAGCGCCTCCAGATGATCCCAGAAGGACATCTCCTCCCCCATTATTCCTCAGACTTTACCTCGTCGTCGATATCCTTGATTTCCTTCTCCACATCCTTCATCCCTTCCTTGAAGCTCTTGACGCCCTTTCCGAGGCCCTTCATGAGTTCGGGAATCTTCCTGCCGCCGAAGAGCAGCAGCACTACGAAGGCGATGATGAGAACTTCCCAAATGCCGAAGTTCTGGAACAGCAGTAAATTCTTCATATTGCAATTCGCCGGACCGGCCGGCATCTAAAATTAATCGAGTTTCAGCACCGCCATAAACGCACTCTGCGGCACCTGCACCTTGCCTATCTGCCGCATGCGCTTCTTGCCCTCCTTCTGCTTCTCGAGCAGCTTGCGCTTGCGGGTCACGTCGCCGCCGTAGCACTTCGCCGTCACGTCCTTACGCACCTGCTTCACCGTCTCGCGGGCGATGATCTTAGCGCCGATGGCCGCCTGCACGGGGATATCGAACTGCTGGCGCGGGATCAGATCCTTCAGCTTCACGCACATCTTCCGCCCGAAATCGTAGGCATTATCCTCGTGGATCAAAGTGGATAGCGCATCCGCAGGTTCCCCGTTCAGGAGGATGTCCAGCTTCACCAGGCGCGCGCTGCGGTAGCCGGTGATATGATAGTCGAAGGAAGCGTAGCCCTTCGAGATGCTCTTGAGCTTGTCGTAGAAGTCGAACACTATCTCCGAAAGCGGGAGGTCGTAGTTGAGTTCCACCCGGTCGGAGGTGATGTAGTGCTGGCTCACCAGGGTGCCGCGCTTGTCCAGGCAAAGCTTCATCACCGGCCCGAAGAATTCGGCCTTGGAGATGATCTGGGCGCGGATATACGGCTCTTCGATGTGGTCTATCAGCGTAGGTGCGGGCAGGCCGGACGGATTATGCACGTCCAGGCACTCACCCTGGGTGGTGTAGACCTTGTAGCTGACGTTCGGCACGGTGGTGATAACGTCCATGTCGAACTCCCGGAACAGGCGCTCCTGCACTATCTCCAGGTGCAGCAGGCCCAGGAATCCGCAGCGGAAACCGCTTCCCAGCGCCAGCGAGCTCTCCGGCTCATAGACGAAGGATGCGTCGTTCAGCTGGAACTTCTCCAGCACCGCCCGCAGCTCTTCGAACTTATCTGCCTGCACAGGATACATGCCCGCGAACACCATCGGCTTCACCTCCTCGAACCCGGCGATAGCCTCGGTGCAAGGGTTTTCCTTGTCGGTGATGGTATCACCCACCTTCACTTCCGCCGCGCTCTTGATGCCGGAGATGATGTAGCCCACGTCGCCGCAGCCTATCTCCTGGGTGGGGATGAGTTTCATCCGCAGGATGCCCACCTCCTCCGCCACGTAATCCTGCCCAGTGTTGAAGAACTTGATCTGCTGACCCTTGCGGAGCGTGCCGTTCTTGATCTTGAAGTAGGCGATGACCCCGCGGAAGGGGTTGAAGACGGAGTCGAAGATGAGGGCCTGCA
>CAMJJO010000046.1 GCA_946406095.1 uncultured Bacteroidales bacterium | reverse complement strand
TGCTCCGCGATGTTCATGTGCAGGGCGCTGCCGCCGTCCAGATACTTCACGTACTCATCCCCGTGGAGCTTGAACTTGTCGATCATGCTCAGGCTGTCATCCTCGGGATTGTAGAAGTAGGAGGAGTACATGTTATGCTTGGGCGACACGAAATAGCCGTCCTTGCGGTCCCAGTTGTAGTTCTTGCCGGAGAGGTTCTCGCCGGGCACGAACTCGGTGTTGAACATCGCTTCCTTGGTGCGGTCCTTGCGGTTGGAGATGTTGATGGTCTCGAGCAGGTTGTTCACGAACTCCTTGTACTCATCGTTCGGGGAAATCTCCAGCCCGAGGAACTCGGCTGCATCCGTCATACCGTTCACGCCGATGGTGAGGTACTGGCGCTTCATATCGATGAAACCGGCCTTGTAGACGTCGAGCATGTCCGCCTTCAGGAAGTCCTTGATGATCTCGTTGAAGGCGATCTGATACTTGTGCACGCGCTCGGTCTCCACGGTGACGGCGTCGCTGATGCGCTTATAAAGCGCGGCCTTGTCGTAGCTACCCTTGGTGAGAGGCTTGCCGGGCTCGAGCTCGACACCCTTCTCTTCCTTGAAGTATGCACGGGCGGCATCCTGGATGAGACGGTTCAGGTTGATGGTCATGACCGACTTGGAACCGGTAGCCACCGAAGCGGTGCCCATGGAATACTGGTGGGTGGTGTGGTTGTGTCCGTCTTCCTTCTGGATCTCGTTACGCAGGCGGCAGCAGCTGGAAAGGCTGTCCGGGCTGTTGGAGATGTAGCAGAAGAAGCTGTGGCCCTTGCTCCACATCTCGGCGGTGAAATCGGCGTACTCCTTGTCGGCGTAGTCGTCCTTGCCGTCGGTCAGAAGAGCCATGGTCTCCACAGGGAAGGTAAGGATGTAGTGGTTGCGCTCCTCGTTGAACCAGTTCATGAAGTGCTTCTGCAGCCAGGAAAGAGTCTCCCATTTCGGAGCGGTGCCGTCAGGGAAACGGAAATCCCCGAACACGCCCTCGAAATAGGGCTTGTCGAAGTAGCCGATGTTCCAGAACACTGTCTGATATCCGCGGTTGCCGGCAGGCATGTTCATGGAGTGGACCACCTGCTGGAAGCAGTTGTCGATGACCTTGGTGAGGGTGCGCTTCTTGACATTGTTCTCCACGACCTCGTCCAGACGGCTGAGGTAATCATCGCCGTAGTCCTTGCGGATGAAATAGTCCAGGTAAATGAGGAACTCGGGGGTTGCCACGGCGCCCATGAACTGCGAGGAGATGGAGTACACCAGGTTGATGAACTCGCCGCAGAAGCTCTTGAGATCGGTGGGAGCCACGGACACGCCGCCCAGCTCCTTGAGGCCGCTCACAAGGAAAGGATACATGCTGATGGCCACGCAGTAAGGATAGCCGGGAGTGCCGCTTTCATCGTGTTTGTAGAGCACGTGGGACTCGAGGTCCTTGATATACTGCTGGGCAAGAGCGTTACCATACAGGTTCTTGATTTTGTCCTGCATGATGTAGCGGTTCTGCTTGATGTTGTTCTCTTTATAGAGTTCCTGGCCCAGCGTCACGATGTTCTTGCGGGTGACGTTGGCATTGGCGTCGAACTTGGAGCCGGTAGCTGCATTGGAGGCCTTGATATAGTCCTTGATGAAGTCCCTCTTCTTGCGGAGGTCCTTGCCATCGTCGAACTTCTGGATGTATTCCAGAGCGGCTTTCTTATTGATCGACATCAGGGAGTCCACCACCTGGCGGCGGATCTCCTGGCTGGTCATCTTATCGTAAATGAAAAGGTTGTCGGTAATGGACACCACCACTTCCTCGGGAACAGTCTGGTTTGTGGACACGAATGTCTGGCGAATGCCTCTTTTCAACTTTTCTAAATCAAACTCCTCGATGGTTCCATTTGTCTTCCTAACGTCCATAGAATCAATAGGTTATGCGGTTTTAACAATTCAGGTTCAACACGTCAAGGGCAAAAAATACCGAGCTGCTCTCACAACTCGAATCAATATTTTGCGGCCTTTCGGTGGACAAAGTTAATAAAAGAGGGCGCATTTTGTCAATGCGTCCCCCCGAAAAGTTATCAACACAATACTAACAACCGTGTTTCTATCGCGCCGGAATCGAAGCCAGAACTTCCACCAGGAAATCCCATGCCTTCTGCACCGAAGGGATGAAGCAGCGCTCATCCGGAGAATGAGGGCTCTTCAAGGTCGGGCCGCAGGAAATCATGTCGAGGCCGGGATAGATACCTCCGATGATGCCGCATTCGAGGCCGGCGTGGATAGCCATCACCTCGGGCTCCTTGCCATATAATTTCTTATAGGAAGCCTTCATCGTCTTCAGGATCTCGCTCTTGTCGTCCGGAGCCCAGCCGGAATAGCCGCCCACGAAGCGGGTCTTGATGCCGGCGTTGTTCAGCACGGCAGCGATCTTGCGGGAGAGAGCGACCTTTGCGCTGTCGATGAAGCTGCGCATCAGGGTCACTATGGCCACCTTGCCGTCCGCTATCTTCACGATCGCCAGGTTGTTGGATGTCTCCACGGTGCCGGGCATGGTCTGGGACATACGCTCCACTCCGTCCGGGCAGGCCAGGATGGCATTCACCAGAGCGCGGGCCTCTTCTTCCTTCACATAGCCCTTGCGTACATCTGCGGGAACGAAGAGGATCTTCATGTCCGGATCGGTGTGGCGGAATTCGTCGAAAATCTCGCGGCCGGCCTTCCGCACTATGCGAGCGACGCTGACCGGATTCTTGACATACAGCAGCACATCCGCCTCGCGGGGGATGGCATTGCGCATGTTTCCGCCCGTGAATTCCACCAGTTTGGAATCTGTCTTGGCGAGGATGAGCTCGGTGAGCCTGGCGGCGATGCGGTTGGCGTTCGCCCTGCAGAGAATGATGTCCATCCCGGAGTGGCCTCCCTGGCAGCCCTTGACCTGAAGGGAATAGGCCTGGTAGCCCTTGGGACGGCGGATCTTGGTATAACGGCCGCTGCCCTCGGTATCCATTCCGCCGGCGCAGCCCACATAGAGCTCGCCCTCGGTCTCGGAATCCAGATTGATGAGTATATCCCCCTTGAGCACGCCGGGCTGGAGGTTGTTTGCACCGGTCATGCCGGTTTCTTCGTCGTAGGTGATGAGGATTTCGATGGGGCCATGTTTCAGGTCCTTGCTTTCGGCAACCGCCATCGCCATGGCGACACCCATTCCGTCATCGGCGCCGAGAGTGGTGCCCTTGGCCTTCACCCATTCACCGTCGATCCAGGTTTCGATGGGATCCGTGATGAAATCGTGCTTGACATCGTTGTTCTTCTGGGGCACCATATCCATATGGCCCTGAAGGATGACCGTCTTGCGGTTCTCGAAGCCGGGAGTGGCCGGAACCTTCATTATCACATTGCCCGTGGCGTCCGCGAAGGTTTCCACGCCGTGCTTCTTGCCCCATTCGAGCAGGAAGGCGCGCACCTTCTCTTCGTGCTTGGAAGGACGCGGCTGGCGGGTGAGTTCATAGAAATTGTTCCAGACTGATGCGGGTTTGAGATCTTTGATAGTTGACATAGTATTATCGCTTATTTGGTTTTATAAATCGGGTATGCTGCCACTATGCCCAGCTGGTAGATGGGCACGCGGGTCTGCAGGAGAGTGTTGATGCCATCGCTGAGGCGCACGCCGCAAACTGCCGGAATGCGGTAGTGTATGACCTGCGCAGGCTTGTTCTTGCTGTCCACGGCCGGAGCGGGGGTCACTTCCTCCACCGTCAGCTGAACGAAATAAGGCTTGCCGGCGACATTGTCCGCAGGCACCAGCCCGTCCTCGTCCGAGAGACGGAACGCGACGTAGGTCTGATTCTTCTTCGATGTTGGAATCACCTCGAAACTTGCTGTCTGCGAGCCGAATTCGCTGTATCCGGTGAAGAGAGTGAGATAATCCTGCTCGAGCTTGTTCAAGGCGTCTATGGTGGCTTTCATGGCCTCGCCGCTGTAGGTGGCGTCGGTATCCCCCACAAGGATCTTGTACTTATTCTCGCGTATCTCGAATATCTTGTCTGCGACCTCCTTTGCCTTTACCTCGGTGGTCTTTTCCACTATGACCTGCTGGCGAACGGTGTGATTGTCGGACTCATAAAGGGTGCTGGTCCGCTCCGTCAGATTGGCGGGGATGCCCTTGTCCGAGAAACCGGTGCCTTTGCCCACGGGATACTTCCATCCCTTTTCCGCAGTATATGCCCCGTTGGGACCGGAAACGAGCCCCTGGCTGGTCAGTTGCAGGAAAATCGGCTGGCTCTGAGGGTTCACCACGTATGAGAAACGCTGGCTCTGGTCCGCCTCCACGGCAGGAACCATGTTTACCGAAGTGACGGTGTAGGACACCCTGTCATACAGCTCGGCGCTGATGCCGAGGTACTTCTGTGCGTAGCGGGCATAGGGGCCGGCGAAGAACTGTTCCCTCTGCGCGTCCACCTTGAACACCAGCACGGTCTGGGGCATCGAATACGAAACGCTTCCCTGGGCCTGGCCCAGAAGCGGAAGCAGCAGCGCGAATGCCGATATCAGGTACTTTTTCATACTATTTCCAACGTTTGTGAGTCCAGAGATAGTTCCATGGCTGGTCCTGGATGTCTTTCTCCAACTCTGCGTAATACATTTCCATTATGCGTTCCGGAGTGTAGTCCGCCGCATTGCCGCAGATGGGCACCAACTCCAGCGAATAGCGGCCACGCTCCACTACCTTCCAGCGGAGATAGCTCACGCTCATCCCGAACTTGCAGGCGAGCGCCGCACCGCCGGTCATGGCGAGAGTTTCCTGATTGAGGAACTTGCCGACATTGTGCTTGGTGGCGATGCTGTATGGATACTGATCCGTAGGGAAAATATAGATGAACTTCTCTTTCCTGTGGGCAATCGCGAAGCGAAACACCTCCATCGATTCGAGATAGCCCTGGAATCCGGTATCCTTCAGGGAATTGCAACGGTTGTCCTCCATCACCCTGTCCCAGGTCTTGCTTTTCAGCCGGCGGTATACGACCACGATTTCCTCGGGGCCGGACCGGAGGGGAATGTCCTCATTGTGATTGTAGCTGAAAAAACCGCCGAGCAGTTCCCAGTTGCCGGCGTGGCTGGAAAGCACCATCATGTTGGTGCTGTTATCGTAGACCTCGTTGAACGTCGCGGGGTTCGCGATATCGACTATGCGGGATTCGTTCAGGCGCCTGCGTCCCTTTGCATTCTTGCAGCCGCCGAACCATATCGCCTCTGCGAAAATATCCCCGAGATGGTCATAGCTCTTACGGGTCAACTGACTGAGTTGCTTATATTTGAGCTCAGGGAAACTGCGGGCGAGATTAGTAGTCACCACATCCCTGCGATAGTGGAGCACGTCGCGCAGCACCCAGGAGAAAAAGCGTCCGCAGGCAAGATGGAACTTGAGCGGAAGACGGGCAAGGAGGCCCATGAAAAACTCGGTCAAGGCAGCGCCGAATGATCTTTTCTCTTGTTGCATAGTTCACAAAGATAGCGATTTTCCTCATTATTTATTATATTTGTAAGAATTTGAATTCTATTAAAACCACAAGATATGTTCAAAGGTCAACCTAAAGGATTGTTCGCCCTCGCACTCGCCAACACCGGCGAGCGCTTCGGCTACTACACCATGCTGGCCATCTTCCTGCTCTTCCTGCAGGCGAAGTTCGGCTTCTCCGCAGCGGCAGCCGGCCAGTTCTATGCCATTTTCCTGGCAGCAGTTTACTTCATGCCCGTAATCGGCGGCTGGCTCGCCGACAAAATCGGCTTCGGCAAATGCGTCATCACGGGTGTCTGTGTCATGTTCACCGGCTATCTCTGCCTGGCCATCCCCACCGATGCCTTCGCGGCCCGCGGCTTCGCCCTCGCCCTGATGATCGGCGCCCTCCTGCTGATTGCGGTGGGCACTGGCCTGTTCAAGGGTAACCTGCAGGTGCTGGTAGGCAATCTCTACGACGATCCCAAGTACTCCGCAAAGCGGGATTCCGCATTCAGCCTCTTCTATATGGCCATCAACATCGGCGCAATGTTCGCCCCTACCGCCGCCACCGCCCTCACCAACAGGCATCTGGCCGGCGCAGGCCTCATCTACAAGGCAGATATCCCCGCCCTCGCCCATCAGTATCTGGGGGGCACTCTCACGGATCCTTCCATCCTCGAAGGCCTCAAGGCCGCCATGCCCGGCGGGCAGATCGCATCCATGGACCTCGGCGCTTTCAGCCAGTACTATATCAACAACCTCTCCACGGCCTACAACCTCGGTTTTGCCGTCGCATGCGTTTCGCTGATCATCTCCATCGCCATCTATCTCGGATGCCGCAGCTGGTTCAAGCACGCCGACGTGAACGCCAAGCAGGCCAAAGCCGGTGAAGGCGCCCCCGTGCAGGAACTCACTCCCAAGCAGACCAAAGACCGCATCACCGCCCTCATCTGGGTCTTCGCGGTTGTCATTTTCTTCTGGATGGCATTCCATCAGAACGGATCCTCGCTTACCTACTTCGCCCGCGACTACACCCAGACTTCAGTCGCAGGTCCGCTGAAGATCGGCTTCAACATCTGGGCCCTCGCCCTGATAGCGGTTTCCATCTACACCCTGTTCGGCACCTTCCAGTCTGAGACATCCCGTGGAAAGACCATCAGCGGAATCGTGACGCTCGCCCTTTGGGCAGGCGCATGGGCTCTCTACAAAGGAATGGCCCCCGAAATCCACATCCTTCCCCAGCAGTTCCAGCAGTTCAACCCCTTCTTCGTGGTTGCCCTGACTCCGGTGTCGATGGCAATATTCGGCGCACTCGCCAAGAAAGGCAAGGAGCCTTCCGCTCCCAAGAAGATCGGTCTCGGAATGTTCGTGGCCGCAGTAGGCTATCTCATCATGCTTGCAGCCTCCAACGGCCAGCCGGCTCCTTCGGAGCTTGTCAGCGTAGGCGGCGTCTCCCCCGATCCGGTGGTGCCCACCTATCTTATCTCCACCTACCTGGTGCTGACCTTCGCCGAGCTGCTCCTCTCCCCCATGGGCATCTCCTTCGTGAGCAAGGTGGCTCCTCCCAAGTACAAGGGCCTGATGATGGGTCTGTGGTTCGCCGCCACCGCAGTCGGCAACTACCTCAGTTCCATTCCTTCCATGCTTTGGAACAACGTGCCCCTCTGGGTCAACTGGAGCGTGCTGATGGCACTCTGCGTAATCTCCGGTCTGGTGATGTTCTCCATGCTCCGCAAACTTGAAGCTGCCACAGCATAATGGACCAGGCGATTGCTGACAAACTTCTTTTCTGGGCGGAACGCTATAACAACCCGAAGTACTTCGAGGAGGATCCCATAGCGTTCCCCCGGCGTTTCTATAACATGATGACCACCATCCAGCCCGTCCTCGGTTTCGAGGGCGGCGAGTGGCGCCCTTGCCTTCAGGATATCGAGATCGCCGCAGTATTCGCGGCGCATTTCGCCTGGGGCCGGCGGGCCATGATAGTCAGGGACTGCAGCCGTCTTTTCGACGAGATGATGTGGCGGCCCTTCGACTATGTGATGGCCGGAGAATGGAGGAACGATTCCACTTCCATCCACCGCACCGTCAAATGGAGCGAGGTGGCCTCCATCTGCAAGAGGCTGAAGGCATTTTATTCCTCTGCCGATTCCCTGGAGGCCCTTTCCGCCGAGGAAATGCGCGTCCGGATTTACGGGCAGAAGGCAGACCCGAAGGCGGCCAACAAGAAGATATGGATGCTCCGCCGATGGATGGTCCGGGACGACGGCCGCGTGGATCTCGGCCTCTGGAAAAACTCCGACAAGAGGGATCTCGTCATCCCGCTGGACGTTCACGTGTATCGCCAGGCAAGCGAACTGGGCCTCACCAAACGCCGCTCTAAAGACATTGTCACGGCGCGTGACATCACCGATTCCTTCCGGGAGCTTTTCCCGGACGATCCCGCCAAGGGCGATTTCGCGCTCTTCGGCTATGGAGTGAATTCGAATGCCTAAAATGTATATCATCTCCGGCTGCAACGGCTCCGGAAAGACAACCGCCTCCTACACGCTCCTGCCGGAAATGCTGGAGTGCAACCAGTTCGTGAACTCCGACGAGTTCGCGAAGAGTCTCTCGCCTTTCAACCCGGCGGAGGCTTCGGTGACCGCAAGCCGTTATATGCTGCAGAAGATATACTACCTGCTGGAGCACAACATGGATTTCTGTGTGGAAACCACGCTTGCAACCCGTTCCCTGCTGGGAATAATCAACGATGCCAAGTCCAGAGGATACTCGATAGTGATCCTGTACTTCTGGCTGAAGTCCCCCGAACTGGCGATTTCACGCGTGAAAGACCGGGTGGCGGCCGGCGGGCACAACATTCCCGAAAATGTAGTCAGGCGCAGATATTATATGGGTCTGAACTACTTTTTCGAGACCTACGCCCCCATCTGCGACCGGTGGCTCCTGGCCGACAATTCCACCAGCCCTTTCTCCATAGTGGCCGAAGGCTCCAATGGCACATCCAATGTCAAGGATCAGGAAAAATACGACACCATTCTCAAACTCGCCTACCCCGATGAAAACCCAGAATGATTATCTCGCACATTTCGGGGTGACTCCCGGGCAACTCGAAGCCCTGGTCGCGGAAGGACTCAGGTCCGGCGGCAACTGGTGCGACCTTTTCTTCGAAGACACATCTTATTCCGAACTGGTGCTTCGCGACGGCGAGGTCAGCTCCGGCGGTTCGCACATAGATTACGGCTGCGGCATCCGCGTTCTCAGCGGCGAGAAGACCGGCTACGGTTACGCCGAGAGCACGGATTATGCCGCTTTGCTGTCCGCCGCCCGCAGCGCCTCGGCGATAGCCCTCAGCAGCGTGGCGCGCAACGGTTTGGCATCCAATCACTTACCAGAAACGCCTCTACAGGCCGAGCCGCAGAGGCATTTCCAGCAATCAGCTGACAATCAAACATTTACGCGCCATCGCCTATATTATGACCAGCAGCAGGACTGGCGCGCCTGCGCTGCCTCCACATTCGTCCCCGTGCTTCGTAAACTCGAAAGCCTGATCCGTGCCAAAGACAGCAGCGTGCACAAGGTAATTGCCATGCTGGGGCATCAGGTAAGCGAGATAATGATGTACAATTCCCTTGGCGAGCTCACTTTCGACACCCGTCCGGTAGGAGGAATAACCGTGACTGTCATTTTCGTCCGAGGTGGCAGAACAGAGATGAACAACGCCTCCCGGAGTTTCCGTGCCGGAGCCGAAATGATCACCGATTCCCTCCTGGAAGAACTTGCAACCATGGTTACCAAAGGGATGGACGAGCGTTTCGAGGCTAAGCGGCCGAAAGGCGGGCAGATGCCCGTGGTGATGGCGGCAGGAGCATCCGGCATACTCCTCCACGAAGCCATGGGGCATGCATTCGAGGCAGATTTCAACCGCAAGGGCCAGAGCATCTTCGCCGACAAGATGGGCAAGCGCGTGGCCCACAAGGGCATCAACATAATCGACGATGCCACCATCCCCGGCAACCGCGGATCCGTCAATGTAGACGACGAGGGAGTGCCCGGGCAGAAGACTTATATGGTGGAGGATGGCATCCTGCGCAGCTACCTCCACGACCGCATCAGCGCAGCCCATTACGGAGTGGCTCCCACCGGCAACGGACGCCGGGAGTCCTTCCGCTACAATCCCATCCCGAGAATGCGCTGCACCTATATGGAAAGCGGCCCCGACGGCACCTGCGAGGACCTTATCGCCAGCGTCGGCAAAGGCATCTTCGTGGACCAGTTCTCCAACGGAGAGGTCAAGATCGGCGAGGGGGATTTCACCTTCTATGTCAAGAGCGGACGCCTCATCGAAAACGGCCGCCTGACCATGCCGGTGAAGGATATCAACATTGTAGGAAACGGCCCCCGGGCGCTGGCGGACATTGTCGCGGTGGCGGGGGATCTGAAGATAGACGACAGCACCTGGACCTGCGGCAAGGAGCAGAGCGCCCTTGTGAGCTGCGGCATCCCCAGCGTGCTGGTGAAGAGCCTTACGGTAGGAGGAGAATGACATGCTTGAGAAAGAAGAAAAGCTACTGACGGAAAAGTGCCTGCAGATGGCTGCGGATGCCGGGGCGGACAAGGCCCGGGCAAGCCTCAGCAAGAATGTGATGAGCATTGTTTCGACTCTGGACGGGGAGGTGGACAAGGTTACCAGCTGCCTGGACCGCAGCATCACCCTTAACCTCTTCGTGGACGGGCGCTATGGCAGTTTCTCTACCAATAAGCTGGATGCAGATTCACTCCGCAGTTTTATAGGCCGTGCCGTGGAGACCACGCGCATGCTGGCTCCGGACCCGTGCCGGGACCTGCCTTCTCCATCCCGGACTGCCAAAGATGCGGTTTCCGGCAACGAGTTGGGTATCTGCGATCCTGCCTGGAATACGGTCACCCCGGAACAGCGGATAGCTTTTGCACTGAATAACAGCGTCAGTCGCCAGGCCGGACGTGCTCCTCTGACGAAGTTTTTTGAGCGAGCCTCGTGCGTGGCGGTAGCGAGGCAGAGGAGCAACTCCGGGCCTGGCGAGAGCGGAGGATGGAAACTGATTTCCGAGGAGGGAGAGTATTCGGATTCGGAGTACTGGAACTATGTGGTGGACAGTCAGGGCACTAAAGTACTCCACAGCGAAACCTCCTTCGAATACTTTACGGAACTGACCATACAGGACTCCCGAGGCCGCAAATACAGCGGCGGATGGTGGGAGGCCTCTCCCCTGCTGAAGGATTTCCATCCGGAACGGGTGGCTCCGGCGGCTCTGGAAGAGGCGGTCATGCAGATCGGCCCGAAGCGCTGCCGCAGCGGCAAATACCGCGCGGTAATCGACAGCGAAGTATCGCAGAAAGTGCTGAATCCCATCCTGAATGCCCTCAACGCATTCAATATCCAGCAGAAGAACTCCTTCCTGACCGATGCCCTGGGGAAGCAGGTCTTCCCTGCCGGACTGGACATCATGGACATCCCCCGCACCCCAGGGGAAGCCTGCGGAAAAATGTTCGATTCGGAAGGCGTGGCAACATCCAACCATTATATAGTGAAGGATGGAGTCGTGCAGGAATTCTTCGTGAACACCTATATGGCCAACAAACTCGGCATTGCTCCCACCATCGAGGATGCCACCAGGCCGTTTGTCCCTCGATTTGGAAGTGCGGGAACTGCAAGGCAGGATATAATGGCATTCTGCGGCGACGGCATCCTGATCACCGATTTCTGCGGTGGTAACAGCAATCCCGCTACGGGAGATTTTTCCTACGCGATCCAGGGATACAGGTTCAAGGGCGGAAAGATAGTTCATCCGGTTCGCGAAATGCTGATTACCGGAAATATAGTAGATTTGTGGTCGCGCCTCCTTGCGGCCGGCTCGGACGCCCGCCGCTGCCGCGCCAAACTCACCCCCACCCTGGCGTTCGACGACGTCGACTTCAGCGGCTGACGGGGGGGTCGTGGTCAAAACGGCCTTGTTTTGAACACGAAGAGTGGAAAAAGAGGGGGTTCGTGGTCAAAATGACATTGTTTTGAACACGAAGATAAAGAAGAAACAAATTATAGTTATATGAAAATTGAACAGAACAAAGTAGTGGCGGTTGCATACTGCCTCACAGTAGAAGGAAAAGTGA
>CAMJJO010000045.1 GCA_946406095.1 uncultured Bacteroidales bacterium | reverse complement strand
GGATATCATTTCAACAGGCATTTTTTCTGCGGAGCAGGTATTTCACCGACTGTAAACATAGACAGCGTAAACGGTAATGGAAGACCATTCTATCTCCCGATATACGCCAATGTGCGTTGCTCCTTCATAAATAGGATGCTCTCGCCTTATGCCGGGATGGCTGCCGGGTATGATATCATCGATCAGGAGATTTATCTTGGGGCCGACCTTGGATTAAGAATCCGCCGTTCGCAACAAGGTGCAGAATCTATGTGGACATCTCTCTTCGGAGAGGTATCGGGCAGTTATATGAGATTGGGTATTAAAATGGGATATTCGTTTTAGATGAACAGAAAAGAACTGGAAATAATGGCGCCGGCGGGCAATTTCGAGTGCCTGAGGGCGGCGATAGAAGGGGGAGCGGATTCCGTGTATTTCGGGGTTGGCAACCTCAATATGAGGGCGCACTCCGCCAATAACTTCAAGCCGGAGGACCTGAAAGAAGTAACTCGCATATGCCGTGAGGCCGGAGTTAAAAGCTATCTTACCCTTAACATCTGCCTCTATCCGGAGGACCTTCCCTCGATGCGTGAGGCCCTCGACAAGGCGAAGGAGGCCGGCGTGAGCGCGATCATCGCCTCGGATATCGCGGCCATCAGCTATTGCCGGGAGATAGGCCTGGAAGTGCACATCTCCACCCAGCTCAGCATCTCCAACCTGGAGGCCGTCAGGTTCTATGCGCAGTTCGCCGATGTGGTGGTGCTGGCCCGCGAACTCAATCTGGACCAGGTGCGCACAATCTACGACGGCATAGTCCGCGAGCAGATCAAAGGCCCGTCCGGAGAGCTGGTGCGCATAGAGATGTTCGCCCACGGAGCCCTCTGCATGGCCATATCCGGCAAATGCTACCTCAGCCTTCACACCGCCGGGCAGTCCGCCAACAGGGGAGAGTGCATCCAGATCTGCCGCCGCGGTTATGGCGTTACCGACCTTGAAACCGGCAACGAGCTCAACATTGACAATAAATACATAATGTCGCCGAAGGACCTCTGCACCATCGAGTTCATGGACAAGATAATCGACGCCGGGGTGAAGGTGTTCAAGATAGAAGGCCGCGCCCGTAGCGCCGAGTATGTCAAGCGCACGGCCCAGTGCTACCGTGAGGCGGCGGATGCAGTCTGCGATGGGAGCTATACCCCCGAAAAGGCTGCGGAGCTGAAGGACCGTCTTGCGGAAGTCTTCAACCGCGGATTCTGGGACGGGTACTATCAGGGCGCGCGTCTCGGGCAGTGGAGCGATGTTTACGGCTCCCAGGCCACCAGGCGCAAGGTCTACGCCGGAAAGGTGACCAACTGGTTCGACCGCATCGGAGTAGCGGAGGTGCTGGTGGAAAGCGCCCCCATCCCCGCGGGAGCGGACCTTATGGCAATCGGAACTACCACCGGAGTGGTGGAGTTCAAGGCCGAGGACATCCGGGTGGAGTTCGAGCCCGTCGGAGAGGCCCCTAAAGGCTGCCGCTGCTCCATCAAGAGTCCGGAAAAACTCCGCCGAGGCGACAAGGTATATCTTTGGGAAGAAGTGGAACGGATTATGCAGTAGAAACGCACGATTATGAAGAAGATTATTATAGCCATCCTGGCCCTGTCGGCCTGCCTGTGCGCCGGCGCCCAGTCCAAGCTTTTCAAACTCGGCCAGGCGGTCGAGGTTCATACCGCCATCCTGCAGGAACTCAACCGCAGCTACGTGGACAGCCTCCCCGTCAGCGATATGACCGTTGCGGGCATCAACGCCATGCTAGAGACCCTCGACCCCTATACCATCTACGTGCCGGAAGAGGAGAATGAGAACTTCGAAATGATGATAGGCAAGACCTACGGCGGCATAGGTGCGATCATCTACAAGCCCAAGAAAGAGGACCCAGTGCTAATCAACGAGCCTTATGCCAACTCTCCGGCTGTCAGGGGAGGACTCCAGTGCGGAGATGCCATACTGGCCATCGACGGACTCTCGACCATAGGCCTGACTGCCGCCGAGAGCAGCGAGAAGATGAAAGGAAAACCCGGTACCCAGGTCACCTTCCATGTGCGCAAGGTACGCACCGGCGAGATTAAGGATATTACCATCACCCGCGAGCGCATCCACATCCCCGACATAGAATATGCCGGTCTGCTGGACGGCACCAAAACCGGATACATCCGCATCGGTGGCTTTACCGAAGGGCTTGGGGCAGATTTCCGCGGACGCGTGAAGGATCTCAGGAAGCAGGGTATGAACAAGCTTGTGGTGGATCTCCGCGGCAACGGAGGCGGCCTGATGAACGAGGCGGTGAACATCGTTTCCGCATTCGTGCCGAAGGGCTCCCTGGTGGTTTCTTCCAAAGGTAACAGCCTGGTAGGCGAGCAGCAGTTCAAGACCAGCCAGGATCCGGTGGACCTGGAAATTCCCCTCATAGTGATGGTGGATTCCGGTTCCGCATCCGCATCCGAGATCGTTTCCGGCGCCCTGCAGGATCTGGACCGCGCCACGATAATGGGCACGCGCACCTTCGGCAAAGGTCTAGTGCAAAGCATACGCCCGCTTCCCTACAATGGCCAGCTGAAAGTCACGACCGCCAAATACTATACTCCTTCCGGCCGCTGCGTTCAGGCAATCGATTATGCACATCGCAACGAAGACGGCAGTGTGGGGCATATCCCGGATTCCCTCACACACGAGTTCAAGACGGCTCACGGCCGCATAGTCAAAGACGGCGGCGGCATCACTCCGGATGTGAAGATAGAGGGCAAGGATTACAGCCGCCTCGTGTATTCGCTGGTGGTTAACGGAGTGGTGGAGCAGTATGCGCTCGAGTTCGTCAAGACCCACGAAAGCATCCCCGCAGCCAAGGATTTCCATTTCGAGGATTTCGATGGGTTCGTGGAGTTCGCCAAGGGCAAGGAGTTCGACTACCGTTCTTCTGCAAGGGCAAACTTCGATGCTATGAAGAAGCAGCTGGAGAAGGATCAGCTGGCGGATTCCATGAAGGAGCAGCTGGATGCGATGGAGAAGGCCCTGGAGATGGATAAGGAGGCTTTCCTGCGGCTGAAAAAGGATGAAATCATTCCGTTTATCGAGAGGGAGATAGCTATCCGTTATTGGTTCCAGGAAGGTGGTGTCGAGGTGGATCTCCGCTACGACGACGCCCTCCGCACGGCCCTTGACAGTCCATTGATATGAAACTGATTTTCGCCACCGGCAATGCCGGAAAACTCCGCGAGGCACGCGAAATCCTCGGTCCCCACGGCATCGAGGTGATATCTCCCTACGACCTTGGTCTTACGAAAGAGCAGGTCGAGGTGGAGGAGACCGGCTCCACTTTCGAGGAAAATGCAATCATCAAAGTGCAGAATCTCTGGAACCTTACCGGCATGCCCTGCTTTGCGGATGACAGCGGCCTGGTGGTGGATGCCCTGGGCGGTGCCCCCGGCATCTATTCCGCCCGCTATGCCTCGCTCGACGGCTCCGGCGAGGATCATAACTTCGCATCGAATATTGACCGCCTCCTTCACGAAATGCAGGGCGTTACCGACCGCCGCGCGCGCTTCGTATGCGTTGCTGCATTAATGCTCCCGGCAGACGGGCAATCGCCCTGTGGAGCATTTTCCCGTACAGGGTTGCGAAGCAACGCGGAACAGGGCGCTTTGCCCGCTGCGAGGGAGGTTATAACGTTCGAAGGATGCTGCGAAGGTCGCATAGCTTTCGAGCGTGCAGGCTGCGGCGGCTTCGGATACGACCCTGTGTTCATCCCCGATGCCTATCCCGACCGTACCCTTGCTGAAGTAGACGAAGACGCCAAAAATGCCATCTCCCACCGCGGCAACGCCCTTGCCAAGATGCTGGCAGAAGGCTTGCTTATTCCAGAATAGGAGGCTCTTCCGGGTCGGATTCATCCAGGTGCCCGGACCAAAGGTATTTCCTGGTTTCCCAGACTATCACTCCGCTCAGCAGCAACACTGCGAGCAGGTTGGGAACTGCCATGACAGCGTTGGCGACCTCCGCGAGGTTCCATACCAGCGAAAGGCTGATTACCGATCCTGCAAAGACCGCTGCTACCCAGAGAAGCCTGTAGATTCCGACCATCCTCTTGGCACGTCTGACATTCTTTCCGGCAAGATACTCGATAGCGCGTTCGCCATAATACGACCATCCCAGGATGGTGGAAAAGGCGAAGGTGACTATGCCTACAGAAAGTATCATAGGCCCGATTACGGGCAGTTTGGAAAAGGCCGCGTGGGTGAGAGCGGCACCGTGCGTGCTGTCGATATCGGGATGTGCAATCACGCTGCTCACAAGCACCAGACCTGTCAGCGCACAAACGACAACTGTATCCCAGAATGTGCCGGTAGATGAAACCAGAGCCTGACGAACAGGATTGCGTGTCTTTGCGGCTGCGGCAACTATGGGCTCGGAACCGAGGCCTGATTCATTCGAGAACAGCCCGCGTGCAATACCGAAACGGCAGGCAAGCATAACTGTCGAGCCCACGAATCCTCCTCCGGCAGCCTTTGCGGAGAAAGCGCTGGAGGCGATCAACTGCAAAGATTCCCCCAGATAATGCCAGTTGAGGCCAAGTAGCACCAGACACCCAAGCACATAAAGCACTGCCATGAACGGAACCAGGGCGGAGCAGACCCTTGCAATGCCTTTCACTCCGAAGATGATGACCAGCAGTATCAGCCCTGCCAGAACGGCTCCTACGAGCCATTTGGACAGGCCGAAACTCTCGTTCAGAAGAAGCGATATGGAGTTTGCCTGGACTGTATTGCCGATGCCGAAGGCGGCGAGCGCCGTGAATACCGCGAACAATACGGCCAGCCACTTGGCGTGAAGCCCGCGCTCGAGAGCGAACATCGGTCCGCCCAGCATCCGCCCGTCGTGAGTGCGGACGCGGTATTTGACTGCCAGCAGAGACTCACCGTATTTGGTAGACATCCCGAACACACCCGTAATCCAGCACCATAGCACTGCGCCGGGCCCGCCGAGGGTGACTGCAGTGGCAACGCCCACGATGTTGCCGGTGCCGATGGTGGCGGCGAGTGCGGTGGCCAGTGCCCCGAACGCCGACACGTCGCCGCTGGCTCCCTGGTCCTTGGTGAACGAAAGGCGGATGGCGGTGCCTATCCTCAGCTGAGGGAAACGCAGCCGCACCGTCATGTAGAGATGAGTCCCCAGCAGCAGGATTATCATCGGCCATCCCCATATGAAGCCGGAGATCTTTCCTATGATTGCGTTGAGTTCTTCCATTTAATTCACTAAAAGTAATAAACCAGAAGTTAATTGGTGGACTCCTGTTTTATTCCTTTATGAAAGGTTGGAGGTATTCCGCGATCCGCTCCATCCAAGTGTAGCTGCCGGTGCCGGGGGAGGCGGTCCGCTGGAAGCAGTGAGGGCGGAGGGCAAGGGTATGCAGTTCGCTCTGGATGCCCATGGCGCGCATCTTCTCCCAGACTTTCACGGAGTTCATTGCGGGCCAGGAGTCGGCATCGCCGTGGATGAAGAGCATCGGTGCGGTGTCGAGGTCGAAAGTGAACTCGGGCACAAGCGCGTCGGAATCATCATTTCCTCCCGGCATGTTCTTGCTCCAGTCGGAGTTGCCCTCAAGGGCATATGCGGGATAGATGCCGATTCCCCACTGCACCTTGCAGGAGAGTTTGTCTATGTTGTCGATGGGGTAGTAGCTCTTGTGGCGGGAGGATGTGACCCCCATGAGGGTGAGATGGCCTCCGGCCGATGAACCCATGATGCCGATGCGGTTCGGGTCCAGCCCGTGGGAAGGGGCCTCGCTGCGGACCACCCTGATGGCTCGCTGAAGGTCCTGCCAGGCTGTGGTGTGCTTGGCGAGGGGAGCAGCCGGGCGGGGAGTGCGGTATTTGAGCGTTACCACAGTGATTCCCAGGGAATTGAGGTATCTGCGGATGGGCGCAACTTCGAAGTCGTCCGGATTGTTGCCTGTGTAGCTTCCTCCGGAATAGATTATCTGTATTGCATGGGTCTGGAGCTGATGAGGGAAGTGCCATTCGATGTAGGGTTCGCACTGGTTCTCCTGACGGTCCGGCATCTTGCCTTCCGGCCAGATGGCTTCTTTCTTGTAGCCTGCGCGGTCCTCATCGGAAGGGAAGCGGTCCATAATCTTCTCTTCGGGCTTCACGGGGCCGAGGTAGCCCATCTGGGTCATAAATTCCACCGCTCTTTCAAAACCGAACGCGCCGTGGGGCTTGTTGGGGTAGAGATGGAGTTCGGCGGGAACTTTACGTTTGCGCAACTCTCTGTAAACCAGCGTAGAACCGTTGGGGGAGTAGGGGTCCTTGCCTCCGTGGTGAAGGCTGATTGGGCAGGTGTGGCCGTCGAACTTGAAGACCTTGCTGATGGTAACATCTTTACCATATCCTTCGCGGGGCGCCGGGATGCCTTTTTCGTCGGCATCGGAAGTAACGTATGCCGGTGCATTGGCTACTGCCCAGTTGATGTGGCAGGGCACGGCATCCAGCTTATCTACCGGTTCGTATGCTGGAGTTTCCGAACTGGTGGCCAGCAGCAGGGTGAGGTGCCCTCCGGCAGACATCCCTATCGCTCCTATCTTTTCGGGATCGAAACCACGCTTTTTGGCTTCGCTGCGGACCATACGCACAGCCCTCTGGCCATCCTCCCAGGCCGTCTGGTAGTAGGGAATACCCTTCGGTCGGGTGGTGCGGTATACGAAATTGACGCACTGCACTCCCAGTTTGGTGAATTCCTCATGCCACATCTTGATCAGCCCCATATCGCAGCAGTTGTAGTAACCGCCGCCGGAAATCAAGATCATACACGCTCCGTTGGGGTTGGAAGGCTTTTCAAACCACTCCAGATACGGGAAACGGTACTCGTCCGGGTTGAAGCCGTCTGCCTTTGAGACATCCGTCATAGCGGCAATCTGATGGGCCTGGGTATCAGGCATCTTGCCGGCAGGCCAAATATACTCGCGTTCCCACGCACCAAGCTGCAGGGAAACCAAAAGAAGGATAAGGGAGAGAATCTTTTTCATATTCCAAATATAAACAAATTTTGCGGATTGACACTTATTTAGTAACTTGCAGGACTAACCGACCACACTAATGACCAAAAACCAAGAGGTGAAGGTGATAGAGATCAAGAAGAGCATCTTCGCCGACAATGACCTTGATGCGGACAATCTCCGTAAAGAGCTGAAAGACAAGGGAGTATTCCTCCTTAATTTGATGTCGTCGCCCGGTAGCGGCAAGACCACCACTCTCATACGCACACTGAATCTGATAAAAGATAAACTGCGTGTGGCGGTGATGGAGGCGGATATCGACTCCGATGTGGATGCCGTGAAGATCAAGGAAGCCACCGGCATCGAATCCATCCAGCTCCATACTGGAGGGATGTGCCATCTCGATGCTGAAATGACCCGCCAGGGCCTGGACAATGTGCCGATGGACGGCCTGGATCTGGTAATCCTGGAGAACGTCGGCAACCTGGTCTGCCCTGCCGAATTCGACACTGGCAGCTGCCGCAATGCCATGATTCTCTCCGTGCCTGAAGGTCACGACAAGCCCCTCAAATATCCCCTTATGTTCTCGGTCTGCGACCTTGTGCTCATCAACAAGACCGACGTGATGCCATACTTCGATTTCGATCTTGCGAAATGTGAGGAGTATGTGCATATGCGCAATCCCAAAGCCACCGTCATCCCCATTTGCGCCAAAACCGGCGAAGGGGTTGAGAAATTTGCCGAGTGGCTCCTTAATGAAGTGAATAATTGGAAAAAGAGCTGATATATGCCTGAAATGTCCACCAAGTTCGTCCCCAAGCATTTTGGCGACAAGAACCCCAATCCCAAGCTTATCAAGTTCGTGCGTCACGTCACCGACCGCGTTCCCGGCAAGATCAAGATGACGACCGAAGCTCCCGAGTACTGGGGCCTCGCCTGCATCTTCGAAGACGAAATGGACGCCGCCACCCGCGAAGCATCGCTGGATCTTCTGCTGGCCATGCTGCCGGGCAGCCCCTTCAAGGTGCGCAAGCACTGGACATACGCCCAGCTGCACACGCTGAACGCTGAAAAGCATTTTACCCCGGACGATGCCAGCTTCGATGAACTGCTGGACAAACTGGCTTACTTCGGCATGCTCGAATACGATTACGGCGACCATTACACCAACGGGCAGGGCCCCGATCCCGGCACCACCTTCAACAGGGAAGACCGCATCTATTGGGTGCCGATGTTCGTGCCCGGCAGCGCCGAGTATACCAATATGAACACCGACCTGATGGATAAGCATCCCGAACTCGCGATGTTCTTCGAGCGGATGACCTTCCTCCCTCTGGAGAAGATCACCCCGATGGTGCCAATGGGCGGCAGCGGCATAGGAATGCACGTGATACCCGTGGAGAAGGCCATCAGCATGGAAAACCAGTCGGTCAGCATCGAGCACATCTCCTACTGGCTCAAGAAATACGAAGGCCACATCGGCGTGGGCATCTGCTCCTGCCGCTACGGCCGCAAGAAGCTGGATGAGGGCTGTGCGGACGACTACCGCGACTGGTGCATAGGCGTGGGTGATATGGCGGATTACCTCCGTGAGACCGGCCGCGGCCACGACATCACCTATGACGAGGCGATGGCTATCCTCAAGAAGGCGGAAGACCACGGCTTCGTGCATCAGATTACCAATATCGACGGCGAGGGCAAGATCTTCGCCATCTGCAACTGCAACGTAAAGATCTGCAATGCGCTCCGCACCTCGCAGCTCTTCAACACTCCCAACATGAGCCGCAGCGCCTATGTGGCCAAGGTGGATCCCAAGAACTGCGTGGCTTGCGGCCGATGCGTGGAGTACTGCCCGGCCGGTGCCGTCAAGCTCGGCCAGAAACTTTGCACCAAGCACGGCGAACAGACCTATCCCAAGCAGGAACTGCCGGATGCCAGCTGGTGGGGCCCCGAAAAGTGGAACGAAGACTATAGGGACCGCAACCGCATCAACTGCTATCCTACCGGCACTGCTCCCTGCAAGACCGCCTGCCCCGCGCACATCGCCGTACAGGGCTATCTCAAGAAGGCGGCCGAGGGTAAGTATACCGAGGCACTGGAGCTCATCAAGCGCGAGAATCCGTTCCCTGCCGTATGCGGACGCATCTGCAACCGCCGTTGCGAGGATGCCTGCACCCGCGGCACCATCGACAGGCCCATTGCCATCGATGCGGTGAAGAAGTTCATCGCGGAGCAGGACCTGAACGCCGAGACACGCTTCGTGCCCGAGGTGAACATCTGCTCGAACGTCGAGGAGCGCTGGCCCCAGAAGATCGCCGTCATCGGCGGCGGCCCCGCAGGCCTTTCCTGCGCCTATTATCTGGCCACCATGGGATACAAACCCACCGTGTTCGAGCGCAATCAGGAGCCAGGCGGAATGCTCCGTTACGGCATACCTTCATATAAACTGGAGAAGGACGTGATAAAGGCGGAGATCGATATAATGCGCGAGATCGGTGTGGATATCCGCTGCGGCGTCGAGGTGGGTAAGGATGTGACTATCGCCAGCCTGAGGGAAGAAGGCTACAAGGGCTTCTACGTAGCAATCGGCTGCCAGGGCGGTCGCCTTCCCGGAATCCCCGGAGAGACCCTCCCCGGCACAACCACTGCCATCGATTTCCTACACGATGCCAACTGCGGTAAGGTGAAGGTGAGCGGCAAGGTGGTTGTCGTGGGCGGCGGAAACGTGGCCATCGACGCGGCCCGTGTTGCCAAGCGCAGCGGTGCCTCCGAGGTTACGATGCTCTCGCTCGAGACCGAAGACATCATGCCCGCATCCCTCGAAGAGCGCACCGAGGCCCGCGAGGACGGAGTTGTGCTGAATCCCGGCTGGGGCCCGAAGGAGGTCCTTGGGGACGGCAAGGTCTCCGGAATCGTGTTCAAGAAGTGCACTTCCGTTTTCAACGCAGAGCACAAGTTTGCGCCGGAATACGATGAAAATGAGCTGATTACCCTCGATGCCGATATGGTCATCTTCGCCATCGGCCAGACGGTTATCCTGAAAGACCTGCTTGCCGGCACCAAGGTGGAATTCTTCCGCGGTGTGTATCCCGTGGCGGACAAACTTACCTATCAGACGGCGGATCCCGATATCTTCGTGGGTGGCGACTGCTTCACCGGCCCCAAGTTCGCGATCGACGCGATTGCCGCCGGCAAGGAGGCCGCCGAGAGCCTGCACCGCTATGTGCAGCACGGCCATATGACCATAGGCCGCAACAGGCGCGATTTCATCGAGCTCGACAAGAGCGACATCCTCGTGGAGAGCTACGACAACGGCTCCCGCCAGGATCCCGGCGTGAAACCGGCCGCGAACGCATTCGCCGAATATCACGGCACCCTCACCGAAGAGCAGGTGCGCAAGGAAACCGCGCGTTGCCTCAGTTGCGGCGCATCGGTGGTGGACGAGAACCGCTGCATAGGCTGCGGCATCTGCACCACCAAGTGCGGATTCGATGCCATACACCTGTTCCGAGTGCATCCCGAGGCCAGTCATCTGCGCACATCCGAAGACAAGTTCGGCGGCATCCTGCCTTATATGATCAAGCGTACGGGCAAGATTTTGTTCAGTAAAAAGAAATAATTCGTGCACGAACTTGGAATCGTTTTTTATATCATCAAGGACGTCAAAAAGGCGGCCGAAGAAAACGGCGTCACCCATGTGAATGCCGTCGTGATGGATATAGGAGAAGTTTCCACCATAGTGCCGGACTACCTTACCGACTGTTGGCGCTGGGCTGTGACCAAGGAGCCGATGCTGGAGGGTTGCGAACTGCGCATCAATACCATTCCGGCGGTCACGCACTGCGATGCTTGCGGCGAGGAATACGAAACCGTCCGCTATGGAAAGACCTGCCCCCACTGCGGGAGCGGCGAAACCTGGCTGCTCCGGGGTAATGAAGTAGAAATCAAACAAATAGAAGTATGAGTTGTTATATTATTCCACTTGCGCAGGCTGCGCTGACCAGCGTCTGCCGCAAGGCCGGTTGGAAGACCGGATTCATCGGCCGCAATCTGGCATCTCTTGAAATGATGCTTTGGGGCGGTTCCGTCATGCTGGTCGTAGATCACGCAATCAATGGAGAACTGTTCGCCTGGACTCCGATGGAGATGCTTAAAGTCGGGGTGCCGATGAGCGTGGCCATAACCCTGGTTTGGCTTGGCTATGCCATGATTAAGGAATACAGATCGAAACGTTTAGTTACTAACCAATAATCTTTACTATGTTTTTCCAAGTTTATGGGGCTAATGCCCTTTCTCAGTGGGGGATGTTGATAGTGGTCCTTCTGGGCCTCATCCTCTTCAATGAATTCGCGCGTCGCACCAAGCTCGGCGGCATCATCACCTTCCTTGCTATTCCTGTCGCTCTTACTGCCTATTTCGTGGCCATCTGGCTGGGTGTGCGCAGCGGAGCTCAGTGGGCACTCGAGAATCAGACCCATATCTACATGCAGGGTTGGTTCCACTATGCCAAGCTGTATGCCGCGACCGCAGGGTGCATCGGTTTCATGATGATCAAGTACAAATGGGGCGTAGGTGCAAAGCACTGGTTCAAACCCTTCCCCTTCATCATCGTGGCTATCAACATCCTCATCGCCTGCGTCTCCGACTTCGAGAGCGCGGTGATGGGCTGGA
>CAMJJO010000044.1 GCA_946406095.1 uncultured Bacteroidales bacterium | reverse complement strand
GTGATCGGCATGAGCGACAAACCCCTTGCAAACGAAACGATATGTCACAGGAAATAGAGAAAAAGTTCTTGGTGAAGGGCGACTTCAAGGCCGAGGCTTTCAAGGCCACCCGCATCACCCAGGGATACCTCAGCAGCGTGCCTGAACGCACCGTGCGTATCCGCGTAAAGGGCGACAAGGGCTTCATCACCGTCAAGGGAATAGGCAACGCCAGCGGCGCAGCCCGTTTCGAGTGGGAGAAAGAAATCCCCGTGGATGAGGTGAAGAGCCTCCTCGAACTTGCCGAACCCGGAGTGATCGACAAGACCCGTTATCTTGTCAAGAACACCGACGGCAAGCACACTTGGGAAGTAGATGAGTTCTATGGCGACAACGACGGACTGACCGTCGCCGAAGTCGAACTCGAAGACGAGAACGAGCCTTTCGACAAGCCCGCTTGGCTTGGCGAAGAGGTCACCGGCGACCCCAAGTACTTCAATTCAATGTTGATGAAAAATCCCTACAAGAATTGGAAATAAAAGTATTCAAACATTTCATTCTTGGTCTATTGGCGGTCTCATCCCTGGCCTCGTGCCTCAGGGATGAGCCCGTTATTATAGACAACGGTGACGACCAGCAGGTGACTACATATACCCTGGGCACACCCGTAGATTATGCCACCAAGCTCGAGGGGCTTTCGGCAATCTGCCTCAACGAGGCCGGAGACGGCCTTCTGGTGGCAGAGGACAACGGTCATGTTTACGAGTTCGGTCTGGACGGGCAACTGAAAAACACCTGCTCCTTCGCAAAGCCCAACGACGCCCACGACTGGGAAGGCATCACCAAGGCTGCCGACGGCAGCATTTACCTCAGCGAAGAGCGCACCCGCGAGATATACAAGCTGAGCGCGGACCACAAGAGCGTAACTCTCGTTTCCAAGGGCCCCGAGGAGGCCGGGAGCGAAGAGAATCAAGGCTATGAGGGCATAGCCGCCGGAAACGGTGTCCTCTACGTGGCCAATCAAAGCAAACCCAAACGCGTATACGCGTATTCCATCGCAGACAAGACCTGGACCACGGCCTTCGACGCCGACTGGGCCACCAGCCTGTCGGATATCTACTACGACAGCGACGACGGCACCCTGTTCATCACGGACGCAAAGACGCAGAAACTGACCCAGGTGAAGACCGACGGCACCAAGGTTCAGGAGTACAGCATTTCGTTCGTAAAGAAGCCTGAGGGCTTTTGCAAGGATGCCAAGAACAAGACATTCTGGTTCATCTGCGACAGCACCAGCAAACTCTACAGCGTAACCTATAATTAGTATGGCAGAAGAGATCAAGACGGCGGCGTTCGATCCGCTGGACATGAACAACTACAAGGTCGAGAAACTCCCCAAGATGCAGAAGGGGAAGTTCGAGGTATGGATGGCCCGCCTGGGCGGTCCTCTGGCCATCATCGCCTTCGTCTGGATCTGCTGGTTCTGTCATATAGGGTTCATCGACAACCTCAGCGCGGACGGCCTGGCAGCCAAAGCCCAGGCCCGCTTGGGGGCCCTTGGGATGGACGGATTCATCCGCGCGAACTACGCGATGCTGGGCATCTTCGTGGCGAGCCTTATACTCTGGATGACGGAAGCCATCCCCAATTATCTAACCTCCCTGCTGCTAATCCTGGGCACGGTGCTCTTCAACGTCACCACCCAGAAAGAGGCCCTGGCGCAGCTGGGACACCCGGTGATGTGGCTGAACATACTCAGCTTCGTGCTGGCATCCATGCTGGTGAAGACGCAGTTCGCAAAGCGTCTGGCACTGGCCTTCGTGATCAAGTTCGGCAAGAGCGCAAAGGGCGTGCTCTGGAGCTTCCTGGGCATCAACCTGGTGCTATCCGCCTTCATCTCCGCCACCACCGTCAAGGCGACCATAATGCTTCCTATCTTTATGGTCATCTGTGCAATCTACGGGGCCTCCAACGGCCACCGGAACAACTTCGGCCGCAACCTGGTGATCCAGAACCTCTTCCAGGTGAACATCGGCGCCAACGCTTTCTACACCGGAAGCGGCGCGCATCTGCTGGCCATCTCCCTCATCGCGGGCTTTCTGGGCTCCTGCGACTTCGGCTATAAGGAATGGTTGGTCGCGGTAGGCCCCATGAGCATCATCATCCTGGTGGTGGGCCTGCTGATGGGAATGTACGTCTTCTTCCCCATGAAGAAAGAGGAGCAGAAACCCCAGCTGGAGGGCGGAATAGACCGCCTGAAGGCCGAGCTTGCCACCATGGGCAAGATGAGCGCCCAGGAATGGAAGGCCGTGGGAATCTTCTGTCTGGTGCTCTTCCTCTGGGTCACCAAGGGGACTTTCCATAATATAGATGAGACCATAGTGGCGCTGCTGGGCGCCTGCATCGCCCTGCTGCCCGGAATCGGGGTAGTGAAGTGGAACGATGTGGACATCCCCTGGCACCTGATGCTCTTCAGTGCGGGCGCATACGTGCTGGGAAGCGGCCTCAACGCCACCGACCTGCCGAATACCATGGTGAACGCCGCATTCGATGCGATGGGCATCACCTCGGACACCCCGTTCTGGGTGCTGTATGTGATCATTACCTTCCTGATGATGTATTCCGGGCTGATCTTCCAGAGCAAGACCATACGCACTATGGTGTTCGTGCCTATCGCACTGGGCGTGGAAGCGCGTTTCCACTTCCCTCCGATGAGCCTGGCGCTGCCTACATCCATGCTTATCGAGCACTGCTACGTGCTGCCTTTCAACAGCAAGCCCGCAGCGCTTCTCTACAATACCAACCAATACAGCCAGACCGACGCGTTCAAGTACGGCATCACCATGATGACCTTCTCGTGGCTGCTGATCCTGCTTTTCGGGCAGACCGTGCTGAAGTGGCTGGCGATTACCCCGGGACTATTTTAAGATTCTGATATAATGGCTATAGACTGGACCTTCATAATGCGGATTTTCGTCGCCGGACTGCTCGGCGGCGTGATAGGTTTCGAGCGCGAGTTCCGCGCCAAGGAAGCCGGCGTGCGCACTCACTTCATCGTGGCGCTGGGTAGCGCCTTGTTCATGATTATCTCGCAGTATGCATTCAGCGGACGTTTCGACGCCGCCCGGGTGGCAGCGCAGGTGGTCTCCGGCATCGGTTTCATAGGCGCAGGCGTGATTATCTTCCAGAAGAACGTGGTCAGGGGTATTACCACCGCCGCAGGGCTCTGGGTTGCCGCCGCCATCGGCCTCGCCTGCGGAGCCGCCATGTATTCCGTGGCTATCGCGGCCACTTTGATGACCGTCCTGGTGCTGGAAACCATGCACTTCATCACCCGCATCTATGGAGAGAAGGAACTTAGAGTCTCTCTTTCCCCCATAGGCAACGAAGAGCTGAAAACCATTGTCGACACCCTCAAGAACAAGGGCGCCGACATAGAGAGCGTTTCC
This sequence comes from uncultured Bacteroidales bacterium, assembly GCA_946406095.1. Lineage (GTDB taxonomy): Bacteria > Bacteroidota > Bacteroidia > Bacteroidales > UBA932 > Cryptobacteroides. The sequence goes on along the minus strand of CAMJJO010000044.1, from coordinate 8,263 downwards.
CTGGCCGATGGCGAGGGGGTTTTCGAAATCAAGATAAAGCAAAAGGACTATGCCACAACCGTGGACACAGTCCTTTCATTCTCAAAAGGCTTTAAGGTGAAGATCTCCTAGAAGAACCTCGCCCTGTTATCCTTCACGACACCGTTGTCGGACATCACGGGAATGATGCCCTGGACGTTGTACTGTGCCTTGCGCTGAGTGAACGTGTCGGCGTCGGCCTCAGTGTAGAAGGAGCCGACTTCCTTGCTGTTCAGCATGAACACATAGGTGCCGTACACACCGGCGACGGGGCCGCTCAGTTTGCCTTCTTCCGCCTTGGAGATAGCTCCGGCGAGGGAAGGATCCGCAGCGCGTCCGCTCATGGTGGCGAGGCTGAATGCAGGCTCGCTGGTGATGGTGCTACCGAGCTTGTCGGCAACCTCCTGGAGGGTGGTGCAGCCTTCGATCTTGCCGGCAATCAGTTCCTTCTGGGCTGCGGCAATCTTCTTGGAAAGGAGTGTTCCCTCGATGGAAGGAGTCACCTCGTTCAGAGGCTTCAGGCCCTCTTTATGGATGCCGTTGACCGCTGCAACGAAGAAGTACTTGTTGTTGACGGTGATGATGTTGGAAGCCTTTCCGACCTTGTTGTCGAATGCCCAGCGGGTGAGCTCCTTGGCGTTCTCGATGGAACCGTAGTTGGAAGTGGCCTCGGTGATGTTCATCTTGTGGGAATAGACACCCATGGTATCCACGGCCTCAAGATAACCGGCGGCGGTACCTCCGGCGATGGTCGCAAACTTGTTGGCCTTTGCATAGACGGTGTTGGTGGTCTCCTTGCTGGGAACAGCGGTCTTCTCGAGGATAGCAACCTGCTTCTTGAGGTGAGGAGCGGTGATCTTGCTGACCACTACCACGTGGGTGCCGTACTGGGTCTTGAGGACCATAGGCTGGTTCACGGGAGCGGTGATGACGCTTTCGAAGCCGGGAATCATGTAGGTCTGGGTCATCCAGCCGATGTTGCCGAGTTCGCCGTCAGCGGCGGAATTCTGGTCGACCGAGAACTCTGCTGCGAGAGCGGAGAAGTTGCCGCCCTTGCGGACCACGGTCACGAGGCTGTCGGCGGTCTTGCCGGCATTCGCACCCTGGAGAAGGATGTGCTTTACGTAAACGGAGTCGGAAACGAGCTTGCTCTCCATCACGCGGACGGCATAGAAAGTGTCGCCGTCGGTGATGATGGGAGAAACAGCGCCCTTGCCGTTGAACACGAAGTCGTTGACATCTGCGTTGATGCTGGTGAGTTCACCGGCCTTGTACCAGTAGTTGCTGAGCTGACGGTCGGAGTTCTTCAGAAGGAATGCCTTGACGTTGTCGGCATCTGCAAACTGGCCGTATGCCTCTGCGAACTGATCGTTGGTGGCAGAGATATCCTCTGCGGAAGGAACAACCTCGAACACCACATATTCTATGTCGCGGCTGGCCTGCTGCTGGAAGAATTCGGGGTGAGACTTGTAGTATTTCTTGACCTCGGCGGGAGTCACCTTGACGGTGCTGTCTGCATAAGGATGAGAAACATACACATAGTCCACGTTGGCGGTGGTATTGTTAAGCTCTACGTTCAGGGCCTTCTCCAGAGCGTTCTGGAAAGTGCTGGCGTTGAATAGGGCACCGTACTTTGCGTAGTACTGCTGGGTATTGAGGGAGTTCTGCAGGTAGCTCCAGTAGAGCTGGAGGCGCCCGGACTCATCCGAAGGGATCTGATTGACAAAGTCACGCACGCGGTCGGCGGAGAACTGGCCATTGTCGTCCATGAAGGCAGCGTTGCTGGCGATGATGGGGGACGGGTTGTCTCCGGTGGTGAGGTCTACGATCTCAGCCTTGCCGACGGTGATGCCTGCGGCCTTGGCATTCTTGATGAACATGTGCTTGTCCACAAGTTCCTGCCAGGCGGCATCCCTGATCTGCTGCTGGGTCTGCTCGTTCTGCACGCTGGATCCGGTGATGATTTCGTTGATCTGGGTATACCTTTCCACATCCTCGAGATAATCAGTGTATGCGATTGCCTTGCCGTTGATGACGCCGACATCGTACTTGCTGGACATTGAATGCAGGGCAGATTCGAGGGTGCTGGGATCTATGATAAAAGACAAAAGGGCCAGTGCGATGATGATGGATATCGCAAGCCCGAACTTAACGCGAATTTTTTCAAGAACCGCCATTTCAGTAATATATTTTTTAATTATTAAATCAATTAAGCCTGCAAAGGTAGAAAATTTATTTGGATATCTTGACCAGAGGGCCTATAAAATTAACAGAATCAATGACTACCACGGTGCTGTCCCTTGCGGTATAGCCATATCCGTTGAACGGCTCCAGAAGGATGGCGTTGCGGGCATGGTCGTCCGAACGCATGCCGTACCCCTGCAGGAAACCCTGGGGGGAATACATCTTCACATAGCAGTCGGTATAGATTTCATTCTTGGCCTGGTTCCAGTACAAGGTATCAGTTTCCATCGTCTCCTGCTTGAGGACGTTGTGGATGACCACGTTTCCGAAGGCTTCCCACAGCTCCTCCTGAGGCTGCGCGTTCCGTCTTTTTCGGGTAAAATGCCTGCCGTCGTCCGAAACTATGATCGTTTCGAGAAGGCCCTCGTCGGAGTACCCGTAAATGGCGATGCCCTTCGGGAAGGTCTCGTAGGAGGTGGTGTCGTTGTCGTACCTCTCCATCACGTTTGCCTCCACCCTCATCACCACCAGGCCGTTGCGCGTCTGGACGGCAAACATGTCTTCGATGGTTTGGACGGGGGTGTCCTGAAGGTTCAGCACTTCCGCCTGGGCCATCTTGTTCTTGCAGGATACAACGAGGATAGCCACCGCAATGACGGCAGCTATCCAATATCGAATCTGTGTGTTCCTTGCGGGCTTCACGTCCGTTTACTTCCTGGTGCGGACGGTGGTGGTGGCACTCATGCCATTGCAGACCACCCTGTAGCTCTGTCCGTCGGTGACGTTATACATGAACGCCTCGGCGGTTTCGGGGAAGTAGATGCTGTAGGAGCCGATCACCCTGTTGGCCTCGTCGGCGAGGGAAGCGTCGGCATTCTTTGCCTTCTGGAGGAAGTCGACGGCCACCCAGTAGTGGGCGCGCTTTTCGATTTCGTCCCCGCCGCAAGCGGTGGTGCCCCAGATCTGACCCATCAGGAAATATGCCTTGCCAGCCACGCTCTCATCGAGGTTGAGGGCAGTATTGGCATAATTGTATGCCTTTGCGAGACGGCCGTTCTTGAAGCAGAAGGCTGCGGCCTCGAAGTTGTATCCGGCATCGGTGGATGCGTCCGATTCATCATAGGCAATAGCCTCGTCGATATACTTGAGTGCGATATCGATGTTGCCTCTGGAGGCGTTGAGCCTGTAGAGGTAGTAAGCCGAATTGTAGGAAGGATCCAGCTTGTACATCGAGGTGACGGCATTGAGGAAGAGATCGTTATCCTGGCAATCCTCGGTGATGCTCAGCATCTTGACGATGTTGGAAACCAGGGCAAGATCGTCCGAACCGGCCTCATAGCGGGGGGTGAAGAGGGCAATGAGGTCTTCGCACTCGGCCACCTTGCTGGTGATGAAGAGGCTCTCGAGGTCGGTCTTGACCTTGCGGTTCTGCTCGGCCACTGCGTCGGTTTTGGCGGGAGCCTTGTCCAGCAGGTCCACGTTCCTCTGGTAGGTGTTGATCACATCCTCTGCAGAAAGCACGCCCTTCTTGTAAAGTTCGATGGCCACGTTCATATCCTGGATGTAGAGACTGGTGCGGGTGTTGACGCCGTTGCGCACGATTACATCGTTCAGGCCCTCATAGATGGCCTTGTCATCCCCGGCGAGATAATTGACTATATCCACGCCTTTATTGTTGAGGGCGGAAGATGCATACTTGGGGAACAGCTGGGCGCGCTCCTCGTGCAGGGTCATCAGGGAGTCGATGAGGGCTGCGCGGTATACCACATTGCCTCTGTTCTTGTTGATGAGCTTGCGAAGCAGCTCGGTGCCGTTGGTCAACATTGTCTGACGTACCCCGTGAGGGCAGATGGCATAGGCCTTGCGCCAGTTGACGGTGGCGTTGTCATAATCCTTTGCTTTGTAGGAGTCATCGTAGAAGGACAGGTACTTGATGCAGTTTGCGCTGTCTGCGCCCCACTTTCCCTGAGCCGAAGCCCTGAGCCCGGCGAATGCCATCACGATGGTAAGTAATGCTACAACAATCTTTTTCATATCTTCAGTTGTTTCGTTTTTCTATTCAAACCTGCGCTTCTGGAACCAAATGTCGTGGAGGTTCAGCCCTACGCAGAACTTTATGTATCTTTCTCTGACCAACCCTGCAACAGCCGTGCCTCTCTGCCCCATATCCACCGCCACCGAAACTCCGTTGTACCAACGGAAAACAGGAAGGGTTGCTCCTAAAGTGATGCCGAAAGTATTGATTTCGTTGCCTCCGACCTTGTAATACTCGTTGTTATAGTATGCTCCGGCACGGTAGGAAACCCTCTTGTACCAGTAGCGGACATTGTACCTGTCCGGGGTGTATTCGAGGCCGGCGCGCACGCTCTGGCGGGCCGTGGTGCTGAAGGGCAGTTTGCTGTTGGTAACGGCAAACCCGTTTGCGGTCCCCATCCCGGTATTGGTCCAGTCTGCAAAGATATAGTTGATTTCGGCACGGATGCGCTCGTCGAAGTTCACCGACAGGCCCAGGCCGAGTTCAGAGGCGATCCGCACCGGGGCGGCGTTGACTCCGAGGGTATCTGAATGTGAAGACACCACCACCGTTTCCGCACTGCCCACGGAACTGTGCTTGTAGTCGACCGTGCCGTGCATGTTCGCACCGAGGCTGTAGGTGGCTCCGAAGCCGACCTTGGTCTTGGAGCCGAATTTTTGCTCGTACTGGACGCCGAATTTGCCGGTAAAGGCATTCAGATAGAGGAGATAGCTGTCCTGGACGGCGTTGAACCCGCTCTTGGAGAAATTCTCCGTGAAGTACTTGTTGCAGTTGCCGAAAATGTAATCCGCCTCGGCGCCCACCGACAGTTTCTTCCAGAAGGTATGCCCTATTCCGCCGTAAAGCTTATAGTAACTGCCCTGACCATAGTCCTGATAGGTGATGTTCCCTGTCGTGGCTATGATGGACGGATCCGTCTCCTTCACCGTATACCCGTACCCCGCGGAACTGTAGGGGGCTATTCCGAAAATCATCGACATGCTCCTCCAAACAGGGAAGGAGATGGCCATACTGCTGATATTGTTGATGTTGCGGGCAGATGTAAGATCCCCCTGGCGGTAGATGATGTTCGAATTCAGCAGCGAAAAGTCCAGCATGAAGGAGAGAGAGTCCCTTGCCGTTATCGCCGCGGGATTGAGGGAATTCTGATAGCGGACGTTCCTGGAGGCGATACCCACGCCGCCCATGCTCCGGTTGTAGGCCGATCCCTGCTGCGAGAGATCCCCTATTCCGAAGATGGAGTACGGGGTGTAGGACAGATACTCGCCGGACTGGGCCGAAGCGTTCAACCCGGCCAGAAGAGCCGTCAGGACAACTGCACTATTGAATATTCTTCTCAACATAATCGTCTGTAATAAGCGCCAGGCCTACCTGAACCAGATTGCTCACGATGAACAGGGACTGCTTCATCCGCTTGGCAAAATACGTGGCATCTCCGCCGGTGAATACCACTACATAACCCGGATGCCGGCGGATATACCCTTCGATTTCAAACATTATGCCCGAAACCACCCCGGACTCGATGGAAGACTCCAGAGAGTTGCCCTCGCGGGGGATGCGGTTGGGTATGTTCATCAGCGGCAGCGACTTGGAATAGCGGTTCAGCGACTTGAAGCGCGTGAGGAATCCGGGGGAGACGTTTCCCCCGCGGTACTGCCCGTCTTCGGAGGTGAGGTCTATGGTTAGCGTCGTGCCGAAATCGAACACTATGCAGGGTTTCCCCTTAAACAGATACCTTACCGCCAGCAGCGACGCAGCCCTGTCGTAGGAAAGATAATCCGGCAGATCATAGCGCTGGAGGATGTCCGGATGGGCCCTGTCCAGTATCATCAGGTGCCGGCATTCCTTGCGCAGGACGGCCTCCTCTTCGGGGGAGATAGGCTTGGCGGACACCACGGCCATAACTTCCGCCTTTTCCTTTTCGGTGAGAGAGAGTATGAAATCCATCACCTTCTCCCCCTGATAACGGAAAGTTTTGCCGAGGGTCATCCCCTCTGCCCACGCGGCTTTTAGCGCCGTGTTTCCCACCTCTATGAGCAAGTTTGCCACAGTCTTATCAATAAAGCCTACAAAGGTAAGAAATTATACGAACTTATTCAAGAGGGACCATGATGCCTGAAGGCCGTCCAGCCCGTGAGCCACCAGTTTGAGTTTGTTGTCGCTCTGCTTCAGCACGAAAGGAGTGCTGCCGGAGGATACGGTCGCCAGTATCTTTTCGAATACTTCGGACTTGAAATAAGGGGAGTTCTGCTGCGAAACGAACCAGCAGATGCACATCCCGTTCTTCACTATGATCTTCTCGAAACCGAGGCGCATCCCGAGATTACGGATTTTCACGACGTTGAAAAGATTCGTCACCTCCTGGGGGATGCGGCCGAAACGGTCGGTCAGATGAATGGCCAGGCGGTCCATATCCTTCTCGGAACTCATGGAATCGAGTTGCTTGTATATGCGGATTTTCTCTGCGGTAACGTCGATGTAGTCGTCCGGAATAAGGGCTTCCTGGTCGGTTTCGATAGTGCAGTCGGAAATAATTTTCTCCCTACCTCTATTAATCTTTTGACCAGTCTCTATGCCAAGTTCATCCATAGCCTCATTTATCACTTTCTGGAAGGTCTCATACCCCATATCCATCATGAATCCGCTTTGTTCGGCGCCAAGCAGGTTGCCGGCTCCGCGGATGTCCAGGTCCTGCATGGCGATGTTGAATCCGCTGCCCAGATCGGAGAATTCCTCGATGGCGCGAAGGCGCCTGCGCGCATCTTCCGTAACGGATGCCAGCGGCGGCACAATCAGATAGCAGAAAGCCTTGCGGTTGGAACGCCCCACACGGCCGCGGAGCTGGTGAAGGTCGCTGAGCCCTATGTTCTGCGCCTGGTTGATGATTATGGTGTTGGCGTTCGGGATATCCAGCCCGTTTTCGATTATGGTGGTGCAGAGCAGTACGTCGTAATCTCCCCTGATGAACCCGAGCATCTTGTCTTCCAGCTGACGGGATTCCATTTGCCCGTGCGCTACGCAGATGCGTGCGTCCGGCACCAGACGGTGGAGAATCTTCTCTATGTGCGGGAGTTCCTCCACCTTGTTATGGAGGAAGAACACCTGGCCGCCCCGGTTGAGTTCGTAGTTGATGATGCTCCTGACCTCTCCCTCGTCGAAGAGGATAATTTCCGTCTGAACCGGAATCCGGTTGGGCGGAGGGGTGTTGATTATGCTGAGGTCCCTGGCGCCCAGCAGAGAGAACTGCAAGGTCCTTGGGATAGGGGTGGCGGTCAGGGTGAGGGTATCCACCGAAGCCTTTATCTGCCGGAGACGCTCCTTCGCGGCAACCCCGAATTTCTGTTCTTCGTCTATCACCAGCAGGCCCAGGTCCTTGAAATCGAAGCCGCTTCCAAGTATCTTGTGGGTACCGATAATGATATCTATCTCGCCGGTGGAAACCCTGTGCTTGATGTCTGAAATCTGCTTTGCGGTGCGCAGACGGCTGACATATTCCACGGTGCAGGGGAAGTTGGCCAGGCGGGAGATAAAAGTATTGTAGTGCTGCAGGGCCAGGATGGTGGTAGGCACCAGCACAGCCACCTGCTTGCCGTCGGTCACGGCCTTGAATGCGGCGCGGATGGCCACTTCTGTCTTGCCGAACCCTACGTCGCCGCACACCAGGCGGTCCATAGGGCAGTCATCCTCCATATCCTTCTTCACCGCGATGGTAGCCGCTTCCTGATCGGGCGTATCCTCGAACATGAATGAGGATTCCAGCTCATCCTGCAGATAAGTGTCGGCAGAGAAGGCGAAACCCTTGGTGGCCTTGCGCTTGGCATACAGCTGGATCAGGTCCTTGGCAATATCCTTTACTTTGCGCTTGGCATTGGCTTTCAGGGTAGACCAGGTCTTGGATCCGAGTTTGTTGATTCGCGGCTGTTCCCCGTCCGCCGAACGGAAGAGGGAGAGTTTGTTGAGGGCGTGCACGGATACAAACACCACATCCCCGTCCCTGTAGCTGATTTTCACCACCTCGCGGACACG